>JAZUNN010000001.1:0-43147 GCA_045604155.1 Acutalibacteraceae bacterium
GCCTCCGACTTGTTGTTGATGAAGTAACAAGTACTGATAGATCTGAAACTGATGTCACACCTACTGATGAAGCAATTTCTGCTGAGCCTGTTGTTACTTCTACAGAGATTGTTGCATCTGCAGAGGATGTTACATCCACAGAGATTACTGTTCCCTCTGGAACGGTCACTTCTACAGAAATTGTAACTGAAACAGATAAGTACGCAATGCCCGATCCTTCTGAACTTGGCATCGTTGCTTCTGATGCAACTGAGCCTGAGAAGGAAGAGATAAGAAATATTGCATCTCAGATGCTTAACGGCGATGTAACTGTATCATTCAGTTCAAGAATGCGTACCGACGGTACTACAGAAAAGGCTGTTACCATCAATCTTGCAGATAATCGTGCTGTAAGCAAGGATGCAGGTGCAAAGGTTGAAGAAGCACTTGAACTCAAGTATCCCAATGTTGATTTTGCAGTCAGCTCTGTCAGCTCTGTTGACCCTGTAATGGGTAAGGAATTCTTTGCAAAGTGCCTTGTTGCAATGGCTGTTGCATCCTTCTTTATGGTTCTGTATGTTGCATTCAGATTCAGAAAGATCGGTGGTATTTCTGCAGGTCTTACAGCTATCGTGGCTGTTATCAATGACTGCTTTGTAGCATTCACTGCATTTGTTGTCTTTGGATTCCCCATTGATGATAACTTCGTTGCTGTTATTCTTACTATTATAGGTTACACTCTTAACTCTACAATCGTTATCTACGACAGAGTAAGAGAGAACAAGAAGAAGCTCGGTCCCAAGGTTCCTGTTGCACAGCTTGTCAACAGAAGTATAAATGAGACCCTCGCACGTACCATTTATACAAACCTTACATTCCTTATGTCTGTACTTGCTGTTGTTGTGGTTGCTGTTATTTTCGGAATCAGCTCCATCCTCAGCTTTGCAGTTCCCATGCTCTTCGGTATCATCTCCGGATGCTACAGCTCACTGTTCATTTCCAATATTCTTTGGGTAAACTGGCAGGAGAAAAAGGCTGCTAAAAAGCTTAAGAAATAATGTCTCAGACCGCCTGTGCTTTCGGCACAGGCGGTCATTTGAAAAAGATAAAAAATAATTCAAATTTTTGCATTTTTTACTTGACATTATCGAGTCAGAGTGCTATTATATCTTAGCAATCACGAGTTGCGTATGCGCCCATAGCTCAGCTGGATAGAGTGTTTGGCTACGAACCAAAAGGTCAGGGGTTCGAATCCCTTTGGGCGCGCCATAAGAAAAGCTTGGAATTTCGCATTAATAATGCGGATTTTCAAGCTTTTTATTATATCTTGTAAATACATTATGATTCCTTCAAATACGTTTGCGTACAGGTCAAAATACAGGTCAAAATACAGGTCAAAACATAAACACCGCCAATTCATAGATAGGGAATAGGCGGTGTTGTTTTTATTCTACTTTATCATTATAACTTTTCAGCTGTTAAAGAATGCTTTTTCATTTTATTCTTGGCATTCCATTCAGAATCAAAGCTTTCGAGATTTGTGTTTGCCTCGGTGAGCTGACCTCTTGCGGTGTTGAGCTGGGTTGTCAGTGTGGATACATCAGTTTTCAGCTTTTCAACGCTTTTGCCGTAGATGTCCATGACAGATGATACCTGCTCATCGGTCAGTCCGAGGTTTGTAAGATCTTCTCTTTTCATGTTTGCTCCTTCTCGGCTACGCTTTTTTACGAGGTCGCACCTCAAGCCGTGTCGGTAATTACGCACCCGACATATGCAAAATTTGGTAAACAAAAAGCACCCCATGTTCTATAACGTAGAACACAAGATGCTTAAGGTTATTGAGTTGTGATAACCTGCATGTTTGATTCAAATATGCAGGTTAATGGAATAAGCAGCAAGTTACTGTCAAGTAAGAAAAACGCACGGTAATGCGAAAAAATCACATGCGTGCGTTTTTTGGCAAGTTAAATAAGAATCAAAAATATGGAAAATTGATTCTTACGAATTTGCGTATTCGTCTTCAATCTCTTTCCACTTTCTCTTTAACTCTGCTCTGACTTCCTTGAAGAGCTCCTGAGGAACAACGGAGTATCCATTTGGACGTCCTCCATGAGCCGCCCAAAATTCAGCCCTTATTTGATCCTCCTTCTCCTGACACTCTCGGAGGATTTGCGAAATTTTTTCATCTTTTGTCATTGCTCCACCTCCTATAAATTACGCCAAAGTGTTCGCAGGTAAAAGATGTAAGTGCGTGTATATACTGAGTTCCATAGTTTTCCATATCTAAACCGTACTGAGATAAAGCGGAGTAATTATATCTGTTTTCAGAATAAAATTTATTAAAATCTTCCCATGTGGGCATGCTTTCGGAGCGAATAACTTCATAACCGTAGAGCTCGTCATATGCTCTCATTATTCGTTCTCCACTTTCGAAGAATGAACCGAAGTCTTCGTCTAAGCTGAATGAATATTGGCTTGTTCCGGGAGGATGATTGTGAACACTGATGCTTCCGCACATTCTGTCACCGAGCATAACACTTGTGTCAACACCGAGCTCACCACCTCTAGCGATATAGACTTTACCGTGCTTATCTATAACACAAGCATACTCAATCGGTTTTAAGGTGTAGTGAGATTCAAACTTCCTCATTACAGCTTCAACAGCTTGTTCATCATTGATATCGATGCTTCCAATTGAATGAACTCGCTGACGTGTATTGATTGATGAATTTGATTTTTTTCCGCTACCTTTACCTCTTTTAACTATACCTGATTTATCAGGAGATTTCAATGAGCTTTTATTTGCCCAAACAGCCTTCTGTGCCTGACTTCGTCCGAAGCCTTGCACCTGTACACGTTCATTCTGCACGAGAAGATCCTTCTCTTTGCAAAATGCTTTCATCTTTGCTTCCTGGCTCTTGAGTCGGACGCTTTCATTTCTGAATTCAGTTTTAAGGGATTCTGTAATGTTTGTATTATTATCGTGAAACGAAAAAAGAGCAGTAAATAACAGATATTAGTATGTATTTGCGATGAGAAAACAGACGTAATAAGTATCGGATAGAAAATTTTTATCTAATTTTGTTTATTTTTTTGCCAAGTTTTTATTGACTTGTATCATTTGTAGGCTTATCATAATATAAACACGTTTGTGTCGTATTTATTTGTGAAAAATTTAGTATGATAATTATATTTATTATACACAATGAAAGGAAAATACAAATGAGATATGAAATTCTGAAAAAAGAAAATTCAATTGTTTCATGTGTTTTCGAGAATAATGTGAATATTATTCCGGAACTCTACAGTACATTGAATCATAATGGCATATATGTGGTTCCTGCATCAAGAGATCTTACAGAGTCAAATACCATAAATTACGATGTTCTTGGATCGGTTACTCTGATTGATGAAATGTCAGAGAATACATACAACAGGACAGAGTTTTATGATTTCCTTGTTAAAATGCTTGAAACTGCAGAGAAGATTATTGCTCTTGGTGTTGATGAAAAACAGATTGTATTTGATTATTCAAATATCTATCTCAGCATGTACGATAAATCTGTCAGATTTATCTGCCTGCCTGTTGATTCAGGAGATATAGATACACAGAATACAATGGCAACTCTGCTTAAGCGCATGGCACTCAATGTTCAGAGCGATGGAGCATATGAGCTTGTAGGATTTATCATTGAAAAAACTGCTCATGAGGAATTCACAATCTCAGGATTTAAAAACGAACTTATTGCAACCTTTGGTAGCGGAGCACCCATGAAGGCTGCACCTGTAAAAGAACCTGAAGTACCTGAATTTAATATTCCGGAACCTTCTTATGCAGGAAATCCTGTGCCGGATATTCCGAGTTTTGAACAGTTTGCGGATAACTTCAATGATATTCCCATTGCTGCTGTAGATATGAATCATGAATATATTCCGGAGGGTATGGCCGGCGCATATATGCCCAACAATGCTGCAGCTGACCCGGTGTATGATCAGGACAGAAGAACACAGGTCCTCTTCAATAACAATAATAATGCATTTGGCTATGGCGGAGATATTCCGTATCTTACACCTATTGATAATACAACAGAAGGAGCAAGAGTATATATCAGCGGCGAAAGACTGACAATCGGAAGAGCTCCCAGCAATGATATGCGCATTGATGAAGTAACTGTTTCCGGCAGACATGCAGAGATTCACAGAAGTGATCTCGGATGTTCTGTTATCGATCTTGGATCAACCAACAGAACCTATGTCAATGACAGAGTAATAAGCCCACATGTTCCTGTAATGCTTAAGCACATGGATGTAATTAAATTCAATAAGTTCTGCTACAGATTTTTTGAGCGATGATAATTAACAGAGGGGCTTATATGCGTATTGTGAACGGCTGGGCATCTGATAAAGGCGTTGAAAGAAGCGAAAATCAGGATTGCTGATTTTCTGATGCAATCGATACTCACATAGAATCCTTAGCTATTGCCGTTCTTTGCGATGGCATGGGGCTTTCGGATGGAGCTGTTGCAAACAGAAAGATATGTGATTCATTCAAAGCCTGGTATGATAATGTATATAACTCAAAAAGCCCTATTTATCAATCAGATGATAAACAGGCTTGCCGATGTTCTTTTGAATACAAATACTGACGACATTCTCAGGTATTGAAAGGACTCAGGATTGGAACCACTGCTTCTGTTCTGTATATGAGAAATGGAAAAAATTAAATTCTTCATGTCGGTGATTCGCGTGTATATTGTCTTTCAGAAGCACTTGAACAGAGAACTGAAGATGATTCTCTTGCTGCAGTCAGAATGCGCAGAGGAGAGATAAATCAGATTGAATATGAGAGATGCAAAGAAAGGCATATACTTACACAGTGCATTGGAGTAAGAATAAATCCTCAGATTCATTACTATAAAGGAGAATACAATCAGGGCGATGTTTTCTTTCTTTGTTCTGACGGTATGTACCATAATCTGAAGCATCATGAATTGTCTGAGATGTTGATGAGTCAGAGGAAAGATAAGGGAAGCAGTATTGTTGTTTCGAGCGAGAAAATGATAGATAAGATGATTTCGAGAGGCGAGAGGGACAACATTCCAGCTCTGATAATGTATGTGGATTCCTGATTTGAATTATATTAGATTATTGCACATGGAGTGATTAAATGATTCTGACATTAATGTGTAAGGACTCTATCCATACCCAGTCGATCCCTGAGAAAATTCAGGGCCAGTATTGGATAAAACTCAAGAAGTTCGATAATCGTATTGTTCAGATAATGAGTGTCGAAGCAGCCGGTGATTCATGGATACTGAAATCCACGAAGGAAGCATATGTTTGCCGACAGGATGGCTCTGCAGTACATGAATGTGCATTGAAGCCGCTGTGCTTTTATAAGATCAAAATTACAGCAACAAACGAAGACGCACTTCTATATTGTGAGGAAGTGACAGAGGACAGAAAACGTTACAGAAAGTTTCTGCTGCCGACGTCTGCAATATTTAAAATTGGAAGAGACCCTTCAAATGATATTGTATTTGCAAATGCTTTTGCTTCTTCTTCCCATGCAATGCTCATTATTGATAAGGGTGCTATAAGAATCAGAGATAACAAGAGCAGCAACGGTACATTTGTAAATGATAAGCGAGTAATTGAAGCACCTCTCAGACCCGGTGATGTAATTTACATCATGGGTATGAAGATTATTATCGGCAAGGGTTTTATTGCTCTAAATAATCCTGATCATAAAGTGAAGATAAACAACAGCGGATTCACTCCGTTTAAACGTCAGGAAATTATTCAGAGAGCTCCGTCTATTGAAACTTCGGATAATAAGATCAAATTCTACAGGTCCCCCCGATTCAAGAGAGATATCAAAACTCTTGAAATCAACATAGACCCACCACCAGCAAGCCAGGTTACAGAGCAGATGCCTCTGCTTCTTACCATAGGTCCTTCTGCAACAATGGGTCTGGCATCGCTTACAATGGCGTCAACATCGGTAATAAATCTTATCAATAAAAAAACAGATCTGATGAGTTCTCTACCGATGCTTGTAATGGCATTTGCCATGCTGTGCGGTACGCTTCTGTGGCCGACAATAATCAAAAATTACGAAAAGAAAAAGAGAGAAAAGAAGGAAGCACTGCGCCAGGAAAAATATCAGGCATACCTGAATTCCATAAAGGCTGAGCTTAACAATGAAAGCAGCTATCAGAGCGAGATACTCAATGAGAATTTTGTTCCGATAGATGTATGTCTGTCAAGAATCAAACTGGTTCAGAGAAATCTCTGGGAAAGAACAGCTTCGCACAATGATTTCCTGACCCTCAGACTTGGCAGAGGCTCACTTCCTCTTGACTGTGATATAAAGTGTCAGAAAAGAAAGTTTACACTTGAAGAGGACAGTCTGCAGGAAATGCAATATAAACTTTCAGAGCAGCCTCATATGCTGAAGAATGTTCCTATTACACTGCCTCTAAGAGAAGATGCAATAACCGGTGTAATAGGCAGAAGAAGTGATACCGTTCAGTTTGCGAAAAGCCTTCTTTTCCAGCTTGTTGCACTTCACAGTTACGACGAAGTAAAGGTTATTATTATCTGTAACGAAGCAGATAAATCCTGGGATTTTGCCAAGTGGCTGCCTCATATCTGGAATGACGAGCACAATATTCGTTTCATGGCAACTACATCATCAGAAATAAAGGACCTCTCATCCTTTATGGAAAGGGAGATTTCTGCACGAGTCAACAGACGTGACTATGACAGCACAGATACTCCTCAGTATGTTGTATTTGCCCTTGATCAGTCTCTGGCTGAACGTGCTGATTTCATGAAGCTTATTTACAAAAACAGAAAATACTATGGATTCTCTGTTCTTGCAATGTACGATGAACTTAAAAATCTCCCGAAGGAATGCAACAGAATAATTGAGCTTTCCTCTCAGAGATCAAGAATTTACGACAGAGATGATATTTCCGGTAAATTTGTTGAGTTTGTTCCTGAATTCTTCAACGGACGAAATGAAGAAGAGTATGCGATTACTCTTGCTAATATTACCCTTGATGAAAACAATGAACAGTACAAGATGCCTACAGCTCTGACATTTACTGAGGCGTATGATGTTGGACGAATTGAATACCTGAATATCCTTTCAAGATGGAAGGAAAACGATCCTACAACTTCTCTCGATGCTGTAATAGGCGTTGATGAATACGGCGAAAAATTCAGCCTTAATATTCATGAAAAGGCACATGGTCCTCATGGTCTTATTGCAGGTACCACCGGTTCCGGTAAGAGTGAATTTATAATGAGTTATATCCTTGCAATGGCAATCAACTATCATCCTAGTGAAGTTGCATTCATTCTTATCGACTATAAGGGCGGCGGAATGGCAAAGGCATTTGATAAGCTGCCCCATACAGCAGGTATTATCACAAACCTTGATGGCTCTGAAATCAATCGTTCACTTGTTTCCATTAAGAGTGAACTTCGACGCAGACAGGCGCTGTTTACTCAGACAAGTAAGAAGATCGGTATGAGTAACATCGATATTTATAAGTACCAGAGACTTTATCGTGAAAGGTCTGTGACCGAGCCGTTACCACACCTTATAATTATCTCAGATGAGTTTGCAGAGCTTAAGGCACAACAGCCCGAATTCATGGCAGAGCTTATTTCTACCGCTCGAATCGGACGAAGCTTGGGTGTTCATCTTATTCTTGCAACTCAGAAACCTACCGGTGTTGTTGATGATCAGATCGTAAGTAACACCAGATTCAGAGTATGTCTTAAGGTTCAGGATAAGCAGGACAGTATGGAAATGCTCAAGCGTCCTGAGGCATCTGAAATTACCGTAACAGGTCGTTTCTATCTGCAGGTTGGCAACAATGAACTGTTCAAGCTTGGACAGTCTGCATGGTCGGGAGCAAAATATATGCCCTCTGACAGAGTTGAACAGCAGATTGATAATGGTATTACGCTTGTTTCCAATACCGGTAAGATACTTAAACAGCTCAGAATGAGTAGCGGCGGAGGCGGCGAGCTGATGAGCCAGCTTGACGCAATAACCAAGTACATATCTACTCTTGTAAAGCAGGAAGGCTTTAAGCAGAGGATGCTTTGGTGTCCGTCAATGCCTGCATTGATGAGTGTGGAAGATGTTCTTACAAAGTACAGAGTACGAAGCGGAAAGAGTGTTGTTCCTGTAATAGGTGAGTACGATATACCCGAACTTCAGAAGCAGGAAGCATTTGCTCTCAATTTTGAAACTGTAGGAAATGTTGCGGTATACGGCGCATCAGGCGGCGGTAAAACAACTTTTGCTACATCCCTTATGTATTCGCTTATCACTCAGTATACTCCGGATCAGGTCAATATTTATGCGCTTGACTTTGCGGCGCAGACATTATCAGTATTCAATAATGCACCTCATGTCGGTGATATTGTATTGCCTGATGAAGAAGAAAAAGTTGAAAATCTTTTCAAGATTCTTGCTTCAGAGCTTAAAAAGAGAAAACAGCTGCTTCAGGAATATGGCGGAGATTACACATCGTATCAGCAGATGTCAGGAGATTCATTGCCTGCTATAGTTGTTCTTATACATAACTATACAGGTCTGATAGAAAGCTACGATGTTGAAGAAAGTATTGCTTTCTATTCAAGAGAAGGCGCAAAGAGAGGAATCTACTTTGTCGTTACTGCGCAGTCTGCCGGTGCATTAAGACACAGAACACTTCAGAACTTTGGACAGATACTTGTCCTCAGAATGAACGATGCTCTTGACTATTCGTCAATCCTTGGCAATGTCGGAGGCATGGTACCTGCCGCTCATCTTGGAAGAGGTATTTTCAAGAAAGAAAATGTTTATGAGTTCCAGATTGCCAGATGTGCACTGGAGAATGAGGTCCAGCATCTCAGGCAGACCTGCAAGTCAATCAGCGAAGCCTGGAAAGGCGAATGCGCACCTCGTATACCTGTACTCCCGGAAAGAGTTGAAGTTGAATTCCTTGGCAATGTAATCAATAAGATGCCTGCAGACACTATTCCCATAGGTGTCGAAAAGGAAAAGATGACAGTTGTCGGATATCCGCTTCTTTCATCTCCGCTCAGCTGGATACTCAGTGACTCCGGAAGAAACCAGTTGTTTACTCAGGGCCTTGCAGAAGTTGCAGCACTGAAAAATGGTGTAAGTGTATATGTTATTGATCCGATGGATAAATTTATTCCGGATATTTATAAAAAATACACCTACGCATCTTCTAATGAGGACATTAATACTGTTGCAGCAACAGTATTCAATGAAATGCTTAGAAGACATAATGAACTTAAGGTAAATCCGACACAGGCTTTTTCGCCTGTACTGTGCATTATCAATTCGATGAATGACCTTGATGATGTACTTGACGGAGATAACAAGACAAATTTCTACGATATGATCAACCATATCAATCAGAAGTACAATATTTATTTTGCAATAAGTGATGCAGGAAGTTATCTGAACAGTGCTGCAAACAAGGATTGGGTCAGAACTCATACTACATTCAAGGATGTAATATGGCTCGGAAGTGGTCTTGTAAATCAGTTCAGACTTCAGGTGGATAAAGCACCGAAGAATATCAGGGATGCTGTTGACGGTACATCAGGATTTGTTCTGGCAAACGGAACAGCAGTTGCTGCTAAATTGCTTGTATCACAACATTGGACTTCGGAGGATGAATAATATGGATAAAGTTATCGTTGAAGTTTTTCTTCCGGCAGCAGGAAGAAGTTTTGATGCTCAGATTCCACTGAATCTGAGAGTGTGGGAAATAATCAATCTGCTTTCAAATGCGATTGGTGAATTTTCCGAAGGCTGCTTTGCTCCATCTGATCAGACAACACTTTGCGACAGAGAAACAGGAGCAATATTAAATCTTAACATTACAGCAGAAGAGCTTGGGATAAAGACAGGTTCAAAGCTGATGTTGATCTAAACACCGAAAGGAGAAAACCAAAAATGAAAATCGTAGTTACCCCTCAGGAACTCACCACAACCGCAGGCCTGATCGAAAACCTGTCTGGAGATTATGCACAGATTTACAGTGCACTTTTCTCCGATGTAAGTGCACTCCAGGCTGCTTGGCAGGGCAAAGACAACCAGGCATTTACCAGACAGATTGAAGGCTTCCGTGATGACTTCGACAGAATGAAGTCTCTCATGGATGAGTATGCAACCTTCCTTAAGAATGCAGCAACAAACTACACAAATACCCAGAATGCTGTTGCAGAGGCTGCAAGCAGACTTTCCACAGGCAACTAATTGAAGGAGGAAAACGACTATGACAATCGACGGAATCAACATTTCCCTTGAAGAAGTATCTGCAACCGCTAACTCTATTTCTGCAAAGAACGGTCAGCTTACTGATAAGCTCAATGAAATCAGCCAGAGAATGAATGCTCTTTCTTCCACATGGCAGAGTGAAAGTGCTGAGACAATCAGAGCAAAGATGGAAGGCATGAAGCCCATTTTTGAGAACTATCGTCAGGTTATTGACAGCTATGTCAAGTTCCTTAATGATACCGTCAGCGCATATACTGCAGCTGAAACTCAGATTAAGAATAACGCAAGTTCTTTCCAGTGATTTAATATATAGATTAGGGAATGGCTATATGCCATTCCCTAATAAAATTATGAAATTGATAAAACAGAAAATATTTGATACGATAATTGATTACAGTATACCGAAGGTGCGTATCAGGATGGAGCAGATTGAAGAACAGAATATGCGGGATTAAGAGTGATTATATTGATAACTTTGATTTTAACGAAGAAAGTAATCTGGATTTTGAGAATCCACTTAATATACTGAAAAAGTTATTCGGATTTGTGTCGCTGAATAATTAATTAAAAATTTAAGAAAATCAAACGTACAGGAGGTGGATTTATTAAATGAAAAATAACAGTATTTCCATTGATACCGCTCAAATTAACGCACTTGCAGAACAGATAAGTCATATGAATACCAATCTGAACGAAAAATTGATTGCAATTAAAAGCACATTGAAACTGATAAGTGAAGAATGGGATTCTCCTGCGGGTGAAAAATTCGAAGGATCTGTAAAAGATATTTTGCCGGACTTTGAATATTCCACAATGTTTATTAATAAATATGCAAACTTTCTAAATGTTACTGCTGAAACATATGAGGAAACTGAAAAGAAAATAAAAAACAGCGCATCCAGCTTTTCTTGATTAAATTTTGATTTCGGGTGATGAAAAATGAGAATCAACTTAGATTATGGATTCCTTGAATCACAGCTTTCGATTTTGCAGAATCAGATTGCCGATTACAATTCTTATTTTGACAGTATTTATGAAATGATGAATCGTCTTGGAAGCTGGATTGGAAAGGATTCTGCGGAATATACAGCTCAGGTAAAAATTCTCAAAGAGAATATTATGAAAATGAAAAATAATGTCGATGCATTGGCAGAAGATCTGAAAACAGGTATACAGAAATATAAAGATGCAGCATCAAAGGTTTCGTCATACGCACTCAAAATATAGAGGGGTGAAAAAATGAGTAAGTTTATTGCTGGATTTGGAAATCTGCAGAATATGGCAAGCGAGTGCTTCTCATCAGCGGATGATTACAGAGAATATATCCAGCAGATGAAAGGTATTCTGCAAGCTTTACGTGTTATGGATGAACCATCACTTTCAAATGGATTGACACGTATTGAAGATCTGGTTTCTGACATGGAAAACACTGCCGATAAACTTGATAATATTGGCGGAAAACTTAACAGGAATATTTCTGCGTTGAAAAAAACGCAGGATGAAATTACGAAAAAATCCGGCTTTCTGTCTAATAATTCCGGGAGATAGGCGGTGAGAATGAATGAGCAAAGTAAATCTTGAAACCGAACGATTATATGCATATGGAAAAATCATTGAACAGATTCAGACAAATATTTTATTATTGTCTAAAAAGCTTAGCAGCAAGATTAAAGCGCTCAGTTATACCGAGGATGTAGTACAAATATATGACGAACGTCTTCAAACTCAAATTTTTGCAATGAATAAGCAGGCTGAGAGATGTGGAAATGCAGCAGCTTATCTCAATAAAATGGCAGAGAGTTATGAATTTGCAGAAAATGTTCTTAACGGAAAATTGATTCAGAAGGCAAATTATTTTCATGAATTCAGATTCAAAACTGATGCAATGCTGAAATCAACAACGTTAGCAACCTTTGTTGCAAAGTATATGACTAAAAACACGACTCATTATTTTGGAAAAGAAGAGATCGAGGATAAGACGAAGGCTTCAATATTTAAACCGTCAAAACCAAAGAAATTCGGTGATATAGAAAAAGATGCAGAGGACTGGCTTGAAAAGAACGATCTCAGGGAAAGCGATGAAATAAAAGAGTACTTTGATGAAAACGGAAATCCTGTAAAGGATGGAGATAAACACTTTTATAAACGCAAGATGACATTAGGAGAGATCAAAAAGGAAGTCAGCGTAAAAGAAAGTATTTACGAAGGCAACTATAAGATCGGTGAAAACGGAACAATTGATGCAACCATCGGCGAGGCCGAAGCACACTCAAGCATATCCGCAGGCTTTTACGTTCTTGATAAGGACGGAAACAAGAAATTCAGTCCTGGTATCAATGCTGAAGTAGGTACCAGTGTTACTGCGCTGGAGGTTCAATGGGATCAGCAGTGGGCAGGAAATGAAATGCTTGGTATTAATTCTGACGTCGATGTTGTTGTCGGTAAAGTTGAGGCGAAAGTAGATGCGGTTGCACAGCTTATCGGCGAAGACGGAAAATTTGATGTGCAACTCGGTGTCGGTGCTAAGGCGGAAGCTATTGCAGCTGAAGTAGAAGGTTCAATTGGTGTAAATCTCCTTGGTGGAGAAGCATCGGTAAAAGGCGGAGTGAATGTAGGTGTCGGTGCACATGCTGATATTGGATACAGAGACGGCATATTGAAATGTGATGTTGGTGCATCGCTGGGTGTTGGTGTATCTCTTGATGTCGAAATTGATGTAGGCGGCATGGTCAATACAGTTTCTGATGCTTGCTCATCTGCCGTTGATTGGTTCAAAGGCTTATTTTAACATTAATACATAGTTTGGAGGAAATAATATGTTTACAGGTTTATTACCCATTGGTTCAGTTGTTCTTATAGGTGACAGCAAGAAAAGAGTAATGATAGTTGGTGTGTGCCAGAAAGATAAAAATCAGAGATTATGGGACTATACGGGTGTAATTTTCCCGGAGGGATATCTTGATCCTGAAAAGATGTTCCTTTTCAACAATAATCAGATTTCAAGAGTATTTGCTCTTGGATATCAGGATGAAGAACAGCTTGCATTCAAGCAAAGAGCAGATATTACCATTAAACAGCTTAGAGGTAACTGATTTATCAAGCACAGGCAGATTATTTTGCCTGTGCTTTTTTGCATAATACAGGTTTTTTGTTGATTTTGTGTGCGTTTGTGGTATAATTTATGTGTGTATGATTAATTAAAAGGAGAATATCATGAAAATAAAAACAAAGAGGATTGATTATAATAAAGCCATAAAACGTATGGAATCAAAACATATAAAGCCACGTAAGCCGTGTTTTCTGCTTCGCAAGGTTATTCGTATTGCAAGTTTTTTTGATCTTCATGCGACTCGTTTTAAATATACCTCAGTAAGAATGGAAGAAATGGGAAAAGGTCCATGGCTTGTGCTTATGAATCATTCAAGTTTTATTGACCTTGAAATTGCTCATAAGATACTTCGCTCAAAACCATTCAGCATTGTTTGTACATCAGATGGATTTGTTGGAAAGAAAACTCTTATGAGAATGCTTGGATGCATTCCAACCCAGAAATTTGTTACTGATCCGTCATTGATAGGCGATATGCGGTATGCGCTTAATAAACTGAAAACAAGTATATTGCTTTATCCTGAGGCAAGCTACAGCTTTGATGGATGTGCTACACCGTTGCCGAGAAAAATGGGTTTTCTTTTAAAAAGACTCAATGTACCTGTTGTATCGATTATCACAAAAGGTGCTTTTGCAAGAGATCCGCTTTATAATGGCCTGCAGAAAAGAAAGGTTAAAGTCAGTGCAGAGGTAAGAGGTTTGTTTACAGTTGAAGAAATAAAGGAAAAAAGTGTAGAAGAAATTGATGCAATACTTGATGAGGTGTTCTCTTTTGATAATTTTGCATGGCAGAAGGAGAACGGTATAGAGATCAAAGAAGATTTCCGTGCAGATGGACTTGAAAGAATACTTTATAAATGTGCATCGTGCGGTGCGGAAGGAAAAACAGAAGGAAAAGGTACTCATTTTATCTGTCATGCCTGCGGCAAGAAATACGAGCTTACAACACTTGGCGAACTGAAAGCTCTTGAGGGAGAAACAGAATTCAACCACATTCCCGACTGGTACAGATGGGAAAGAGAACAGGTAAAGAAAGAAATTCAGAATGATGAATATAATCTGGATATTGCAGTTGACATTGGAATGCTTGTAAACTTCAAAGCAATATACATGGTAGGTGAGGGAAGGCTCAGACATACAACTGATGGTTTTTCTCTTGAAGGCTGTGACGGTAAGCTTGAATACAGGCAGAAAGCTGATGCCTGCTATAGTCTGTATTCTGACTACTTCTGGTATGAAATTGGTGATATTATCTGCATCGGAAATAATGATATTCTTTATTATTGTTTTCCGAAAGATGGTACACCTGTTGCAAAGACAAGACTTGCAGTTGAAGAACTTTTCAAAATAAAGAAGTCAGAGAGAAAAAAGAGAATAAAAGAATAAAAAACAGGCAGCTGCATATACAGCTGCCTGTTTTTTAAACCATATTTCCACCTTTCATAGGTGAGCGGGCATGCTTGCTGAAAATTTCAAGTACACCATGAGTGTATTTCTTTTCAGGTTTCTTCCAGTTTTTCAGACGTAATCCGAGAATTTCTGAAATTTCTTCAGGGGACATGCGTATGCCATTTACCCCAACGATTTCCAGTTTACGATCAGGGATATCTATAAGAATAAGATCACCCTCTTCTACCAGCGCAATAGCACCGCCCTCGGCTGCTTCGGGTGATACATGACCGATAGAAGGACCCGTTGAAGCACCGGAAAAACGCCCATCAGTTATCAGCGCTATACTTCTGCCAAGAACAGGGTCAGAAGAAATTGCTTCAGAGGTATAGAACATTTCAGGCATTCCTGAGCCTTTAGGACCCTCGTAACGAATAATTACAGCATCGCCTGATTGTATATCATGCTGCAGTACTGCCTGAAGAGCGTCTTCCTCACAATCAAAAGGACGTGCACGCAAGACAGCTGTAAACATTTCACTCGGGCAGGCAGTATGCTTTATTACAGCGCCATCAGGAGCGAGATTTCCTTTAAGTATTGCGATAGCACCGTCTTTTCCGATTGCATTATCAAATGGTCTGATAATATCATGCCATTTAAGACCGACTTTTTCACATAATTCATCACAGTGATCGTAATATCCGTTCTGCTTAAGTTCATCAAGATTTTTACCCAATGTTTTACCGGTAACAGTCATAGCATCCAGGTGAAGTACAGAACGGATTTCTTCCATAACTCTCGGAACCCCGCCTGCATAGGTGAAATATTGTGCAGGCCATTTTCCTGACGGACGTATATCAAGAAGATAATGAGCACCTCTGTGGAGTCTGTCAAACATCTCAGCATCAAATTCAATACCGAATTCATATGCGATTGCAGGAATATGCAGAAGGCTGTTTGTTGAACCTGAAATTGCGGCATGAACCATCACAGCATTTTCAAATGATTCCTTTGTTACAAAGTCTTTCGGGCAAAGTCCTGTTTTTGCAAGCTCCATTATCTGAGCTCCTGCTTTAATTGCAGCATCTCTTAATTCCTGACTTTTTGCAGGAAGAAGTGCGGTACCCGGAAGCATAAGACCAAGAGCCTCGGCGATGATTTGCATTGTGGATGCTGTGCCCATAAAAGAACAGGCGCCGCAGCTTGGGCATGCGTGATGTTTATACCAAGTAAGCTGTTCTTTGGTTATTTCTCCACGGGCATATTTTGCTGCATAAATACCGATCTGCTCAAGAGTCAGCAGATCAGGTCCTGCATCCATAACACCACCTGTGACGACAATTGAAGGTATATTAATTCTTCCGATTGCCATTAAGTGTGCAGGAACAGCCTTATCACAGCTTGAAATGAATATTCCTCCATCGAATGGAGTTGCACCTGCATGGATTTCTATCATATTTGCAATGGTATCACGGCTTACAAGGGAATAATTCATTCCATCATGCCCCTGAGCCATTCCGTCGCATATATCCGTTGCGAAATAGCGTGCAGCTTTGCCGCCATTAAATGCAACAGATGAAACCGCATCTTCGACAAGAGTAAGAAAATGTGCACTTCCCGGATGGCTGTCACCAAATGTACTCTCAATCATTATCTGAGGTTTTGAAAGGTCTTCGGCTGTCCAGCCCATGCCGATTCTGAGGGGATCCTGTTCAGGGGCTTTCTTTCGTATTTCCTGACTTATCATCTAATTAGCTCCAATCAGTCGAACGTTTTTGTGCGAACAATTCGTATTTCTTTTACTTCCAATCCGCCTACAGCAAAGAAAAGCTTTGTGTAGAAAATATATCTTCTGCGAATTTCACGGGTGGTAACGGTGAATGTTTTCCACTCTTTTTCTCCTCCGTTCAAAGTCCAGGAGCCTCGCAGCTGAGAATCGACAAACAGGGAGAGAGGAAGCTGCGCGGTATCCGGAAGATTAGCACTCGCACGGCATGTAATTGAAATTTCATATTGACCATGCTTTTCGAGTTTCATCTGCCAGAGATTGTTCTTACCTGAACCTGTACTTATCTGACTTCCGTCAATAATGCTTTCTTCGCCAAGAAGAATTTCATTTATTGTAAGAAGAATTTCTTTGTCATTGCTGCGAAGAAGTCTTAATTCTTTATCCATTTCAGTTTCAAGACCTGAAATGCGTCTGAAAGCAGGTGTTTCAATAAGAAAACGGCATATATTTGCAGCACTTCGCTGGAGCTCTGCGACAGACAGTGTTCCGTTTTCAAGACTTTCTTCAAGGTCGTCGTTTCCACTGTTTACAGAAGGATTATTTGCAACCATGAAAAGGTCATTCTGAGCTCTGACCATTGAAGCGACATTAGAAGTGGATGGGTCTTTATTGTCCTCAGAACCCATTGCCCACCAATCGGTCATTACAATGCCGTCAAATCCCCATTCTTTGCGAAGTATAGTGGTTACAAGGTCATATTCACTTGCGGTATAACATCCGTTGAGAGGGTTGTATGTTGTCATAACAGAGCGTGCATTGCCTTCCTTTACTGCAATTTCGAATCCTTTGAGGTATATTTCTCTTAATGCTCTTTCCGAAACAACAGCATCTACTTTTCTTCGGCTGAATTCCTGATTGTTGCAGGAATAATGTTTGATTGTGCCGGTTACTCCGCTTTGAGAAAGTCCTTTTAACTGTGCGCTGGCAATACGTCCGGTGAGAAGCGGATCTTCTGAAAAATATTCAAAATTACGTCCGCAGAGGGGGTGACGATGGATGTTCATTCCGGGACCGAGAAGATTATCAACCTGATATTTTCTCATTTCAAGACCTTCAAAGGAATAAAGCTTAGTAATAAGTTCTTCATTCCATGTGCAGCCCTGACAAGTGCCGCTTGGCATTGAAAAAGCGATGTTTCCGCAATCCATCCTGATTCCACTCGGACCATCAGCACAGCAGACGGAGGGGAGAGCATATAAATTTACAAGCCTGTCAGATACTCCGCCAATACATCCTGCAGTGCCGGGGGTAACACGAGGCGAGCTCATTCCTTCGCCACGTACAATACAAAGCAGATCTTCCTTTGAAAACTGTGCGATAAAATCGTTCATTGAACATTTTTTTTCGTAAACGTCTTTAAGAACATAATTTTTAAACTCTGTCTGATTGATTCCCACAGGAAGTCTTTCTGCTCTTTTACTGTGCATATTATATTTTCTGAGAGGAGTGTTTTCGTATTTAAATGATCCATCAGAAAAACAGAATCTTTGGTAGGATCTGACAGGTGCACAGCATTGTTCGTGTTCGGATATAATCATATTTTCTGAGGGGGAAAAAGATCCGACAAATACAGTTGAACGAACATTATTTCCGGCATGGAAACTGTATTCACCTTTTTCAAGGATATAACAATACGGATGTCCGGTTACACCGCTGTCATCATAGGATGCAATTATGTCAAATGGGATAGTTGTTTCACTTCTGTATATTTCATCGGGCTTCAGATCAGGAGTTTTTATAAAAGCACAGAGTATTTTCTTAGGCTTTCCGAGCAATCCCTGAGGCGCACTGACGTAAAATTGCACAACTTCTTTTCCGGTAAATGAACCGATGTTTTTTATTTTATGATGTATAACAATTTTGTTATCTGTTATTTTTATGGATTCCGGAATATGTTCAAAATCTGTATATGAAAGACCATAGCCGAAAGGGTAAAGAACCTTTTCTGAATTTACGGTTTCAAAGTATCGATACCCCACATAAATGTCCTCAGAATAAATACATACATCTTCATTGCCAAAACTTGTATCTGAAGGATAATCGCTGATTTTTTCGGCAATTGTATCGGTAAGATGTCCGCTGGGAGAAACAGTTCCGCATATAACATCTGCGATTCCGTTTCCCATTTCCTGACCACCCTGCCACACATACATAACAGCAGATGGTTTATATTTTTTTACCCAGGTCATATCAATTATGTTTCCGACATTAAGCAGTACAATAGTGCGGCTGAAACAGCTGCAAACAATAGAAAGCATGGATTCTTCCTCATCTGTAAGAAGAAAGCTTCCTTTTTCATTGCTGTTGTCCTTGTCTTCACCTGCGGTACGTCCGATAAGTATAACTGCGGCATCATTTTCTTCTGATGCAGTTTCAACCAATTCTTTGTCGAGGGGCATATCTTTCTGAAACCAGGGATGATTTGACCATCCGTCACCAATATCAAAAGGATTCTGCTTTGTCCACGACTCGTAGACAGAACGTATTTTTTTGTCGAGAATAAGACCTGCTTTGTCAAGTGCTTCATATATTCCAATTACATATGGAGCATTTACAAGCCCGCCGGAGCCAAGTCCGCTTTTGAAGCAATTCATCTGCGTTCTTCCGAAAAAAGCGATTTTAGTTCCGGGGAAGAGTGGGAGTGCATTATTTCTGTTTTCAAGCAGCACACATCCTTCACTGATAGTCTTTCTTGCGGCTGATGAGAATTCTTCATAAGAAAAGATGAGATTTTTCATATTTTGCCCTCATTAAACATGTTTTTATAAAATTATATTATATGTTTGTGCTTATAGCAATAAAAAGATCGGGAATAATCCCGATCTTTTTATTAACCGTCAGTTGTACTTGCATCTCCATCTATGGGGTATCGCAGATCTCCTACAGACCATGGTTCAGGTTTGAACATGCAGTAAAGAAAATCCTTGTTTCGAGCAAGAATTTCACGAGCATCACGATAAGTCTGACCGCTGTATCGAATATCCTTGCATGGAACTCCGTAAGCTTCAATATCAAGCTGCTGTGCTACGTAAAGCGCACGGTAAAGATGGTATTCCTGAGTGACAATAATTATTTTTTCTGCTCCGAAAACTTCCTTGGCACGGTATAGACTTTCATATGTTGAGAAACCGGCGTGATCAGCAAAAACTTCACTTTTATCGGCGCCGGCGTTTACTGCATAGTTTTTCATTGCGTTAACTTCATCGTAATTGCTCCTGCCGTGATCTCCGCTCATTAGCAGCCTGTCAGACACACCGTTTTTATATAATTCTATGCCTGTGTCAAGTCTGTCACGCAGAAGCAGGCTGGGAGTGCCGTCATTTCTTACACCTGCCCCAAGTACAAGTATACAATCAACATCAAGTGAAGAAGCTTTTTCGATTGATATAATTTTATCTTCGACAGATTTTTTAACATATGCATTTACCGAAAAAACGTATGTGATCCCAATAATTCCCAATATTAAAAGTACGATAAATGTTCTTTTTGCAATTTTAATCAGCTTTTTCTTTGTTGATTCTTTCATTTTCTTTCCTCCTTTACATAATTCTACTTACAATCATTATATTTACTGTTAATTGATTTCAAAAAAGATGTAAACAATGTAAAAATAAATTTTGACGATGTAAATAAAAACCAGTGTGTATGTTTTGCATAAACACTGGTTTTGCTATTTATTTTGTTTCGTTTTCAGCCTGTGCATCAAGTTTTTTATTTCTGAAATAAAGTGCAACATCGATGGATATTTCAATGAAATTCAGAACATAGAAGAAGAAGCTGAGATAGAAAATAAAACCGGAGGAACCCATGCATGTAACCTGAATGATTTTTCTTGCAATACCAAATGCATAACCTATGAGAAGGAATACCTCAAAAAACAGGCTTTTGCCTTTGGCAGTTCTGGAAATGTAGGATTTTCTTATAGATATAGGCCATGAAAGACCAAAGCAGAAAATCGTAAGTGCTTCAAATAAATCGGTAATCAGAGTAAGAGTCATATCTTTTACATCCTATCTTTTTTTATTTCCTTCTGTAATCAGGAAGCAGCATGGGTGAAACTGTCTTGCTTTCAATACCTGCAGAGGATCTTTCTTTATTGAATTTATTTATGTGATCAAGAGTAAGTTTTCCAAAGCTTACCTCTTTAGCTTTTGCTGCAGCATTTTTTCCTGCGCTTCGTCCAAAAACAATTATATCAAGAAGAGAGTTGCCCATAAGACGGTTACGTCCGTGAATTCCACCGACAACTTCGCCTGCGGCATAAAGATAATTTACATTTGTGGTCATGCAATCGGAATTAATATCAAGACCGCCATTCTGATAATGGAGAGTGGGGTACACGAGAATAGGCTCCTTGCGTATATCTATTCCATAGCTTGCGAACATACGCATCATGGCGGGGATTCTCTTCTCGATAGTTCCTTCTCCGCCTATTTTTTCGATCATAGGTGTATCAAGCCATACTGCTTTACAATCGCCTGCGTTGATACCGTTGTTTCTGTCGCTGCATTCACGGATAATAGAAGCAGCAGCAACATCTCTTGTTTCAAGAGGATGCATGAATACATCGCCTTTGGCATTAATAAGTTTTGCACCGAGTGAACGCACTTTTTCGGTAACAAGAGCACCGTATATCTGAGAAGGGAATGCTGCGCCTGTGGGATGATACTGAAGAGTTTCAGCGTAAAGAAGTTTTGCACCGACTCTGTAGCCAAGGACAAGACCGTCAGCTGTAGCTCCGTAGTGATTTGAGGTGGGGAAACCCTGATAGTGCATTCTTCCCGCACCGCCGGTGGCAATAATAACGGTTTTTGCTTGTGCAACAAGAAGTTTGCCTGTTTCCATATTCATGAGAACAGCGCCTGCTGCGTTGCCGTTGTCATCAAGAATAAGCTCAACAGCAGATGTAAAGTCAACAACAGGGATGTTTCTGTTAAGAACTTCATCACGGAGGGTTCTCATGATTTCTGCACCGGAATAATCCTTTGCGGCATGCATTCTCTTGCGTGATGTTCCGCCTCCGTGAGTTGTAATCATAGTGCCGTCAGGAGCTTTATCAAATTCAACGCCAAGGTCATTGAGCCATTTTATAGCTTCGGGTGCATCACAGACAAGCTTGGAAAGAAGCTCACGTTTTGCGGCGAAATGACCACCGCCGAATGCATCGAGAAAATGGATAGCAGGGGAGTCGTTTGGCTTGTCAGCGGCCTGAATACCTCCTTCAGCCATCATGGTGTTTGCGTCACCGATACGAAGCTTCGTTACCATCATAACATCGGCACCTGCCTCGTGTGCCTCAATAGCAGCGGCACAGCCAGCTCCGCCGGCGCCAATAATAAGTACATCTGCTGAATAGTCGACAGAAGAAAGATCAATAAATTCAGGGGATATTCTGCTTTCAGCCTCGAGAAGTTCACAGAGTTCATGAGGAACTTTGTCACCCTTGTTTGCTCCAATTCTGAGAGTGGAAAATTCACTCTGCTTGTAGTCGGGATGATAAGCAGCAAGCAGATCTTCTTTTTCTTTTGCGGTCATTCGTGCAGGTTCAAAAGCTATGTTTTTTTCACGTGCAGCTTCTACAGCCTTAAGTGAATCCTGAAATTCCTTTGCGTACATATTATCCCTCCTTTATTTCTCAATATCTCGGTTATTATACAGTTCTTTCATTTCTTCAACAGGCTTACCCATGAGTGCTTCAAGCAGCTCATTGAATGTTCCGTTGTTGATTTCCTGAACTCTGTTTTCAAGATGTTCAGTTTTAGGAGCAAGGTATTTTCCGTTTATTCGTCTTGCCAGCATAGCAACCTGAGGATGGGATATACCTGCAGGACAGCGTGAGGAACAAACACCGCACATTACACAGTCAAATGATTCATCTGCACACTTGTCAAATTCACCACGCTGTGCATAAGCGATATACTGCATGACATTAAGTGACTGGGTGCAGCTTTTTGTGCAGGCATTGCAGCCGACACAGGCATATATCTCGGGATAAAGCTGCATCATAATCTGCTCTGTTGCAGATATGTTATTTATGTCGTAAACCTGTTTGACAAGAGGAAAGAATGGGAGGGTAGCTATATACATATTTTCTTCTACCTTTGTCTGGCAGGCAAGGCAGGTTTTAAGTTCACGCTCACCTTTGATTCTGTAAATTGTAGCACAGGCACCGCAGAATCCGTTGCGGCATCCGCAACCTCGGACCAGCTGATAACCGGCATATTCAATGGCACACATTATTGTAAGGTTATCGGGTACAGTGTACTGTTTTCCGAAGAGAAAAATATTGACCATTTTTTCCATAAATAAGTTCCTTTCCGGCAGTGCCTGTTAATATTCATCCGGCAGCTCATCAAGCTGATCAAATCTGAAAACAGGACCATCCTTACAGATGTATTTGCTTCCGACATTACATCTGCCACATTTTCCGATGCCACATTTCATGCGCATTTCGAGAGTTGTATATATTTGTGATTTATCAAATCCAAGTTCAATAAGCCCTGAAAGAGTGAATTTTATCATTACAGGAGGACCGCAGAGGATAGCGGTTTTATCAGTAGCAAATCCAAGCTCCTTTACGTAGTTCGGGACAAATCCGACATGACCGTCCCAGCCTTCCTGAGGATTGTCGATGGTAAGATGAACATATACATTTTCATCGTTGCACCATTCATCTATGATTTCTTTGTAATCCACAAGATCATCCTTGGTTCTTGCTCCGTAAACAATATCTATTCTTCCGTAATTGCTGCGGTAATGTCTGCAGTAATTAATAACAGAACGAAGGGGTGCAAGTCCGATTCCTCCTGCTATAAAGAGCAGATCTTTATTTTTGAATTCAGTTTCAACGGGGAATGAATTTCCGTAGGGACCACGTATAGTAATCTGCTGACCGACTTCCATTGAATGAAGCCATTCTGTAACGCATCCGCATTTCTTGATGGAAAATTCCATAAAATCTTCATTTGTGGGGGAAGAAGTAATAGAGAACATTCCTTCTCCGACACCGGGGACAGAAAGCATCGCACACTGTCCGGGAAGATGTACAAATGGCTTTTCGCCATTGGGCGTAACAACACAGAATGTTTTTATATCAGGTGTATCAATACGGATATTGACAACTTCACCTATTGCAGGAATAAGCGATTCCTTCATATCAATCATGCTTATTACCTCCAAGTTCTTTCATTACCTTAACAATATTGGTATGTATGGGACATTTTGCAACACATCTTCCGCAGCCTACACAGCCGAAAACATCATTATATCTTTCAGGATAGTATACAAGCTTGTGCATGAATCTCTGACGAAAACGTTCTTTTTGAGTAAGTCTGGGCTGTCCTGCAGACATCTTTGTGAATTCAGAATACATACATGAATCCCAGCAGCGATAGCGGATTACTTCATGACCGTTATTGAAGTCACGGATATCATAACACTGGCAGGTAGGGCAGACAAAAGTACAGGTTCCGCATCCGAGACAGGATTCAGAAAGTGAATCCCACAGAGGAGAATCAAAATATTTCATTGTCTTTCCTGCACCAAAAGAATCTGCAGAAAGAGAGGCGAGGGGAAGCTTTGCAAGTCGGGAAGAAATAAGCTCTTTGTGAGATCTGACTTCACTTTCATTGCATTCTTCTGTTACAGAATTGAGCTTTTCAAGCAGCGCAGCACCTTTTTCTGTCTTGGCACCAAGGTAAAGAGCGTCGGCGGTTTTATGGCAAACAATGTCGCCGTCAGGATCTGATGCATCAATACCGAATGTCTTACAGAAACAGGTTTCTGCAGGCTTCAGACATGACATTGAAATGATAACTCCATGATCCCGACGGTTTTTGTAATATGTATCAACCGGATCATAAAGAAATACGTTGTCAAGAATATCAAAGGCACGTACATCGCAGGCTTTAACACCGAACACGGCAAAATTTTCATGTTCGCTGCGTATATCAATAATATCAATTTTTTTACCTTCAGTTCTGAATTTAATAAGATCTTCGCACTGAGGGAAAAAGAAATCCTTGGGACTTCTTACGGTATTCAGAGAATCAGAAAGTCTGACTCCCTTTTCCCATTTTTTATATTCAGCTCCGGCATTGGTATCAGAAGGAATGTAAAGCGTCATAACATCTGCAATGGCAGTGAAAAGCTGCTCGATATTTTCAAGCATAATCTTACGCATTCTTATCATTCCTTTCGTGAGGTTCGATATCGCCAAGAGTAAAGTCTACAAGAGGAGATTTGCCCTCAGGAGTTTCGCCTGCCTGGTATTCGCCATAAAACATATTGATATCTTTGATGAATTTGCGGTTGAGAAGATGAAGAGGAATATTCTGGGGACATACACGGGAACACTCGCCGCAGTCAGTGCATCTGCCTGCAACATGGAATGCTCTGATTATATGGAACATTTTCTCCTCAAAGTTGTCGGAAGGAGCTTTACTCTCAATTCCTGATGATGGATTGTCAAAAACACACTTTTCGCAGGTGCATGCAGGGCAGACATTTCTGCAAGCGTTGCAGCGAATACATCTGGAAAGCTCATTCTGCCAGAATTCAAATCGTTCATCAGGTGAAAGCTTTTCGAGTTTCTCAACTTCATCAAAACGTGTGTTTTCAATAACATCTCCGTTTTCTCCGAGAAGCTCATCATATGCCACCGCTTTTTTTGATTTACAATTAATGCATCGATCAGAAAGAAGATCGGAACGGGGAATTATAATATCATCGTCGTATAATGTGGATACAGTAACAGTTTCACCGTTGTCAGAAACAGCGGAAATTCCTTCAGCATGTTTTTTTATTTCATTGACAGAAAGCATTCCATCGCAGGGAACAGCAACAGCATAGACTTTTTCACGATCAAATCTATGTTCTGCGAGGAGCTGATTGAAACTGTATGTATCGCATGGCTTCAAAAACACGAGAACTTTTCCATCGGATTTTTTGGTTTCAGAAACAAGATATTTGGAAAGATTTGAGGCGCAGAAATCGCCCCAGACAAAATCAGAAAGTTCATCAACGTTATAAAAAACACCGGGCATAACATCATATGTAAACTCACCGGTTTTCCATCCGATAACACGGTCAACAGTTCCGGATTCAAGAAGTTCAACAGCTTTGTTTATGAGGGTTTCACGGCTTATTTTTTGCATCGTAAATCCTCCAGTCTTTTGTTTTCGCCAAGTGCGGCAACTTTCTGAACGAAGTCGTTCATGGTAGCTGCAAATTTAGCTCCTTCTGCTGCAGAAACCCATTCAAGTCGGGTACGGTCACGCTCAATTCCGAGATAATCGAGCATTGAAAACAGAAGTGTCATTCGTCGGCGTGTAAAGTAATTTCCTGAGGTGTAGTGACAGTCACCGGGATGACATCCGCAAATTATAACTCCATCTGCACCACGCTGAAATGCCCTCAGAATGAACATGGGATTAACACGGCATGAACAGGGGACACGTATGATTTTTACATCGGCAGGATATGCAAGTCTGTTGCTGCCTGCAAGATCAGCGCCTGCATAAGAGCACCAGTTGCAGCAGAATGCAACAATTTTAGGTCTATACTCATTCATCGGCATATTGCATCCACCTCCGCCATGATCTGTGAATTGTTGAAACCGTTAAGATCCATTGCGCCTGACGGACAGGCAACAGTACAAGCACCGCAGCCCTGACATACTGCAGGGTTAACAGATGCAACACGCCTTGTTTTTACAGTTCGATCAGGCATTCTGAATTCTTTTTCTTCATAGGTAATAGCGCCGTAGGGACATACATTGCAGCAGGATGAACATCCATTGCACATAAGCTCGTCTGACTTTGCCACACAGGGATTACCCATAAGCTTATCCTTGCAGAGAAGTCCGATAACCTTTGATGCTGCAGCGCCTGCCTGAGATACAGTTTCGGGAATATCCTTAGGTCCCTGACATGCACCTGAAAGGAATACGCCTGCGGTGGGACTTTCTACAGGACGAAGCTTCGGATGAGCTTCAGTAAAGAAATCATTGGTATCCATACTTGCAGTAAGCATGGTAGCAAGAGAACGGGCTGATTTATCAGGCTCGATTGCGGCTGCAAGAACAACAAGATCCGCATCAATATGAAGCTGTTTGCCTGCAATAAGATCTGATGCCTGGACTTTTAATTTGTTTCCTTCGGGAGATACTTTGCCGACCATGCCTTTGATATAATGCACACCGTATTCTTCGACGGCACGACGATAGAATTCATCAAAGTTTTTACCCGGTGTACGTACATCGATATAGAAGACATAAACTTCAGTATCGGGGTATTTGTCACGTGTAAGCATTGCGTGCTTTGCTGTATACATACAGCAGATTTTTGAGCAGTATTCCTTTCCTTTTTCTGCACAGGCATCACATCTTGAACCAACACACTGTACAAAAACGATAGTGTGGGGATGCTCACCGTCGGAAGGACGAAGGAGCTTACCTGCAGTAGGACCTGCTGCATTTGTCAGTCGTTCAAATTCAAGAGATGTGATAACATCCTTTGACTGGTTGTATGCGAATTCATCAAATTTATCCATTGAAATGGGATTAAAGCCGGTTGCGGCTACAATAGCTCCGTATTTTTCTTCGATGAATTCATCCTTTGCATTGTAGTCTATTGCACCTGCAGTGCAGACTTTTGAACATACACCGCATTTGCCTGATTTGAGCATTGTGCAGTAATCGGGATCTATAGTTGCTACTTTGGGTACTGCCTGAGCAAAGGGGATATAAATTGCACGTCTGTTATCCATGCCAAGATTAAATTCATTGGGGACGTTTTTCTGAGGGCATTTTTCGGTACATATTCCGCATCCGGTGCATATATCCTCTTTAACATATCGTGCTTTTTTCTTTATTGTGACGTTGAAATTGCCAACAAAGCCCTTTACATCAACAACTTCAGAATATGAAAAGATTCTGATGTTTTCATTCTGGGCTGCATCGACCATTTTGGGGGTAAGGATGCAGGCTGCACAGTCAAGAGTGGGGAATGTCTTGTCAAGCTGAGCCATCTTACCACCGATAGTGGGCTTTGTTTCAACTATATCAACAGGAAAACCGGCATCTGCAATATCAAGAGCTGTCTGTATGCCGGCGATTCCGCCTCCGATAACAAGAGCTCTCTTGGTTACAGGTGACTGACCGGGAGTAAGAGGAGCATTAAGGTTAACCTTTGCGACAGCAGCACGACCCAGGATGATTGCTTTTTCAGTTCCTTCGGCCATATCCTTGTGTATCCAGGAACACTGTTCTCTTATATTTGCGATTTCAACCATATAAGGGTTGAGTCCGGCAGCAGAGGCTGTTTTTCTGAATGTAGCCTCATGCATTCTGGGAGAGCAGGAGCAGACAACAATGCCTGTAAGGGAATATTCCTTTATAGCATCTTTTATAAGATCCTGACCTGCTTGAGAACACATATACTGATATGTGGTTGAATAAGCAACGCCGGGTTCTTTTTTCAATGCTTCAGCAACAGCTTCGACATCAACAGTGCCGGCTATGTTACTGCCGCACCAACAAACAAAAACGCCGATTTTTTGCATAATATCCCTCCATGCAACGGATTATCTGCTGTATTTTCTCAAAGCAGACATTATTGCCTGCTGGGGTAAATCAGGGTCAAGAAGCCCGGGAATATCGTCAGATGTAAGTCTGTTTTTGCCTTTTTCACGAATTGTCAGAATACGAACTGCTTCAACAAGTTTTGCAGGCTCGACTCCTCGAGGACATCTGTCAACACAGGCAAAACAGGTCAGACATTTGTATATGGACTCGGATTCCATAAGAGTCTCGATTTCACCCGATTCGACCATATATACAAACTGATGAGGGTGATACTCCATCTCATCATATGATGGACAGGTTGCTGTGCATTTTCCGCATTTCATGCACTTACGTGTATTGACATTGCTTATTCTGAGAATCTGTTCAATCTGTCGATCTTTCTTATTCATTATTGTCCTCCTTCACTCCGAGTGCATCAGCAAGAATCTCGGTGAAGTATACAACAGGAATTCTGCAGCCATTTTTTACAAGATTATATTTGCACAATGGACAAGCGGTTATTATCATGTCCGCACCGTGATTTACTGCATTTTCATATACTTCCTTGCTTTTTTTGCCTGCAGAAAGAGGATCTTCAAGAGCAATATATCCTCCGCAGCATTCGTTCCTTTTTGGGTATATGACAGGGTCTGCACCCATTGCACGAATAAGATCTTCCATGATCTGAGGGTTTTCGGGATCATCCATTTTCATGACAGAAGAAGGACGGAGAAGAAGACAGCCGTAATATGCTGCAATCTTTTTTCCTGTTAATGGGTTCTTAACTTTGCTTTTAATGTTGTCAAATCCAATATGATCTCGCAGCAATTCAAGAAAATGCACGACCTTGGCATCGCCATTATAGGGAGAGGTAAAATCTTTATCCTGAGAGAGATAATTATTTGCCTTGAAAGCAAAATCTGCATCTGTCTGCATTGCATGGTTTGTCTGCTTGATTACATTGTGGCAGGCAGAACAGACGGTTACAAGGGGTTGATTTTCCTTTGCAGATGAAGCGAGGGCACGAATGCTCGGGAGCTTTGATGCTATCTCATCATTCGCTGTGGAAAATACCCCGCCGCAGCACTGCCAGTTTTCGAGTTCGCATAGTTTGATCCCGAGAGCTTCTGCAGAAGAATATGTATATTTTTCAAGATCTTTTGCCTTAGTGCGTAAAGTGCATCCTGGAAAGAATGTAACTTTCATATTTTCTCTCTCCTCAAATTGAAAGATATCAGACCATTTTTTCGGGGTGAAAAACCTCATCGAATTTTTCTTCGGTAAGGAATCCAAGTTCAACGCAGGCTTCCTTGAGTGAAATATTGTCCTTATATGCTTTTTTTGCAGTTTTTGCTGCGTTTTCATAGCCAATATAGGGGTTAAGTGCAGTTACAAGCATAAGTGAGTTGTGAAGATTGTGATGCATCTTTTCTTTGTTAGCTTTGATTCCCGATGCACATTTTAGATCAAAAGATATTATGGCTTCAGCAAGCAGACGGGCTGACTGAATGAAATTATATGCTGCAACAGGCATAAATACGTTAAGTTCAAAATTGCCCTGAGATGCAGCAATTCCAATAGTTGTGTCATTGCCCATAACCTGAACTGCAACCATTGTTACTGCTTCGCACTGAGTGGGGTTGACCTTTCCGGGCATAATGGAAGAACCGGGTTCATTTTCGGGAATAAATATTTCGCCAAGTCCATCTCGGGGACCGGATGCAAGCCAGCGTACATCATTTGCAATTTTCATCATATCAGCTGCAGCTGATTTTATTGCACCGTGAGCAAAAACGAGCTCATCCTTTGATGTAAGTGAATGAAATTTATTTGGAGCAGTGATAAATGGCTTGCCGGTAAGTTCGGCGCATTTTTCTGCAACAAGATCACCGAAACCTTCGGGTGCATTGAGGCCGGTGCCTACAGCAGTTCCGCCCAGTGCAAGTTCATAAAGAGGCTTGACTGCAAAATTGAGAAGCTCAACATCCCTTTCAAGAGATGAGCGCCATCCGCTGATTTCCTGACTGAATGTAATAGGAGTTGCATCCTGAAGATGTGTTCTGCCTGACTTTACAATTCCTTCGTTTTCTTTTTCGAGTCGGATAAATGTTGAGATCAGCTGTTTAATTGCAGGGATAAGTTTATCCTCAATGGCAATAACAGCAGAAATATGCATTGCAGTGGGGAAGGTGTCATTTGATGACTGGCTCATGTTTATATCGTCATTGGGGTGAGTCAAGTCTTTGCAGGCTATCTGATTTGCACGATTGCGGATGACTTCATTTGCGTTCATGTTTGACTGGGTGCCTGATCCGGTCTGCCATACAACAAGAGGGAAATGTTCAGAGAGCTTTCCTTCAATAACTTCATCACAAGCCTTGCATATTGCATCAAGTTTCTCTTTTGTCATTTTTTCAGGCTTAAGCTGATGGTTGGCCAATGCAGCCGCCTTTTTAAGAATTCCAAAGGCATGGATAATTTCTGTTGGCATGGTTTCAATTCCAACACCGATCTCGAAATTTTCGTGGCTGCGCTGAGTCTGTGCGCCCCAGAGTTTATCAGAAGGTACTTTTACTTCTCCCATGGAGTCATGTTCAATTCTGTATTCCATTATAGCACATCTCCCTATATTTTTGTATTTTTAATTATTTCCTTAAGACATGCAGCACTGTGTCTGAGCTTTGCGATTTCATCATCATTAAGAGGCAGATTGACTTTGCTGCGAATTCCGTTGTGTCCTACAACGGAAAGAGTGCTAAGACATACATCATCAATACCATACTCGCCGTGCATCATTGTTGACACGGTCATTGTAGTATCAATACCTGAAAGCAGACACTTGACAATATGACAAACGGAAATTGAAACAGCATAAAATGTTGCACCTTTGCGCTTGATGACTCTGCCTCCTGATTTCTTTACATACTCTTCTATTTCGTTGTAATTGAGATCAGGAGTATAATTGTTGTCATGTCTAAATGATTCATGACACTCCTCAATAGGAACATTTGAGATATTGGCAAGGGACCAGGGAATAAAGGAAGAATCGCCATGTTCACCGAGAACATAGGCATGGACATTGCTCTGGCTGATTGAGTAAAACTCAGATAATCTGGCACGTAGTCTTGCCGTATCAAGGATAGTTCCTGATCCGATTACCCGTTCCTCGGGTATACCTGATTTTTTGCAGAATGCATATGTAAGAATATCTACAGGATTGCTTACGATGAGATAAACTGCATCAGGTGCATATCTGGTTATTTCAGGGATAATTCCATTAAGAACATCTATGTTTGTCTGTGCAAGCTCAAGTCGTGACTGTCCGACTTTTCTGGCGATTCCGGATGTTATTATAACTATATCGGAATTTTCTGCATCAGAGTAAGAACCTGCATAAACAGAACAGGGATTACAGAAGGGAAGACCCTGACGGATGTCAAGTGCTTCGCCGAGTACTTTTTCATGGTTAATGTCGATCATGACTATTTCTGATGCAAGCCCCATGATTGTTAAAGAAAATGCAATGGTTGATCCTACATTTCCGCTTCCGATGATAGTTATTTTGTTCATCGATTTACGCTCCTCACTGATCTTTTTTGTGGGGTTGTTAAAAAATTAACAAATGGTGATAATAAAAATAAGGATTTCCTGAATCCTGACAGATTATACCATATTTCCGCAAGTTTTGCAATGAATAAATAGGGGAAACCGGATCAATCGGACACTTGTATAAATGAACAAAATTGTTGCATGCTTTTTTGTGCAACATTTTATCGTTTTGTTTTTTGGGTTTTATTTAGCTGTATTGACGAATAAATATGAAAATATTATAATAAAAGTAAATTCAAGTTTTGAATTTTAAGTATGTGATCAAATATATTTTCAGAATCGGTGTTTGATATGAATAAATCTAAATTACTTACACTTCTTTCAGCGGTAATTCTTGCAGTTGGCATTATCGTTGCTCTTTTTCCGCTTACAATGCGCTGCGGTGGTACAAAGGAGGCAACAAGAGCACTGGCTCAGTATACAGATGAAATGTCTGTGATTGATAAAGAAACGTGTACTGATATGCTTAAAGAAGCAAATCAGTATAATGAAGATCTTTCAATGAGAGCAGTAAACTATGTTTTACCCGATTTTCTCAGAGAACAGTATAACAACTGCCTTGATCCTACGGGCGATGGGATAATGGGATATGTTGAAATACCAAAGATCGATGTTGTGCTTCCGATTTTTCACGGAACAGATGAAGATGTTCTGAGTACGAGCATAGGTCATCTTGAATGGAGCTCTCTGCCTGTTGGAGGACTCAATACTCACAGTGTTCTTTCGGGTCATAACGGACTTCGTGGTGCTGAGCTTTTAAGAGATCTTGATACTCTTGAGAATGAGGATGTTTTTTATATAAGAGTTCTTGATATGACTCTTGCATATGAGGTTGATCAGATTATTGTTGTAGAGCCTGATGATACATCTGCTCTTATGATCGAAAAGAACAGAGATTATTGTACTCTTATGACATGCACACCATATGGAAAAAATACTCATCGTCTTCTTGTAAGGGGACACAGAATTGAATTACCCGAGAATGCGCCGAGTATAAATATTACAGCAGATGCGACAAAAATTGAAAAATCGACGGTTGCATTTGTTGTTGCTGTTCCGCTTATTTTTATTCTGATGATTGTCGGACTTATAATTTATCTTTTTATAACTGATGGCAGAAAGAAAAAAAGCAGTACGGACAATGAAAATGATGAAAAAGAATCAGATACAGGTATTTTTAAAAAGCTAATCAGCAAAATCAGAAGTTTATTTGAACGTAAGAAAAATGTTGAGTCTGAGGATTGAAATTAATCTTATATAAAATAAATAAAGAAATTACAAAAGCCTTCCCGGATTGCTTCAGTCCGAGAAGGTTTTTTTAATACAATTTAATAATATATTGTTCCATATATTGAAATTCAATTTAAATAGGGGTATAATAACTTGAACATGACAAAATATCATTGATTTTGTCAAATTAAAAGCTTGGAGGAAGAAAAATGAAAAATTCTGACGCACCGATTCGTGATGCCAGACAGCTTGGTATTCCCAAAATGCTGATCCTCGGATTGCAGCATATGTTTGCTATGTTTGGCGCAACAGTACTCGTACCACTGCTTACCGGTCTTGATATTTCCACAACTCTTCTGTGGGCAGGACTTGGCACACTCCTTTTCCATCTTATAACAGGTTTCAAAGTTCCCGCATTTCTTGGTTCTTCATTTGCATTCCTCGGGGGATATGCTTATATTACAAGTCTCACCGGTGCATACAATATGACAGAAAAAGAACTTCTGCCTTATGCATGCCTTGGCGTTGCTGCAGCAGGACTTGTATATCTTGTTTTTGCTCTTCTTATTAAGATTGTTGGTATAAAACGAATCATGAAGTTCTTCCCGCCTGTAGTAACCGGTCCTATTATCATTGCTATAGGTCTCTGCCTTGCATACAGTGCAATCAACAATTACATGACTAACTGGGTCATTGCTACCATTGCTCTTCTTGTTGTTATTATTTTCAACATCTGGGGCAAGGGAATGGCAAAGATAATTCCTATTGTTCTTGGTGTGGTTATTGCTTATATTATCGGTGTTTCTCTTGATATCTGTGCTGGAATCTGGCCTGAGCTTGGAGAGAAGATACCCGTTCTTTTCAGTGGAAATATTATTGATTTCCAGCCTGTAAAGGATGTTTGCAATAACATTGCAAACGGTGAAATCATTGGTAATCTTGTTGATGTTCCCATGAAGAAGGATGCTACAATTTTTGCCATTGACTGGAGCAACACTTCTCTTATCGTTACTTCTATAGTTGCTATTGTTCCTATTTCCCTTGCAACCATGATGGAACACATCGGTGATATCTCTGCTATCAGCTCTACCTGCGGTGATAATTTTATTAAGAATCCCGGCCTCCACAGATCTCTTACAGGTGACGGACTCGCAACAACATTGGCCTCTGTTTGCGGCGCTCCTGCAAATACAACCTATGGTGAGAATACAGGTGTTCTTGCTCTTACAAAGGTTTATGATCCCAAAGTTGTTCGTATTGCAGCATTCTTTGCAGTAGGCATATCATTCTTCCCCATAGTATCTGCATGCATCAAGACAATTCCCAGTGCAATTATCGGTGGTATTTCATTTGTTCTTTATGGTATGATTTCTGCTGTTGGTGTACGTAATGTCGTTGAAAGCAAGGTCGATTTCACAAAGAGCCGCAACCTTATTATTGCAGCAGTTATTCTCGTATGCGCTCTGGGTTTCAACAACAGAGTTACAAACACTGCCATTACAGTAGATGGTGTAGAGTATAAATACGTTGTAAATGGTCTTGTCTTTGAGGTTGCAGGTGTTTCCATTACACTTACTGGTCTTGCTATTGCAGCTATTGCAGGTATTCTTCTCAATGCAATTCTTCCCGGAAAAGATTACACTTTCACGAATGACGAAAACAAAGATACAGATGTGATTTGCGTACCTGATCAGAATGCGGAGTCTGTTTCCGAGAACAATGACACTGTTGTTGAGGCAGAGGATGTAGATGCAGCAGAAGAGGCAGTTATTGAAGAAACAGAAGAAGCAGTAGAAGCAGTAGAAGCAACGGAAGAGACTGTTGCAGCTGTAGAAGCTAATGCCGAAGAAATAGCAGAAACAACTGAAGAGGCTGCTGAAGCTACTGAAGAGGCTGTGGAAGCTACTGAGGTAAACTGATGTCAATTTTTAAGAAAAAACAGAAAAAGGAAATAGCAGACGATATGGAAAATGTTGTAATTTTAAATCACCCTCTTATCAAGCATAAAATTTCTCTTCTCAGAGATAAGAAAACAGGTACAAACGAATTTCGTAAGCTTGTTGAAGAAATTGCAATGCTTGAAGGATATGAGGCACTCAGTGATCTTCCTACAGAGGAAGTTGAAATTGAAACTCCCATTGAAACATGCATGACACCCATGATTGCGGGTCGAAAACTTGCAATAGTACCAATCCTCAGAGCAGGACTTGGCATGGTATCCGGTGTACTTGCTCTTGTTCCTACAGCAAAGGTCGGTCACATCGGCATGTATCGTGATGAAGAAACTCACGAACCTCACGAATACTATTGCAAACTGCCTACTCCAATTAACGAGAGAACAGTTGTTGTAGTTGATCCTATGCTTGCAACCGGTGGCTCTGCAGTTGATGCGATTACAATGATCAAGCAGCGCGGCGGCGTTGATATTAAATTCATGTGCATTATTGCTGCCCCCGAAGGAGTTAAAAAGCTTCACGAAGCTCATCCTGATGTTAAGATCTATGTCGGAAATCTTGATAGAGAGCTTAATGAAAATGCCTATATATGTCCCGGTCTCGGTGATGCAGGAGATAGGATTTTCGGCACAAAATAAAATCAAAGAGTCAAAACGGATTTCCGTTTTGACTCTTTTTCTTTAATCAACAGATTTCAGACTTTCAACCATATCGATAGAATTCATTTTCGGTTTCATAATCAGTTCGGTTATAACAGAAAAGAGGATGGTGAGTGCTGCGCTTATCACAAAACTTAAAACAGATATCTGTCTTCCGAACATAACCATATCAACTTCAATGGTTGATATAACAAGACGCTGCATAAATACACCGAGAACCAGACCAAGCATACAGCCTATAATTGTAAGGATAATTGTTTCTCTGAAAATATAGGCAGAAACTTCTCGGTCGAAGAAACCAAGTACTTTTATGGTAGCAAGTTCCTTGCGACGTTCTGTAATGTTGATGTTTGTAAGATTATAGAGAACGACGAAGGCGAGTGTAGCAGCGAGTACAATCAGAACAACTGTAATTATGTTCAATGTTTCAACCATTCCGTTGAATGTTGTACTGTAGTCATCCATGAAAGCGACAGAACCGATATTTTTACATGTAAGAAGCTGGTCAGAAATGGTTTTCCTTGATTCTTTGTCGAATTTTTCTCCTATTAAAAGAACAGAATTCATTTCAGGATCTTCGCCGGAAACTTCTTTGTAAATTTCAGGTGCGATATACAGATAATTATAAATATAGTTTTCTGTTATTCCTGTGATTGTAAAAGAAATGAATCTGTCATCTTCTGACTTTACAGTAATAGATTCACCAACAGATAGTCCCAGCTTATCAGCGGCTTTTTCGCTAATAACAACACTGTTGCTATTGAATTCAACTGTTTTCCGGGTTGTTCTGTTTCGGATATTAATGAATTGAGAAAGCCTGTTTGCTTCTGCGGGTATAATAATATATCCGGTAACGGTTGAGCTGTCAGAGGTCATATCAGTACCTCTTTGAGAGATATTGATATGAGAAGAGAAATATTCTTTGTTATTGATTATATCTAAAGCATCGTCTGAAAGTTCACCTTCTGTTGTAATCTGAACATTATAATTATAAATATCATCAAACTGATTACTTACAATACCGGAAACTGAATCTTTCAGCCCAAATCCGGTAAGAACAAGAGCTGTACATCCTGCAATACCAATAACAGTCATAAGCATTCGCTTTTTATATCTGAAAATGTTACGTGCTGTTACTTTATTGTTAAAACTAAGCCTGTTCCATATAAAACCGATTTTTTCAAGAAGAATACGTTTTCCGGGTTTAGGGGCACGGGGAAGAAGAAGTGAACTGGGGTGTTCTGCCAGAGAATTTCTGCAGGCAAAATATGTGGCGAATAATGTACAGAAAGTAGCGGCAGAAGTTGAAATAATAACAAGCTTCGGGTCATATCGTGTTATTACGTCAGGTGCGATATAAAGCATTCTGTAGGCGGTCCAGGTAACATTAGAAAGAAGTCTGGATAAAACAAGAATACCTGTGATGCTTCCGCTCAGGCTTGCAAGAAGAGCATACAGAATATATCTTCCCATAATTCTGCTGTTGCTGTAACCAAGTGCTTTATATGTGCCTATAATTGATCTTTCTTCATCAACCATTCGAGTCATGGTTGTAAGGGCAACAAGTGCAGCAACAAGGAAGAAGATAAGAGGGAATACGGTTGCAAGAGATTTCATTCGATCTGAATCAGATGCAAAACTTACAAAGCCTGAATTTGTGTTTCTGTCAAGAATATACCATTGAGGCTTTTCGAGCTCTGCGAGTTCCTTTTCTGCTTCATCTATTTCTTTTTTTGCATTTGCAAGCTCTTCTTCTGCCTCGATTTTTTTGTTGTTGTATTCATCATAAGCATCGCTGAGTTCTGTTTTTGCTTCTTCGATTTTTATTTTTCCATCGTTTATTTCATCTTTTGCCTCAGCTAACTCCTGTCTTCCTTTTCTGATTTCACGTTTTCCGTCAGAAATAATTTTTTCTGCTGAATCAAGTTCTTTTTTACTTGTTTCAAGTTGAGTCTTATATGCATCAAGAATGATTTTGGTGCTTGCAAGTTGCTCAGTGTAAAAAACGATTTCGTTATATGCTGCATCAAGCTGCACTTTCATAGCACAAAGAGCTTCGTAAGTATCGGAAAGTGCTTCAGGTGGTATACCGTTTGCGATTGCATTATTATAATCATTTAATCCTGATTCATATAGGGCATATGCGCTTTCATATTCCAGTTTTTTCTGCTCAAGGAGTTTACAGGAATCTTCATATTCTGAATACCCTGCATTATATGAAGCCAGTGCTTTTTCATATTCTTTTTTTCCTGAATCAAGTTCTTTTTCAGCTTGTTCAATGTCTTTTTCCGCAGAATCAAGTTCTTTTTCAGCTTGTTCGATGTCTTTTTCTGCGTCAATCAGTTCCTGCTCTTTTTCGCTGAGCTGTAATTCAGCATCGGTAAGAGAAATATATGCATCACTAAGTTTCTCGTTGACTTCAATCTCAGCATTATTATATTCTTTTTTTGCTTCCTTTATTGCATCTGTGGCAGAAGATACAATATCATTATATCTTATTGAAATTCTCTCTTCTGAAAGAATTTCAAGTTTATCTGCAGCATTGTCAATAAGCTTGTCATATTCATCATAAAAACAGTTTAAAGATTCGGCGTCTGTAACACGTGCATAAACATCGGTATAGTATTCTGTCTGGAAGTTACTTTCGGGAACATACATGAAGTATGTCAGACTTCCGTTTCCGATAGAACTGTTACCATAAACAAATGCAATATATGCCGAAGAATTGACAATTCCTGCAACTGTGTAATCTCTGTTTTCGAGATTGCCGTCAAGTGTTGCATCATTGCTGAGTGTTATTGTATCTCCGACCTTAATTTTGTTTGATTCAGCCTTATTTGTACTGAGAAGACATTCATCTTCATTGCTGGGCATTCTTCCTTCGACCAATACAGGTCTGTTTATGTAATTACAGTCATCGGATGGTGAAAGGGGGATACTGTGAACTCGAACAACATAATCGGAATCATTCAGTTCAATTATGGCATCAACACTATATCCGGGCATAATTCCATCGATGTAATCAAGCTCTGAAATTACGTTGATATCTTCTTCTGTGAATCCATAAGTAGAAAGCAGACGGATATCCATGAAGTTTGAATCATCATAATAAACATCAGCTGTACGCTTCATGTCTATGGATGATTCATTCAGCCCTGAAAATACACCTGCACCAAGAGCGACCATGCAGAAAATTGCCAAAAATCGACCCTTACTGTTTTTTATGGTTCGCCAGAAATCTTTGATAAATGATTTGTATTTCACAGTCACACCTCACTTACCATTCAATGGACTGTGCAGAAACGGGATTATCATTGATCTGGACGTCTGTCACTGTTCCGTTTTTCACTTTAATGACACGGTCTGCCATAGCAGTAAGTGCCTGATTATGGGTGATAATAATAACAGTTTTACCTGTGTTACGGCAGGTTTCCTGCAGAAGATTAAGGATGGATTTACCTGTTACATAATCCAGTGCACCTGTAGGTTCATCGCAAAGAAGAATCTTGGGGTTTTTTGCGATGGCACGGGCAATAGCTACACGCTGCTGTTCTCCGCCTGAAAGCTGAGCAGGGAAGTTATTCATTCGCTCAGAAAGACCAACCTGATTGAGAACTTCTGCAGCATCAAGAGGATCTTTACATATCTGTGCAGCAAGCTCAACGTTTTCTTTAGCTGTAAGATTCTGAACCAGATTATAGAACTGGAATACAAATCCTACATCATGGCGCCTGTATGCAGTGAGTTTTTTCTTGTTGAATGTACTGATATTGACACCATCAAGAAATATATCGCCTGATGTGCAGGTGTCCATTCCGCCTAAAATATTAAGTAATGTAGTCTTTCCTGCGCCGCTCGGTCCAACAATAATTACAAGCTCACCTTTTTCAACTGAAAAGCTGAGATTGTTTACAGCATTGATTGTAACTTCGCCGGTTTTATACTGCTTTAACACATTTCTGAATTCGATAAATGCCATATTTATCCCTCCATAATTCATTTAGAATTATAGCATGACAGAATATTTATAACAACATACAATTTCGATAAAATGTGATAAAGAAATAGAGCAGCTCATTTGAGCTGCTCTTTAATTTAAGACTTACATAACAGCCTTGACGTAGTGTACGCCGCCGTCGTTGATGGGAGGAATGATGTTGCCTTCAACAGCATTGCCGTCAACGGTCATGGACTTGATGCCCTTCTGAGAACCTGCGGTGTTGTCAACTTCGATTACGTAAGTTGAGCCACGGAACTTTCTGGTAACGGTGAAGCCCTTCATATCGTGGGGGATACAGGGGTCAACCATAAGACCGCTGTAATCAGCACGGATACCGAGAATGTACTCGGAAACATTGAGGAATGTCCAGGAAGCGGTACCGGTAAGCCAGCTGTTCTTAGCCTCGCCGTGATTCTTAGCGTCACGGCCAGCGATCATCTGAGAATATACATAAGGCTCGGTGCGGTGAATATCACTGATCTCTTCAAGATATGCGGGGCAGATCTTGGAGTAAACCTCGAATGCTCTGTCGCCGCGGCCGATAACGGTCTCAGCAATGGAGATCCAGGGGTTGTTGTGGCAGAAGATACCTGCATTTTCCTTGTATCCGGGAGGATAGGAGGAAATCTCACCGAGGTTGAGGTGATAGGTCTGATAGGGGGGCTGCTGGAGAACGATACCGTACTTGGTGTCGAGTCTCTCCTTGACAGAGTCAAGAGCCTTCTGAGCATGGCCTTCCTCTACGCCGATACCAGCAAGTACGCAGAAGCCCTGGGGCTCGATGAAGATCTGACCTTCCTCACACTCGGAGGAACCGACCTTGTTGCCGAATGCATCGTATGCACGGAGGAACCACTCACCGTCCCAACCGTAGTCGAGAACAGCCTTGTACATCTTGTCGATCTCAGCCTGAGCTCTTGCAGCCTCTTCGTCGAGACCCTTGAGCTTGCACATCTCAACATAGTCCTTACCGACAGCTACAAACTGACCTGCGATAAATACGGACTCAGCCATGCCGCTCTCATAGCAAGCGGTAGTCTGGAAGGACTCACCGGGAGTCTTGGAGAAGCAGTTGAGGTTGAGGCAGTCGTTCCAGTCTGCACGACCGATGAGGGGGAGACCGTGAGGTCCGAGGTGGTTGATAACGTGATCAAAGGAAGCCTTCAGGTGGTCGATGAGGGGCTTCGCAGTGGAAGGATCGGAGTTGAAGGGGGTCATGTGATCGAGAATGTCGATGTCACCGGACTCCTTGACATAAGCTGCAACACCGAAGGTGAGCCACATGGGGTCATCGTTGAAGCCGTTACCTGCGTCAGAATTGCCCTTCTTGGTAAGGGGCTGATACTGATGGTATGCGGAACCGTCCTCGAGCTGAACGGAAGCGATGTCGATAATTCTCTCGCGAGCATTTTCGGGGATGAGGTGGACAAAGCCTGTGAGGTCCTGGCAGGAGTCACGGAAGCCCATACCACGGCCTATGCCGCTTTCGAAATAAGAAGCGGAACGGGACATGTTGAAGGTAACCATGCACTGATACTGGTTCCAGATGTTGACCATACGAGCAAGCTTCTCGTCCTCGCACTCTACCTGATAGCCGGAGAGGAGATTTACCCAGTATTCCTTAAGCTCAGCAAGAGCAGCGTCGAACTTCTCAGCGGTATCAAACTTAGCCAGCATTTCGTTGGCAGGCTTCTTGTTGATAACGTGGAGTGCTTCCCACTTGTCGTCCTCGTCGTTCTCGCAGTAACCGAGGCAGAAGACGTATTCCTTGGTCTCGCCGGGCTCAAGCTCGACAGCGAGGCAGTGAGAACCGATGGGTGCCCAGCCGCTTGCGACAGAGTTGCGGGACTTGCCCTCAAATACAGCATTGGGCTCGCCGAAGCCGTTGTAGAGACCGAGGAAGGTCTCGCGGTCGGTATCAAAGCCCTCAATAGGAGCATTGACAGAGAAGATAGCGTAGTGATTTCTTCTTTCTCTGTACTCGGTCTTGTGGTAAATGGTGCTGCCGATGATTTCAACTTCGCCGATAGAGAAGTTTCTCTGGAAGTTGGTCATATCGTCGTATGCATTCCAAAGACAGAACTCAACAAAGCTGAAGAGCTTGAAGTTCTTCTTTGCGTCGCTTGTGTTTGTAAGAGTGATCTTGTGAAGCTCACAGGTGCTGCCCATAGGTACCATAGAGGTCTGGGAAGCCTTGATGCCGCCCTTTTCGGATGTGATCTTGGAATAACCGAGACCGTGACGGCACTCGTAAGAGTCGAGCTTAGCCTTGACAGGCTGCCATGCGATGCTCCATACATCGTCGTTATCGTTTATGTAGAAGTAACGTCCGCCTGCATCGGTGGGAACGTTGTTGTAACGATAACGGGTAACTCTGAGCAGTCTTGCATCCTTATAGAAGCAATAACCGCCGGAAGTGTTGGAGAACAGTCCGAAGAAGTTCTCACATCCGAGATAGTTGATCCACGGGTACGGTGTATCGGGACGAGTTATGCAATACTCACGTGCAGCATCGTCAAAAAAACCGTATTTCATAAATGCTTTCCTCCTGAAGAATTATGGTTGATAGGGTCATGCTGCATTTGGTGAATATGCAACAATTACCCAATTATCACAATGATTAGTTTATAATATTTTTAGCGCAAAATCAATAGTTATTGCGCTAATTTAGGAATAATAGGCACAATTTGTATACTATGTTAATTTTTTATGAGAAATTGAAAGGAATTTGAATATAAATGTTTTTAGCGTATTATCACAATAAAATATTACATCGGATTTATTGTGATAATTGTATTTCAAGCTATATTTCAAAATGGAATGGATTTTTTATTTTATTTTTACCACACAATTTTACGGCCATGCGATACATTGCTTTAGCGTGGATTCTATCATGCCAGATAAATCTTCTCATCATTTTTCGCAGTGACCAGAATTCTCCATAGCTTCCTTCTTTTACTTTGTTATCAAGAAAACCTTCTTTTTTCTCAAGCAACGAAAAACCATTTGAGCGGCATATAAATATATCCGGTTCATTAATAGCGTCAACGCCTATTTCGTTGAAATAATAGCTGTTGACATTTTTGGTGTGGACATACATTTCCTCGGCTGTTATGGGGATGTTTCCGTAAAATGTTTTTCTGGGGGATAGGACAGTTTCGTGTTTGTCTGGGATTGATTCATAAAGTTCAAGAAAATCACAGGAAGATTTAAGCGCAATTTTCTTCAGATATTCATATTCATCAGCGGTAAGAGGATGTTTTTCGCTTTCAAAAATTACATCTGAATCAGCATCACATATATTCAATGAACTATATTTATGCTCAACACAATCTATTATGATTTCTGAGTTGTTCTGCACATCTGTGAGCCATGAAATATACTGTCTGATTTCATGGAACAGCTTGTTCATAGCTTCCTCATAAGTATAACCTCTTACATAAGCACCGATAAGATTTTCGATATAAATCAGATGGCCGTTTTCGTTATATTCGTCAATAAGTTTTATGTTCATTTATATTCACCTCTAAACAAAGTATAAT
>JAZUNN010000002.1:0-13578 GCA_045604155.1 Acutalibacteraceae bacterium
AATAAAAAACAAAGTTCCGACTCTTCTGAGTCGGTACTTTGTTTTATTGAACAGTGTATCTTGCATAAAGATTTTTCAACATATTCAGAATCTCGTTGAAAATAATTGGAACGTGGGAAAGAACAATAATCCAGAGCCACATTATGGGAGATGGGGAAGACAGTGAGAAAATTCCTGCAAGTCCCGGGATAAGCAGAATTAAAAATGTGATAACAGCAGAACAAAGCACAGAATAGAGCATAACTTTGTTTTCGATAAATGCTTTTGTGAATATGGTACCCTCTCTGCGAATTGCGAGAATATGTGTAAGCTGAGAAAAAGAGAGCGTGCCGAAAGCCATTGCAGATGAAACGCCTAAATCACCTTTGCTGAGGGAAAAACCAATAGCATATGCGATGATTGTCATAAGACCTATGATAATGCCCTGCACAATTGTAACTGCAGCAGTGCTGCGGCTGATAATAGGCTCATCCTTTGATCTCGGCTGGCGGTGCATTATTTCCGAATCCTTCCGTTCAATGCCAAGAGCAAAAGAGGGGAAAGAATGGGTCAGAAAATTAATAAGCAGAATATGCATGGCTGCCAGAGGGGATCTGTCAAAAAACAGCATACATCCAAGGACAGCAAAAATTGCACCGACGTTGCACGAGAAGAGATATTGCAGGGACTTTTTGATGCTGTCAAAAACACCTCGACCTTCATGAATCGCATCGACTATAGAAGAAAAATCATCATCTGTAACAACAAGGTCTGCTGCATTTCTTGCAACATCTGTACCTGAAGCACCCATGGAACAACCTATATCTGCAGCCTTGAGAGCAGACGCATCGCTTACTGTGTCGCCGGTTATGGCAACAACCTCACCTGCATCCTGCCACGCTTTGATGATACGAAGCTTATCTGCAGCGGTTACTCTTGAGTAAACAGAATACTTTCTGATTGATGAGCAAAGCTCTGCATCACTCATAGGAGAAAGCTGCTCGCCGGTGATAGCCTGCTCGCCGCTTGAAAGGATTCCAAGATCCTTTGCGATTGCAGTAGCAGTTGAAATGTGGTCACCTGTCATCATTACGGTTCGGATCCCTGCCTCGTGACAGAGTTTGACCGCACTTGAAGTAAAATCTCTGGGAGGCTCTGCAATACCTGCAAGTCCTATAAAGGTGAGAGCGTTTTCCAGTGATTCATCAATTTCCGAAGGCTTACGCAGAAGCTTTTTTCCTGCGATGGCAATAACACGGAGAGAATCTCTTGTCATGGAATCGCATACAGCCATAATTCTTTGAGTATCTGCACCGGCACATCTTGCAAGAAGAATATCAGGTGCACCGTTTGTAATGGAGATATACCCTGAATCAGTGGAGTGAACGGTGGTCATGAGTCTTCGTTCTGCATCAAAGGGTATTTCCGAAATACGTTTATAAATTTTTTCAAGCTCGCTTTTTTCCTGACCGAGAGAAAGAAGAGCGGAAACAAAGGCGGCTTCTACGGGGTTTTCAAAATATGACGGATCATCATTTTTTTCTGAGGATGCACCGGTGTCAGAACAGAGTGCTGCAAGCTGGATAACCTTAACAACAGACTTGTCCGATGAGGGATCGAGATCTGTAAGGTTTCTCAGTGCATTATCTTCGTACGACCATACACGGGAAAGGGTCATTTTACTCTGAGTGAGGGTTCCGGTCTTGTCAGAGCATATTACAGATGTGCTGCCTGAAATATCAACAGCAGCAAGATTTTTTACAAGAATGTTTTTCCTGTGCATTCTCTGGGCTCCAAGAGAGAGAGCAGCAACGACAATGGATACAATTACCTCAGGAATTGCGGCGACAGCGAGTGCGGCAGCAATCAGAAAGGTGTTAAGCCAGTCGGAAGTTGCAAAGGTGCCAAAAATAAAGATAAAAGCACATACTGCGATTGATACAATGCTCAGAAAACGTGCGAGCCTGATGAGCTGCCGCTGAAGAGGGGTGTGCTGGGATTCCTCATTTGCAATCATGCCTGCAATGTTTCCGATTTCGGTTTTCATACCGGTTGCGGTTACAACAAATTCACCCTGACCTCCGGTTACACATCCGCCTGAATAAACCATATTGACACGATCATTTATGGGGCATGTAACATCAATATGCGCATCAGCATTTTTGGTAGAGGGAGTGTTTTCGCCAATGAGAGGATTTTCACTGCAGGTAAGTTCACTGCATTTTAAAAGACGTCCGTCCGCAGGAATAATGTCGCCTGCCTCGAGAAGTACAATATCACCCGGAACAATTTCTTCAGAGGGAATTGTTTTTGCTTCGCCATCCCTTCTTACTTTTGATCGGCGTGAGTTCAGTTTTTGAAGTGAGGAAATAACAGAGTCAGCTTTTGTTTCACGGATGACAGCGAGAGCTGCATTTCCCGCAACAACCAGAAGTATTATCAATGGCTCAATGAAGTTGATTTTTTCGCCGTGAGATTCAACCACTTCCACAACGAAAGAAACAAAAGCAGCTATCAGAAGCAGAATGACCGTTATATTTTTCAGCTGAGAAAAGAAACGCTGTGAAACTGAAGGCTTTTCTTTTTCTCTGAGTTTGTTTTTGCCGTATACGGAAAGCAGCTCACGAGCCTTTTCTTCGCAAAGACCGTTTTCCTTGTCGGAGGAAAAGGCGGAAACAGCTTCGTCGGCACTTTCGATATACCAGTTTTTCATTTATCCCTCCGCTTATCGCTTGGCTTTTCCAAGCATGGAGGCACGCAGATCCCAGAGCTTCTGGGAAAGGTCGACGTAGTAAACGTGAGGATTCTCAAAACGCTTGACCTCATTCCAGAGAGTGCTTACCTGAGTGCGGCAGTAATCACGTATATCTTCAAGAGAGGGGAGATCATAAACCTGTTTTCCGTTTATGAAAATAGGTTTGAGAAGCTCAACTGCGGTGAAGTTTTCACAAAGTTTGCGCTTCCATGTGAATTCACTGTCGAAGATTTCATAAGGCCTGGTGTCATCAATTACTTCATCCATGCAGGTGAGAACGTCTGCGATTGCCTTGCCGGTTTCGTTGTCATAAAGGCGCCATACCTTCTTGTCGCCGGGAATTGTGATTTTTGCAACGTTGTCGCTGATTTTTACTCTGGGCTCAAGAACTCCGTCGTGTTCAACGGCGCAGAGCTTATATACAGCACCGAAAACAGGGGTGGACGAAGCGGTGATAAGACGTTCACCGACACCGAAGGAATCAACGGGAGCTTCCTGAGCGATCATTTCCTTGATAAGATATTCATCAAGAGAGTTGGAAACACAGATCTGGCAGTCGGGGAAACCTGCTTCATCAAGCATCTTTCGTGCATGGGTTGTGAGATATGTTATGTCACCGCTGTCTATTCTGATTCCCTTGGGACGGAAGCCTCTGGGCAGAATTTCCTCGTTGAAAGCCTTTATTGCATTGGGAACACCTGATTTGAGTGTGCTGTAGGTGTCTACAAGAAGGGTGCAGTTATCGGGATAGGTTCTTGCATATGCACGGAATGCTTCAAGCTCAGTGGGGAACATCTGAACCCAGGAGTGAGCCATTGTGCCGAGAGCCTTTACGCCGTAAAGCTCGTCGGAAATAGTGCAGGCGGTACCGATACAACCGCCGATATATGCAGCACGTGCGCCGTCTATGGCAGCGCTTGCGCCGTGGGCACGACGAGAGCCGAATTCCATTACAGCTCTGCCTTTTGCAGCTCTTGTAATACGGTTTGCCTTTGTGGTGATAAGGCACTGATGGTTTATGAAAAGAAGCAGTGCAGTTTCAATGAACTGAGCCTGAATAACAGGACCACGAACCTTGAGGATAGGCTCATTGGGGAATATGGGAGTGCCTTCGGGAATAGCCCATATGTCGCATTTGAATTCAAAATTGCGAAGATAATCAAGAAACTCCTCACAGAAACCTCTGCTTCTGAGATATTCAATATCCTCGTCAGTGAATTCAAGATTCTTTATATAATTAATAATGGACTCAAGTCCGGACATAATGGCATAACCGCCATTATCGGGTATTTTTCTGAAAAAAAGATCAAAATGTGCAATAGTATCTGCCATGCCGCATTTGAAATAACCGTGAGCCATGGTTATTTCGTAAAAATCGGTAAGCATAGTCAGATTGTTTATATATTGTTTCATCTATACAACCTTCTTCGATCGAGTTTGATGATTTGTCACAAGTAATTATACAACATAAACAAACAGAATACAACGCAGATATTCATTTTTCTGAAAGTGATGATAATGTGTTTCGATGTAATATGATTTATCACAATAAAGACACTTTTTATATTGACATAAGTTTTTATATGTGATAATATTCTAACAGGATTTGTGCTTTAAAGCTGTGTATTTGTGGGAAATTTGAAGTGCAGTTTTGCATGGTGCATATCTGTATATTAATTAATGGTGGATGATATTATGAAGACACAGAGAACTCAGAGTGAAGAGGGACGCAATCTTTCGGGCCCGAAAATCAGAGAAATCCGTGAGAAGTCAGGAATGACCCAGCCCGACCTGGTTGAGATCCTGAAGGAACAGAATGTGTGCATTACAGCCTGCACATTATCGAAGATGGAGAATACCAAAAGAAGCATAACCGATATTGAGCTGGCAGCATTTGCACGAGCACTGAATGTTTCGGTTGAAACACTGATAAGCTGAAAAATGTAATTATGTTAACAGCGAACGGCATTGCCGTTCGCTGTTTTCCTTTATTGCTGATCAAGTTCTATACCGCTTGTTTTAAGGATTCTTCCGTCTTTCAGAATAAATACAGCCTCAAAATAATCTGCGTTTTCGGCAAATTCCAGTCCTGCAGCAGCCCCCATAAGATAGAGCGATGTTGACAGAGCATCGGCGTCAGCTCCTGAAGCGCATATAATGGTAACAGAAGCTATTTCATTGTTTTCGGGATATCCTGTATCAGGATTGAGAAGATGGTGATACAGCACCCCGTCAGATTCAAAGCTGCGCTCATATATTCCCGAGGTAACCACACTTGTTTCTCCGAGAGAAAGTGTGCCCACATAATCAGAATAATCTCCGATAGGGTCACGGATACCGATGACCCATGGAGAGTTGTCAGGTTTTGTACCGAAGGTTGCAACATTACCTCCGAGATTGATCAGAGCGGCGCTTACACCGAAATCTCTGAAATAATCACAAAGTCGGTCTGAAATGTATCCTTTTGCAACTGCACCGAGCTCAATTTTACAGTTTTTCGGTACAGTAACCGACGTGCCATCAAGAGCGATGACAGAATAATCTACATAAGGGAGAAGCTCCTCAATACTTGTGCTGTCGGGGACGGTGGGGGATACATCGGAAAAACCCCAGAGCTCGGAAATCGGAGCGACAGTAATGTCAAAAGCACCGTCGGTCATATCGGAATAGCTGATTGAAAGCTCAATGAGATCAGCAGTTTCCATGTTTACAGAAACGCTTTCACCTTCGGCATGATTGATTTTCCACACATCACTGCCTTCAACAGTGCTGCTGAGCATATTTTCGTATTTTTCGCAAAGCTCAAATGCACCTGCAAGAGAGCTTTCGTCTTCGTCGTAAACCGTCAGTGTAACAACTGTACCGAAGACAAATTCCGTCTGAGAAAATTTCCGGATGCGATTTTCTGTTTCAGAGCAGGAACAAAGAGAAAAAATCATAAGGATAATTAAAATAAAAGCGACGATTCTTCTCATAATATTCACCGTGAGAGTTTATAAATTAACAAAATGTTGCAGAAATCCTGAAATGAATGTATTATACTATGCAAATAAGATCTGAGAAAGGAAGTGCAGCTTGGAAAGAACAAAGCATCTGACGCTTACGGCACTGCTGACAGCAGCGGCGTTGATACTCGGATATATCGAGCATATTGTTCCCGTTGTGGTAAGTATACCCGGAATAAAACTGGGTATAAGCAATATTGCAGTTGTTTTTGCCCTTTACAAACTCGGACCGGGCTATGCAGCGTCGGTTTCGGCGTGCAAGGTGGCTCTTTCAGCACTTCTCTTCGGAGGATTTTCGGGTTTTGCGTACTCAGCCGCAGGCGCAGTGCTGAGCTTTGCTGTAATGCTGATTCTTTACAGAATACCGGCACTTTCGCCGACAGGTGTAAGCAGTGCAGGCGGTGCAGCACATATTATTGCTCAGGTTGCCATAGCCATAGTGTTTACATCAACACCGCAGATAGCCTGGCTTCTGGCACCACTCCTTGCAGTAGGTACCGTGACAGGTGCAATTACAGGAATACTGTCATCGCTCCTTATAAGAAAAACTCCGAAGTTATCAGATAAATGCAGTAATTGCAACACTCAGAGTGCCTAATGCCATGAGTACGGCAAGTACAATACATACGATTCTGATCATTAATTTTCTTTTCTTATCATTCATAATTACGGGCAGAAAGCCCAACACCTCTTTCGTGATTGTATTGCGGTCTGAATTATGTACCACATGAAATACAGTATAATACATCACCTGAGTAAAATCAAACATCTTTTTATGCAGTAAAAGTAATTTTAAGAAACTAAAAGCAAGGGAATTGATAAAAGATGAAGAAGAATACCTTATTCTGGGTAAAAACTGCAATATACATAGTGCTTGCAGTGGCAATAGTGCTTGGAGTGGTACACTACTCGTCCATGGATTTTACAATGATAGTAAATTCAGAGGATTCAGAAGACAGTGAAGAATTTGATGTCCAGTACTACGAGGAATTAAGCGGTACAGACCTGAGTTTTACAGATCTTGGAATAGTTGACGAAGGCCTTTATGAAAGCATCGAAGAGGACACCTGCATAGTAAAGGTAGTTGAATGCAGCAGTTATACAGACAGCGAGGAAATGGGTGTAAAGACACGCAAGCAGGTGTTGTATGTAGAAGTGCTGACAGGACCGAGAAAAGGCGAATTCCACTATGCGGAATTTGACAGATCAAATCCCTCAGGCGGCGAGCCTTACGAGCTGAGCAAAGAAGGAGACAGACTCCTGTGCTTCTTTACCGTCAATAAGGACGGCGTGATACTTGACAACGGTACAGTAACGGATTATCACAGAATGCCTTCAATTATCTGGGCGTTTGTGCTGTTCATGTTCCTGCTTCTGTTCCTTACAGGCAAAAGCGGAGTCAAGTCATTTGTGGCACTTTTTGTTACCTGCGCAGGAATTATACTCATAATCCTTCCGATGATTCTTTCGGGAGTAAACCCCATTATTGCAGCAATAATAGGTTGTATATTTGTAATTCTGACAACCCTTGTTCTGGTGTACGGATTTACCGTAAAGACCCTTGCAGCAGCTCTTGGAGCACTTGGCGGTGTTATTGTTGCAGGTCTTTTCACTGCAATAATGAACGGCATACTTCATATGACCGGCGCAACCAGCAGCGAGGCGAATATGCTTGCGCTGCACTTTGCAAACGGAGAAGTTGATCTCAACGGAATAATGTTTGCGGCAATACTTATCGGCTCACTGGGCGGAACAATCGACGTAGGTGTTTCAATAGCCTCCGCACTTGATGAAATGCGTGAGCATGCACCTGATATTACTGCTTTTGAAATGATCGGATCAGGTCTTAAAATAGGCAGTGATATAATGAGTGCGTCCCTTAATACACTCATTCTTGCATACGTAGGAAGTGCGATTCACCTGCTTCTCATGCTCAGAATAAATGGTATTGCGCTGGTTGACGTACTTAATCAGGAAACTATTGCAAGCGAATTTCTGCGTGCTCTTGCAGGCAGCTTCGGACTTCTGTTTACAGTTCCGATAACCTCTTTTGTAGCGGGTGCAATGCTGTGCAAGGGCGGATTCGGAAAATTCTCCATACGTGTATTTCCTGCAGTTGATTCCTTCCTTGATTTCTGTGCAAAGGTAAAGGGAAAATGGAATACAGCGATGAAGGAAGCAAAGGAGCGCTCTGACATAAAATACGGAATTAACGAAAATGACAGTATCTATGAACGTGTCCATGAGCGTGCTGAGGGTATAGATGTTTTCGATGACGATTTCAATGATGATGGCGAAAATAATGCTCAGTAATAAGGAATCGTAAAAAATTAGATAAAATTTCCAAAAACATCTTCTCAAATGGATAAATATGTGTTATAGTTAATGCACAATAGGTATTCTATGTTACATAGATGACTTTGAACCTCGCATGGGGGTGCAAATATGAGATTTCGATTAAAAAGAGAAATCAGCGGTTTTGATGAATACATAAATATATACGATGAGAAAAACAAGCTCAGATATTACAGTGTGGAAGTGGACTATGCCCATCCCAAACGTCTGCTTTACACAAAGGCTCAGGTAAGGGTAGCCACTGTTGATATGGCGCCTGTTGATGTAGAGGACATCATGAATGGATATCCTTTGTTTATAGGTACAGACAAGGTTGGACATTACGATGATTCCCTTGATATGGATGCTACATCAAATGTTGAGTTTGCGCACATCTCGGGTCTTGAATACAAGTTTATAGAAAATTCGGAACGTCTTACATTCCGTGACTACAAACTTGTTGACAGCGAGGATGAAATAATAATGACCGTCAAAAGGTCGGGTGCAGACTTTGTGTGTGACATTTCAAGAGAAGATGAGGCTGAGATATGCCTGCTTATTGCGTGCATTGAATTCTGGCGTTTTGTTACAACATCAAGAGATTTCTGATTATTTAAAACCTCCGCCATCGGCGGAGGTTTTTTATGTGTACAAAATAGAATATGCAAATTGTATAATGTGCACAAATGAAAGCTTGAGTGGTGATAAATAATGGCACTTGTGAGAATGCACCAAAATATTCGAGCTTTTTTGGAAGGGCTTGTAAGAAAGTTAACAAAAAGGTCTTGATTTATACGCAATAGTTTGATATTATATGATATGGATAAGTGAAAGCTTGTTTTTTGACTTGCTGCAGCAGGCGGTGAGTTGAAAACAAACGTAACAGAAGGGATAACAACCGTCTGATTCCGAATAAATATACAGGGAGGTATTGTAAAATTACAGAATATACCGGAAAAAGTAAACACTCAGTCTTTTAACTGTGATATAAAAGAAAGGATGACAAGTAAATGTTACCAAAACAGGAATGTATAGCCATGCTGCTTGCAGGCGGACAGGGCAGCAGACTGTACACATTGACCCGTAATCTCGCAAAGCCTGCAGTACCCTTCGGCGGAAAATACAGAATAATCGACTTTCCGCTGTCCAACTGTGTAAATTCAGGTATTGACACTGTTGGTGTTCTCACCCAGTATCAGCCTCTTGTACTTAACGATTACATCGGCAACGGCCAGCCATGGGATCTTGATACCATGTATGGCGGTGTTCATGTCCTGCCTCCCTATCAGCAGAGCAAGGGCGGTGACTGGTACAAGGGCACAGCAAATGCAATTTATCAGAACATAAACTTTATCCAGCGCTACAACCCTGAGTATGTAGTAATTCTTTCCGGTGACCATATTTACAAGATGGACTATTCCGCAATGCTTGCATACCACAAGGAAAAGAATGCAGCCTGCACCATCGCTGTTTACAGAGTACCTATGGAAGAAGCACCCAGATACGGCATACTCAACTGTAATGATGACGGCTCGATCTACGAGTTTGACGAGAAACCCGCAGTACCCAAGAGCAACCTTGCATCAATGGGTATCTATATGTTCAAGTGGGATAAACTCCGTGCATATCTCGAAGCTGATGAGGCTACCGAGGGCAGCCAGAACGACTTCGGCAAGAACGTTCTTCCCACAATGCTCAATGCAGGCGAAACCATGATGGCATGGGAATTCGACGGATACTGGAAGGATGTCGGAACCATCGACTCCCTCTGGGAAGCAAACATGGATCTTCTCGATCCCAATGTTCCTATTGACCTTTCTGATCCCGCATGGAGCATTTACACCAGAAGTGCAGTAATGCCTCCTCATTTCATCGGCAAGAACGCACAGTGCCAGAACTCTCTCGTTGCAGAGGGCTGTGAGGTAGAAGGCAACCTTGAGTTTGCTATCCTCTTTGCAGGCGTAACCGTTGAAAAAGGTGCAAGAGTAACCGACTCCATAATCATGCCCGGTGCAGTAATCAAGGAAAATGCTGTTGTACAGTATGCAATACTTGATGAAAATGCTGTTGTTGAGGCAGGCGCAGTAGTCGGTGAAAGACCTGAAAATGTAGCAGATAAGGATAAGTGGGGAATCGCTGTTGTAGGCAGCGGCGTAACAATCGGCAAGAATGCAGTAGTCCCCGCAAAGGCAATGGTTGAGCAGGATGTTCCGGAGGTGAAGAAATAATGAGAGGCACAAACGTAGTAGGTATCATATTCTCGAATATGCATGATGACTGCCTTCCGCAGCTTACAAGTGCCCGTACCATGGGCTCTGTACCCTTCGGCGGCAGATACAGAACAATCGACTTCCCGCTGTCCAACATGGTCAACAGCAACATAAACAAAGTCGGCGTTATCACAAAGAGCAACTATCAGTCCCTCATGGACCATCTTGGTTCAGGTAAGGCATGGGATCTCTCCAGAAAGAAGGAAGGTCTTTACATTCTTCCTCCCTTCGGCAGAGGCAACGGTCTTTACACCGAGCGTATTGATGCTCTTGCAGGCATCTCCAACTTCCTCACTCACTGTTCTGAGGAATACGTTGTAATGAGCGACTGTCACATCGTTTACAACATCAATTTCAAGGATGTTCTCAATGCACACGTTGAGAAGAATGCAGATATCACCGTTATCTACAAGAACGGCATCCTTCCTGCAGCACTTCCCAATAAGGTAACATTCGAGATTAATCGCTCCAAGAAGATCACCGCAGTTGTCAACGGCATCGTTCCCGAGGGCAAGTGCAACTGGAGCATGGGTATCTATGTAATGAAGCGTGAGTTCCTTATGAGAGTTGTTGAAGATGCTGTTGCAAGAAATAAGAACAGCTTCATCAGAGACGTACTCATGGGTGGTGTGGATACTTATAAAATCTGCGGTTACAAGCACGAGGGTTATGCTGGCGTGCTGTCTTCCGCACAGGCATATTTTGCAGCAAACATGGATCTTCTCAAAGCAGATGTCCGCCGTGATCTCTTTGATCCCATGCGTCCCATCTACACCAAGGTTCGTGATGAAATGCCTGCTCGCTACGGCCTGACCTCCTCGGTCAAGAACTCCATGATTGCAGACGGCTGCATTATCGAGGGCGAAGTTGAAAACTGCGTACTTTTCAGAGGCGTAAAGATCGGAAAGGGTGCAAAGGTAAGTAACTGCATTATCATGCAGAACACTGAAATCGGTGACAACACCGTTATGAACTATGTAATTGCCGACAAGGACGTAATCGTCAGAAACGGAAGATCCTTCATGGGCTGCGAGAGCTACCCTGTATATATTGGTAAGGGCAATATCGTCTGATAGGAGGAGAATTGCGTGAAAGTATTATATGTTGCAAGTGAGGCACTGCCTTTTGCTGCGTCCGGCGGACTTGCCGACGTTGCAGGCAGCCTTCCTCAGGCAATGCGTCAGCGTCTTGTAGGCTGCCGTATTGCAATGCCTCTTTACGAAAGTGTTCCTCAGGAACTGCGTGAGAACATGAAGTTTGTCACCAGTCTGTCGGTTCCCGTTTCATGGCGCAGACAGTACTGCGGTGTGTTTGAAGCAAAGGCAGGCGGAGTAATCTACTATCTGCTTGATAACCAGTATTATTTCAAGCGCAAGGGACTTTACGGACATTATGACGATGCAGAGCGTTTTGCATTCTTCTCCCGTGCAGTTCTTGAAATGCTTCCTTACCTTGATTTCAAACCCGATGTCATCAATGCAAATGACTGGCAGGCAGGACTTGTTCCTGTTTACTATGATCTGTTCTATTCCAATAATGATTGGTACAAGGGCATCAAGACCGTCTTTACCATTCATAATATTCAGTATCAGGGACAGTACAGCAGAGAAATCTGCGAGGATGTTCTCGGTATTCCCACCGAAAAATACCATCTGGTTGAATACAACGGCTGCGTAAATATCATGAAGGGCGCTATTGAAACCGCCCATAAGGTCACTACCGTAAGTCCCACCTATGCACAGGAGATTCTTGATCCTTGGTTCTCTCATGAGCTTGATCCCATTCTCCGTGAGCGTTCATGGAAGCTGTGCGGCATACTCAACGGTATTGATACAGAAAACTACAATCCCGAAACCGATCCCCATATTTACAAGAATTACGGAATCGAAGATTTTGCAGAGGGTAAGGCAGTAAACAAGCTCGAGCTTCAGCGCAGACTTTGCCTCCCCGAAAAGGCAGACACACCCCTTATCGGTATGGTCACCAGAATGGTAGGTCATAAGGGTCTTGACCTTGTAAAGGCAATGCTCGATGATTTCCTTTCAAACAATGATGTCCAGTTTGTAATTCTCGGCTCCGGTGACTGGGAGTATGAATCCTATTTCAAGGAGCTCCAGGAAAGACATCCGGGCAAGTTTGTAGCCTGCTTTGGCTTCCTGCCTGAGCTTTCAAGAAAGATTTATGCAGGCTCCGATATATTCCTCATGCCCTCAAAGAGTGAGCCTTGCGGACTTTCCCAGATGATTGCTCTGCGTTACGGTTCAATTCCCATTATCCGTGAAACAGGCGGTCTTAAGGACTCCATTCAGGACAGCGGCGACAATGAAGGCAACGGCTTTACCTTTATGAATTACGATGCAGGCGATATGCGCTACGCAATGGAGCGCGCCCTTGCAGGCTATGCAAATAAGGAAGGCTGGCCTATCCTTGTAAAGCGTGCAATGGAAGCTGACAACAGCTGGGGCAAGAGCGCAAACGCATATATCAGAATGTACAAGTCCCTTATCAAAGAAGGCTAAGATTTTAAGGGTGCAGCAGCTTGCTGCACCCTTTTTACAAAGGAGTCAGTTGTATGGCTAATTACTGTAATTATGAGATCCACGTAAAAGGCACAAAGAAAGCAGCGCTTATGATGGCGGCAATAATGGCATCTGCCGACAGCAAAGAGATTACCCATGAAGAGGGTACAGATGAAGAATACATCGTATGGATAGAGGGCAACTGCAAATGGTCACTTGATGCCTACTGCGAAGAAAAGAAGGATGTTGTCATCAATCTTGACGAATATACAGAAGAAGACCTGAGAGACGCAGATTTCGATGAATACTGGTATCTTACAATGCGTCAGAAATCAGAAGTGCTGGGTCTTGAGATCCTTGCTCATGCGTGGTCAGATGAATCCGAGTTTGATATATTCGAGCATTACGATAACGGCAGGAAAATTTCTTCTGAAAATGTCGACTGCCGCCCTGAATGGGACGAAGAGATGAAAATGGTGTTCGGAGCATATATTGACTATTGCCTGACCTTCGGACTTGATCCCAGCCTGAATCCGCCGCCCGTATGGGATAAGAGCAGATATCCCACCTATGAGGAGTTCTGCGATGAATTTGACATCGATCCCGAAAAGCTCCCCGAAAGCATGTGGGAAGAGGACGAAGAAGATATGTTTTATTGTACGCTCCCTGACGAGGAGAGACCGAAAGTAGGATTTGTGTTTTAATAAAAAAGAGAG
>JAZUNN010000003.1:0-5684 GCA_045604155.1 Acutalibacteraceae bacterium
ACTACGGCTTCGGAGCCTTCGGAAACAACAAGCCGGAAACCTATGATATCCTGAAAGATGCCATAATCAGCTTTGCAAAAAAGTACACCGTAAAGGATAACAGACAGAAATAAGCGAAACACCCCCCCCGCCAGAGGTCACTTTTCTGTGTGCCGATTCAACCTCACACCCCTACGATTTACATTCATCAAACCCACCGCAATGGGGTAATCAAAGCCTCCCCTTGTCAGGGGAGGTGGATTTTGCCGAAGGCAAAAGACGTAAGGGTAGTCTGAGTCAGGATTTTCTCTTTTTCAGAGATTCCGCACTACGAACAGAAAACGTGCTTGCCTATCTGCGTAATGACAGGTCTCGAGCGGATCCACCTGTTTGTAGCCGTTGAAGGATTATAATAGTATATGGCACCGCCTGAGGGATCCCAGCCGTTGAGTGCGTCACGAGCGGCACGCTGGGCACTTTCCGTGGCGTGCTTGTTGAACTGTCCGTCAGTGAGCGCATCAAAAGCACCCTTCTGATAGATGACCCCTGAAATGGAGTTGGGGAAGGAGGAATGCTCCACACGGTTTAAAATAACCGCACCCACCGCCACCTGACCGGTATACGGCTCACCACGTGCCTCAGCTGAAATCATCCTCGCCAGCATCTCAACATCGCCCGAAGAATATCCGCCCGTACCGCCTCCGCCGGAGGAAAGACCCATGGCGGCGAGGGTTTTGGGACCTGCCACACCGTCGGCAGTCAGACCGTTCTTTTTCTGGAAAGAAATAACCGCCGCCTTTGTTTTAGAGCCGTATATACCGTCTACCTCGCCTTTGTAATATCCCCAGTTTTTCAGCTTTTTCTGGATATTGCGAACTTCCCCGCCGGAAGAGCCCAGCTTTGAAAGAGCCTCTGCCGAGCGGCTTTCCATGGTTTCGCTGACCATTGCGCCGAAGATATTTATAACAGCAGCGCAGAGCACTGCAAGCAGTGCAAGAATGCGCTGTTTCTTTTTTCTGTACATGAAAACATCCTTTCAGAATACTTCTGAAAGATATTCTGTCCCGAAAGGAAAAATAATAAGCATGGGAAAAACAAGAAAAAGCTTCGCATTAAGCGAAGCTTTTCTGCAATGCTTAATACCAGTCATTCACCATGTATATATACCAGCCGCTGCCGGTTTTAAGCATAAAAATATAGGCATCAGCATCACTGCGTTCAAAATTCATATCAACAATGGCTCTAGCGCCACCCTTGACATTTATTCCACGCTCGAGCATATACTCATAAAATTCGTGATCTTTATCGTAGTATTCAATTTCTTCTATTTCAAAAGATGTGATGATCCGGTCTGAAAAATCATCATAAAACTCGTCATAGTATTCAAGATAATCGATGTTGGTGCAAGAGGGATGATTGTCTTTATAATAAGAAATACAACCATCATAATAACAATTCATGATTTTGTCGGTACGACCGCTGTTGAAGGCGGATACATAATTTTTGACAAGAGATTCCGGGCTTTGAGCACCGCAGGAAGAAACAAAAATGATAACCAGCACAATAACCAGAACAACTGCTGACACTGCGATAATGAGCATAGTTTTCTGCTTTTTGGTCAGCTTGTTCATGAAATCGGAAATAGGGTTTGATTTGGCGGAAGCGGTACCGTCAGGTGCAGGGCAGGGTGCCGCCTGCTGGGAAGGGACAGCTTTTGCGATCATCGGATTTCCGCAGCCACGACAGAATTTTGCGCCGTTGCTATTTTCTTTTCCGCAATTTTGACAGAACATTAATTTATTTCCTCTCTAAAGATAATATAAAACAATTATAAACCATGAGCACATATTAATCAATGCCTTTACATTAAAAAAAGAAAAAGCCGACCCTTTCGGGTCGGCTTTAAAATTAAATTTTAAGCACGGCGAATCTTGTTTCTGACAACCAGATAGAAAATGCCGCCGGCGATGGCAATAATTGCACCGACAAAAATCATGTAATGACCGAAGCCCCACTTATAGTAAAGGCCAAGCATTCCGGCTGCGTTATAGAGCGCATCCTGAATCAGTGCAATGATAGCTGCGATAACAGTAAAGATGAAAACAGGGATAGGCTTCTTTATGCCTGCAAACAGAAGGTTGAGCAGAGCAAAAAGACCGAAAAATACAGCAATGACAATAAGAACGATACTTGCTTCTTCGCCTTCCTCTTCGCCCATAATGCCGATAAGCTCGATGGGAGAAACATTCTTGAGGTCTTCGCCTGTGTAGCCGTCTATAACTTCACGGTCGCCGTACCACTCAAGCTCGCTTTTGTAGTAATCCGTTGCAGTTATTGAGGGAAATACAAGAACAAGTACAAGTAAAACAGCACCGAGCACCATGGTCAGATGAGCAATAAGACCGACCCATTTCGGGAGATTACCTGCAGGCTTTGCAGCAGGCTGCTGAGCGTAGACGGGCTGCTGAGCATAAACGGGCTGCTGATACTGAGGCTGAACATAGGACTGCTGCTGGTAAACAGGCTGCTGGTAAACGGGCTGCTGAACATAGGGCTGAGGCTCCTGAGGCTGAGCAGGAGCAGCCTGAAGAGGTGCACCGCATCCGATGCAGAATTTTGCAGAATCATTGTTTCCTGCGCCGCAATTTCGACAGAACATAAAAACTTCTCCTTTAATATTTATTTGTAAATCATTACTGATAATACAATATACTGTTTCCGGCGAAAAATCAACCGTACAGAGCACAACAAATTGTAATATAGGATATCGTTATTACCATTTGTAAAACCTAACGGCTCGGATTGATTTTATTTCTGAACATAATAAGAAGAATACCGCTGATTATAGAGGTAACAGCGCCGATATAAAGCATATAGTGGGAAATTCCCCAGATACAGTTTTGAGTCGGAAGAATCCCATATATCTTATATATATTCTCGTGAATAATACCTGCAATAGAGGCAAGGGAAGTGAAGACGAAGGTAGGCGCAGGCTTTCCGATGCCCGAAAAAACCACATTCATAAAGGCAAAGAATCCAAAGAAAATCAGAACAACCGTAAGTGCAGGAGCGATGGGAGAAGGTGTACCCTGTTGAGAATATCTGAAACTGATTTCACAGAAATCAATAGGGGATACACCCACAGTATCGCTGCCGGGAATAAAGTCGGATACCTGCTCATCAGAATATATTTTATAGGGTGTATATTCATTGCCGTATTCTCCGTTTACATATACATAACCGTTATAAGATTCGACGATAGGCAGGAAAATGACCGAAACGAGCATCAGAGCACCAAGGAGCATTATAATATGGGCACTGCGTGCAAGCCATTTATATAATGAATGCAGCTTTGTCTGCACAGGAGGTGCAGGCAAGGGATCGGGTGCAGCAGGCAAAGGCTCCGGTGCGGGAGTGAAACTCCTTGCTGCAGGTACCGCCGGAGGTGATGAAGGCACAAAACCTCGTGGCTGAACAGAAGGAGTGTTCTGAAGGGAAGAGCCGCAGTTGATGCAGAATCTGGAAGTCCTTTTATTCTGACTTCCGCATTTTGAACAGTACATATGTATGTTCTTCTGCACCTCAACATATCTCAGCGCATCCTCATATGATGTGCCGTTATCGACACATTCCTGGACCATGGAAGCACGCAGAAGATTATTTTTAAGGAGAGTGATCTTTTTTTCGAGCTTCTGTCTGTTTTGGGCAGCAGCAACCTTCAGCTCACCCTGGGCAATTTTCAGCTCGTACTCCGCCTTGGCAAGAGCATCGCCTGCACGTTTCTCGTCGACGGCACGCCTGACCTTTGCTTCCTGCTCGGCAATTTCGGCACGACGCACCGAATCGAGTATGGCGATATTTTTCGCATTTTCCTGATTGCTTATGTATTTTTCCAGATCTCTTTTCAGCCTTGAAGCAGAGGTATATCTCAGCTGAGGGCTGGGCTGGCACATTTTGCGGATGATTTCAAGAAGACCGGAGCTGATACCTTTCATCTGTGATATATTTTCGGGATTCTTCATCGCCTTGAGAATATCGGCACTGCTGCCTGCATTGCTGTAGGGATGGATTCCGCCGTTGAGCATGGTGAGCATGGTATATCCCAGGGAAAAGATGTCGCACCGTCCGTCATAACCCGAAAAGGAAGCAACCTCAGGAGCCATGTAAAGAGGAGTACCTCTGTTTCCGGTATAGGTCATGGAAGACTGGAGGGATTTTGCTGTGCCGAAATCACCCAGCTTATACTGACCGTCAGCAGTCATCAGGATATTAGCGGGCTTGATATCGCAGTGAACAAGCTTTTTTTCTAAAGAAGCACATTTTTCCAGTACACTGCAGATGTCAATAGCCATACGGATAGTCTCAAATTCACTCAGACCGTTGTCCGGCAGTTTGTTGAGAAGCTCCATACGAATAAGGACAAAGGAAGATCTTGGCGGCTCACGGTATATGAGGGTGTAGTCCTCTATCTGAACTACATTGGGATGTCCGCTGAGCAGCTTCTGAGTTTCAACCTCCTGCTTTCTCATGTCGGCATCATCTGCGCCGTGTACCTGACATACCTTCAGAGCACATTCCTGCACAGTCATGCCAAGCTGAGGCTTTGTAATTTTATAAACAGTACCGTAGGAGCCTCTGCCAAGGAGTTCGGTGACGACCCATTCATCGAGAAAAGAATGAATTCCGGATTGTCTTATCATATTTATTTCATCAAAGCCTCTCTGAGCTTCTATTTCATGAAGTTTTTCAAGATTCATTCTCTCACCGTCCTGTTATGGTATCATACATATATACAATATATCATCGTCTTATGTATTGTAATGAATATATACCGGATTATCTGAAATATATAAAAACACACATATATAATTTATCACACTGATATTGTCAAGTCAATATAAGTCAGAGCAGGTGAATTATACTATCTTATATGTAAATACATCAGATAATCAACAGCTTGTATTTTGCAGTTACGTTATTACCTTTTGTAAATGAAAATAGTGGATGAAATAAGGACTTTCCACTATATATAGGGTCAAAAAAATATTTCAAAAAAAGTGAAAAAAAGTGTTGACAAAAGGGTGCAGGGGTGGTATTATAGTCAAGCACTCACGGAACGGGGGCAAACGTCACCGCAGGTTGTGAGCGCAAGAATGTTCCTTGAAAATTAAACAACGAAGTAAGAAGTACCCGTAATTTCTTGATGAGTTTTTGCAATCTAACGATTGCGTACTCAAAAGAAACACGAATATTTTTTAAAAAGTAACTTTTACGTCAGCAATGACGGTTTTGAGCATCAAGCTCTGGAAAAGTGATTTAAACAGCTTTAAGCTGTGTAAATACAATTTTTTAGAGAGTTTGATCCTGGCTCAGGACGAACGCTGGCGGCGTGCCTAACACATGCAAGTCGAACGAGGTTGTTTGTTTTAATCCTTCGGGAAGCGAACTTTCAACCTAGTGGCGGACGGGTGAGTAACACGTGAGTAACCTGCCCTTCAGTGGGGAATACCGTTTGGAAACGAACGTTAATACCGCATAATGTGGGATTGCCGCATGACAGACCGCCCAAAGGATTTATTCGCTGAAGGATGGACTCGCGTCTGATTAGATAGTTGGCGGGGTAACGGCCCACCAAGTCGACGATCAGTAGCCGGACTGAGAGGTTGATCGGCCACATTGGGACTGAGACACGGCCCAGACTCCTA
>JAZUNN010000004.1:0-16124 GCA_045604155.1 Acutalibacteraceae bacterium
CTGGAGTAGATACATTTAAGAAACGCAAGTAAACTTACGCGGCTGGCAGACCGTAATTACGCGTTAACGCGTTCCGCGAGGAATAGAGGGCTTCGCCCGCATGTGAAAAACCCCCGGTTTTACCGGGGGATATTTATTGTATAAGTAAAACCACTTGTTTTATATATGTTCATTTCTTGCCTGTGCAAGAAACGAACCAAAGAAAACACTCAAGGGGAAAGGGGTTCCGATCCCCCTGTTCCCCTTGAGAATCCCCTTTACCCTAAACGGCCAAAAGGGTGACCATCCCTGACACATCCCCTCATCCCTCGTAAGTGCCTTTGCTGCCGTGTCAGGGATTACCCCATCCACAGAGGGAAATTGTATCGCTCCCCCTTTTGGATTTCTCCAGCCGAGTGTTTCGCTTGTAATTATTTAAGAATTTACAGTGCCCTCAAAAACACCTTGAAATCCCCAACCGTAGGGGAGGGTCTCTGTGCCCTCCCGCATTTTTATCAACTGACTTGAAAACATACCTGTAGGGACGGATATCATCTGTCCCCGTTATTCCGATTCATCAATATACTCTGCACCAACCGTAGGGGGCGATGCCCACATCGTCCCGTTGCTATAATCTCCAACAAACCCAAACCACCGTAGTGGCGATTCATGAATCGCCCGTTAACAGATTCCGCACAACCCAGCCAAAACAAAAACGGGCGCCTTTCGGTGCCCGTAAAATATAAAGAAGGAAAAAATCAGAGTTTGCAGATATCGGGGTCGGTGATAAGGTGGAAACCTGCACCCTCAAGAGCTGCCTCAGCAGCCGCATTGTCCTCTACTCGAAGAACTACATATGCGTGCTTCTCGGTACGAGCCATGAAAGCATAGAGATATTCCATGTTGATGCCTGCCTTGTCAAGAACCTCAAGAGCGGCGGTAAGCTTACCGGGAGCATCGCCGATCTTTACGCCCACAACATCGGTGACCTTGATGAGATAACCCTCATCGGAAAGAGTGCGGAGTGCGGTGTCGTTGTCATTTACGATAAGACGGAGGATACCGAAATCCTGAGTCTCAGCGATCGAAAGTGCTCTTATATTGACATTGTTTGCTGCGAGGGTATTGGTAATGGAAACCAGTGCGCCCTGCTTATTTTCAACAAAAATCGTTAACTGCTTTATTGCCATTTCAAAAACTCCTTTCCGATATTAAACCAGCTTGCGCTTGTCGATTACTCTTACAGCCTTGCCTTCGCTTCGTGCGATGCTCTTGGGAGCAACAAGATGTACCTTGGGGTTGATGCCCAGCATGATCTTCATGGCGTTTGCAAGAGCGCTTTCCATTGCGAGGATCTCGCTGACCTTGTCGGTGAACTTCTCGGGGGACATTTCAACATTTACATCGAAGGTATCAGTGTTGTTTGCTCTGTCAACGACGATCTGATAGTTAGGCTCGTAGCCTTCCTTGAGAAGAACGGTCTCTATCTGGCTGGGGAATACATTTACACCGCGGATAATGAGCATATCGTCGGTTCTGCCCATGGGCTTAGCCATCTTGATAAGTGTACGTCCGCAGGAGCACTTCTTTCTCGACAGCACGCAGATGTCACGGGTGCGGTAGCGGAGAAGGGGGAATGCTTCTTTATCAAGAGAAGTAAATACAAGCTCGCCCTTTTCACCCTCGGGAAGAACTTCGCCTGTATCGGGGTCGATTATTTCGGCAAGGAAGTGATCCTCGATGATGTGCATACCTGTCTGCTCACAGCACTCGAAGGAAACGCCCGGACCGGAGGTCTCGGTCAGACCGTAGATATCATATGCCTTGATGCCGAGGGTGGCTTCAATATTCTGACGCATTTCCTCTGTCCAGGGCTCTGCGCCGAAGATGCCCGCCTTCAGGGGAATATCATCGGGGCCGTAGCCCTGCTCTTTAAGAGTTTCACCGATGTATGCGGCGTAGGAGGGAGTACAGCAGATAATGGTAGCGCCCAGATCGTTCATGAACTGAATCTGACGCTCGGTGTTGCCTGAAGACATGGGGAGGGTCAGACAGCCGACCTTATGAGAACCGCCGTTGAGACCGGGACCGCCGGTGAACAGACCGTAGCCGTATGCAACCTGGCAGACATCCTTCTTTGTGCCGCCTGCGGCAACGATAGCACGAGCGCAGCAGTCCTCCCAGAGGTTAACGTCGTTCTGGGTGTAGAATGCAACGACTCTGCGTCCGGTTGTACCGGAGGTGGACTGAATACGTACGCAGTCCTCAAGGGGCTTTGCAAGAAGTCCGTAGGGATATGCATCACGAAGATCAGCCTTTGAGAGGAAGGGCAGCTTGTGAAGGTCTTCAATCCCCTTGATATCCTCGGGCTTTACACCCTTTTCGTCCATAAGGTTGCGGTAGTATTCTACATTTTCATAAACGTGCTTTACCTGCTTGACCAGCTTTTCGGACTGAAGCTTTTTCATTTCCTCAACCGGCATGGTCTCTATTTCTCTCTGATAGTAATTCTGTTCCAACTGAAATCGTCCTTTCTTTGTGTTATTTTATATTATCTGAAATTCGTCTTTTTACGGGATAATGTATTTTGCCTTTTTACCTCCCTTTTGTGTATTTACGGAGGCAAAAAATAAATCCTCCGTATTCAAAAGAATACAGAGGACGAGAAAGATCCCGTGGTACCACCTCAGTTTACCATGACCTCACGGTCACAGCCTTTCAGAGTGTCAATAAACACCCCTGTTCTGTGACGGGAACACCCGTTGCAGCCTACTTGAGGGAAAGCCCTTGTTCGGTGCACTGCTCACAGGATGAATTCGGCTCGGACATCCCCGCTGCCTCGCACCACACGGCAGCTCTCTGAAGGTTCTTTCCGAACGTACTTATTCCTGCTCAGACGCATTTGATATTCGGTTTGATTGCATTTTAGTACTTTGTAGCGATAAAGTCAAGAGGCAATTTATATGTTGTCCGATGATTTTTATAATTTATACAAATAATACGTGCGCTTTTTGAGCATAAAGCAATATGAAAAGTGAAAAATGATCATTGGGAGTCGCAAAAATATGACAGATGACAGCCTGAGAGAAAAAACGCTGTCAACAGACAGCGTAATGTGGTAGGATAAAATAAAGAGGTGAACAGATTATGAGATGCGATAAAGCGCTTTTGTCACTCTGCCTTGAGATACCATTTGACGCTGAAAAAGCTGAACGGTACATAAAGGAAAACAGACTCTCGGGCGAGGATGTTACACGAATGGCGATAAAGCTGTGTGAAGAGATAGGTTATGCAAGGGTTGATTTCGTATGGGAACACGGCAGAGAGCCTGAGGAAAATGAGCTGACGCAGAGAAACTCAGAAGAAATATTCAGTGTGCTTATTGAAAACGGACTTGACCCAAATCTTGTTATCTGCGACAACGGGACAGATTATGAAAACATAATGCAGTCGCTGACCTGCATTCAGCACGGAAATGATGGAGTAAAGATACTGAGAAAACTGCTTCTCGGAGGCGGTGATCCGAATATTGTGATAGACGTAACACCGTTTTTCGAAGAATTTGATATGGATTTTACCCTTGATGCGGAAATGAATCTGTATCCTCATAAATGGCAGATGGATAATGCCTTTGCCTTCTGGCTGGTGTTGATGGGATTTGGAGGGAAAATAAAAAACAGGGATTGCCCTGTCAGTATGCAGAATGGCTGTAAAGCAGAAATATTCAGAGATTTTGAAAAGTTTGATTACCGTATAAAAAGAAGTAAGGATGATTTTACGCTGGAGATATTCTTCCGTGAAACGGGAGAAATTGCGGCAATACTCTGACAAGGGTGAAAGGAGTGAGAATAATGAATAAAGAAGAAACCAGAAAACAGATAATCGAAGAATACAGCAGGGATAATACTGACTGGGAAAGGCTCAGAAAACTTGTAACAGAGCTTGGCGATGACATCAACGACAGGATCAATCCCGAAGAAACTCTGCTTTCGGAGCTTTTCGGCAATTACAGCTATCAGGACGGCGGCAAGCTTCTTCGCCTTGTGAAGCTGTTTCTCGAATGTGGTTACGATGTAAAGGCGAATAACGGCTTCAACGGCGGTATGTGCCTGTGTCAGCTTTGCTGGGCAAGCTACGACAGATATATACTTGACATTGCAAAACTTCTCCTCGATGAGGGTGCAGATCCTTTCTTTTCATTGGAGGAGGAAGAAGATTATGATGTTGTATCGTGTATATCATTTAAGTTCGGATACTGGGTTGTGGGTGATCTTGAGTGTGCAAATCTGTTTGAAGTATATTATGATCTGATTGAATGTGCACAGAACGGAGAAGACTACCACGACATTTACACCGCATATAATTGTATGGATAAACCTCTTTGCAGAATCGAAAAAGGAAAGTACGATGACAGAGAGGACTTTGTTCTCTGGTTTGATGATATGCCGCTGGTAATAAGCCCATGGGTGGATTTTGTGGTCAATCCTGTCAAAGCAGGCAAATATGCTGAAAAATATGACGTGACGGAGGACTACAGAGAGATTTGCGGAGCGAAGCTGAAAGAGATCATTTACTTCGGTCAGTGTGCGGCGGCAATAATTCTTGATAACGGGAAAAACATGGTGTTCATGAAAAACTCAGCCAATGCCGAGGTACATAAGGCATATCTGAAAGTATGTGACGAAAGTGAATGCAATGGCGATATTACGGGTATCACTGCAGAAAAAATATATGTAAACGGTAATAAGCCGTTATCATATGATGAAGTCTATCTTGTGTGCGGTGAAAAAAGGTATCTTGTTTCATCCATAGGAGTGGATTACGAGGATCATTACCTTGTATGTATGCCCGTTGATGCAGAGCAGATGGAGGGTCATGACGGCCGTATTAAGTGCAGCCCTGCAAAGATAAATGAAATACTGCGTTATCCCGACGGACGCATAAGAACCATACATCTGGTGTCAGATAAGCATATATATCTTGCCACATTCGAATACAGAGGGGTAAAGGTGGTGTGCAGCTCGCAGCCCGTTGAAGATGTCTGGGATATTGGATATTATCAGGAAATTGAAAAAGTAAAACTTTGCTGGGGAAGTTAAAGAAAAAGCCTCCCTCTGACAAGGGAGGCAAAGAACGGACTTTTTCGACATGCTGAAAAAACCGCCCGAAAGGGCGGTTTTTCATATCAATCATTACTCTCAACCAGCGACATGGCGATTTTTTCGGGTGTGATAGGAAGCTCTCTGTGCCACACTCCCGTTGCACGGTAAATTGCATGGGCGATGGCAGGCGCAGGAGTATTTATGACTATCTCACCGATGGACTTTGCGCCGAAAGGACCTGTTGGCTCATAGCTGTGCTCAAATTCAATTTTAAGATTACCCATGTCAAGGCGTGTGGGAATCTTATACTGCATGAAGGTTGACTCCATGGGCTTGCCTGCAGGATTATATGTCACATTTTCCATCAGCGTGTGACCGATTCCCTGAACAATACCGCCCTCAGCCTGAATACGTGCCAGGGCAGGATTTATGGGGATACCGCAGTCAACAACAGCCATGTAATCGAGAATGGTGACCTGACCTGTCAGCCTGTCAAGCTCTATTTCGACCATGCCGACCATATATGGCGGGGGAGATACGGGAGAGGTGTGGGTTGCGGTGGACTCAGCGGCGATGGTGTTGCCGACCTGAGCCTTGTATGCAATATCCGTCAGAGAAATGGTCTGCTCTGTATCCTGTCTGCGTACAGCACCGCTTTCAAAAACAACCTCATCCTCGCTGCACTCCATCATTTCCGCAGCAATGGCGCAGATGCGCTTTTTAAGGTCGGTGCAGGCCTTCTCAACAGCCTTGCCCGTTATGTATGTGGTTGAAGAAGCATAGGAGCCTGAATCATAGGGTGAAACGTCGGTGTCTGCGCCGAAAACTGCAATGTCGTCAACATCGCAGTCCATACATTCAGCCGCCATCTGGGCAAGGATTGTGTCGCAGCCTGTACCCATGTCGGCAGCGCCGATAATGAGGTTGTATGTCCCGTCCTCACTGAGCTTTATTGTGGCAGAGCCAACGTCAACATTGGAAATGCAGCTGCCCTGCATGGCCATTGCAACGCCTGCCGTCCTTACCTTGCCATCTCCCATATCACGGACGGGATATTTCTTTTCCCAGTCAAACATCTTCCTGCAGTGCTCCATACATCTGTCAAGAGCGCAGGCTTCGTTGGGCTCGTTGTAGTAAGCAGGCATTATCATGCCTTCCTTTACCATGTTCATGTCACGGATTACAGAAGCATCCATGCCGAGCTTTTCGGCCAGCTCGCTGACGATGGACTCAACGGCGAAAATGCCCTGAGTTGCGCCGTAGCCACGGTATGCGCCTGCCGCCTGATGGTTTGTGTACACAACGTCATACGCAAATCTGTAAGCCTCAAGAGATGAGGTGTACAGCGGAATGGACTTGTGTCCCGACAGACCTACCGTAGTAGGTCCGTGCTCGCCGTATGCACCCGTGTCAGAAAGGGTATAAAGGTCGAGCGCACGGATTTTTCCGTTGTTGTCAGCGCCGAGGCGCACACGTATCTCCATTTCATGTCTGGGAGAGCCTGCAATCTGAGCTTCTTCTCGGGTGTAGATTATCTTTGCACGGCGTCCTGTTTTCATGGTGACAAAAGCGGGATATACATCACACACAGCCGTCTGCTTTGCGCCGAAACCGCCGCCGATTCGGGGCTTTTCAACACGTATGCGGCTCTTGGGAATACCGAGAGCACGGGAAAGAATACGTCTTGTATGGAAAACAATCTGGGTGGAAGAAACAACGTGAAGTCTTCCGTAGCGGTCAAGCTCGGTGAAGCATATGAAAGGCTCCATCATGGCCTGATTGAAAGCCTTTGTGTGGTAAGTGCGGTCAAGGACTATGTCGCAGTCGGCAAAAACAGCCTCCACATCTCCCTGACTGTCCGTTTCCGATGCAACAAGATTTCTTCTGTTGTCGCCACCGACCTGACAGGGTGGAAACCAGTCCTCCTCAGGGTGTACGATTACGGGATTGTCAAGGGCAGTGCGGAAATCCGACACTGCTTCGAGGACTTCATAATCCACCCTGATAAGCTTCATTGCTTTAAGAGCCGCCTTTTCATTTTCAGCTGCAATTATCGCCACAGCATCGCCTGCAAAACGGACATGGCGGTCGATGATGAGTCTGTCGTAGGGTGAAGGCTCGGGATAGGTCTGACCTGCAATAGCAAAACGTGTCCCGGGCACATCCTCCCATGTGTAGATATCCACAACCCCGGGAACTTTCTTTGCAATATCAGTGTTTATGGATTTTACAAGGGCATTGGAGTGAGGGCTTCGCAGAAGCTTTACAACAAGGGCGTCACGGGGAGTGACATCATCGGTATAAACGCCCTTGCCAAGAAGCAGCTGCATGGCGTCCTTTTTGCGGACGGCTTTATTTACAACTTTATATTCTCTGTGTTCCATAGCTGCCTCCTTATGCCTTTCGGGAATTGAGATAGCTGCGAATGCCTCTGAGCTGACCGTCGTAGCCCGAACAGCGGCAAAGATTTCCTGCAAGGAATGCACGTATCTCATCGTCTGTAGGATCAGGATTTTCTCTCAGCAGAGCGATTGTGTTCATAACAAAGCCGGGGTTGCAGAAGCCGCACTGATCAGCACCCTGATCGGCAATGAAGCCAACAAAATCAGAGGCTTCCTCCTGAAGCCCTTCGAGAGTATAAATTTCATGTCCGTCGGCACGGACGGCAAGAAGCGAGCAGGAAAGAACAGGCTTTCCGTCCATAAGCACGGTGCAAAGACCGCAGTTTGAAGTGTCGCAGCCTCGCTTTACGCTCAGACAGCCCTTTTCACGGAGCAGGTCCAGAAGCACGGTATCCGCATCAACGCAGCAGACAATATTTTTGCTGTTAAGCTTTATTTTGATTTCCATATCAGATACCTCCAAGCTTTGAAAGAGAGCGGGCTGTAAGCACTTTTACAAGATGGGTGCGGTATTCTGCGCCTGCACGCATATTTGTAAAGGTAGGTGCATTTTCAGCAGTGAATTTGGCAAAAGCCTCAATATTTTCGTGGGTGAGTCCGCCAAGGAGAAATCCATTTTCATCACGGACAACTATTGCCCTTGAGGGTCGTGCGCCGATAACTGCACGGTATTCATTTCCGACCTGAGATACTGCGCAGGTGATAACGGGGAAATCCGTGCGCTGATTGCGCATGGAGGTATAAACTGCCTTTAAGGGAGTTTTCTTTACGATTATCCTTACAAGAATATCACGGTCATACTTCATTTTCGCAAATTCTTCAAGAGGGATTATTCCGCCCTTGTAAAGTTCTGCATAGGAGTCCATGGCGAGAAAAACCGTCAGCACATCGGAAAAACCGAAACGACCCCATATACTGCCGCCAACGGTTGCCATATTGCGAAACTGTACGCCGACTATGCCCGAAAGAGCCTCTTTCACAGCACCCCGGGAGAAGGCATCAAGGCCCTCATGCTTTTCAAGGTCACGGAGGGTGACATATGCACCGACAGAGAAGGAATCCTCAGTTTCTTCTATTTTATCAAGCCCCAGATTGCAAAGGTCGATTGCGGTATTTACCGACCCTCTGCCAAGTCTTAGCCACATCATGCCGCCCATAATTCTGTTGCTTCTGCTCTGATTGAGCTGATATGCTTCTTCAAGGCTTTCGGCTTTTACATATTTCTGTATTGTTATCATGGCAAACATTGCTCCTTTGCAGTTTGTCTGCGTAATTTCACAAATTACATTATATCAAAATCTGTTGATTTTGGGAAGAGGATAAGTTACAATACCGTTGTAGTTTTAGAACAACAACGATAGGAGAAATCACTATGAAAAGAATCATTGCATTACTTCTTGCAGTGCTCATGCTCTTTGCGATGGCAGCCTGCACAAAGGACGAAAAAAAAGAAGAAACAGACTCACAGGGCATTGCTGCAGAGGCAACAGTCTATCCCGTTACCCTTGTTGACCAGGCAGGCCGTGAAGTAGTTATCGAAAGCGCACCCCAGAAGATAGTCAGCGGATATTATATCTCCACCAGTGCCGTCATCGCTCTGGAGCTTGACGGAAAGATGGTTGGAATCGAAGCAAAGGCTGACAAGAGAGCAATATACAAACTCAGCGCACCTGAGCTTATTGAGCTTCCCAGCGTAGGCTCGGCAAAGGAATTTGACCTTGAAGGCTGCGCTGCACTTGAACCTGACCTTGTAATCCTTCCTCTCAAGCTCAAGGACGCAGCAGCAACCCTTGAGAGCCTCGGAATCGATGTCCTGCTTGTAAACCCTGAAAATCAGGAGCTTCTCACCGAGATGATTCTTCTCATTGCAAAGGCAGCAGATGCACAGCCCCGTGCAGCAGAGCTTCTGGGATTCATTACCGAGCAGGAAGAAATGCTCAGTAAAAAGCTTAAAAATGAAGAAGCACCGAAGGTATATCTTGCAGGAAACTCCTCCATGCTCTCAACCGCAGGCAATGCAATGTACCAGTCTGCAATGATAGGTCAGGCAGGAGGCGTAAATGCTGCAGCAGAAATAGAGGACAGTTACTGGGTTGAAATCAGCTACGAGCAGCTTCTTACATGGAATCCCGATTACATCATTCTCGCATCCGATGCATCCTATACAGCAGAGGATGTCCTTGCAGACCCCAACCTCAAGGGCTGCGAGGCTGTAAAGAACGGAAATGTATACCGGATGCCCGATAAGGCTGAAGCATGGGACAGCCCTGTGCCCGGCGGAATTCTCGGTTCACTCTGGCTTGCAAACGTGCTCCATCCCGAAGTAATCACAGAGGAAGAAGTCAACACACTGACAGATGAATACTATGAAACATTCTACGGCTTTACCTACAGCGAAAACTAAATATTACTGCATTTTCGGGGCGATCCTTATGATCGCCCTTATGTGCATCAGCCTGTTTGTGGGAAAATATCCCCTGACAATAGACGGTCTGCTTTCGGGCAATGATATGCAGTGGAGAATTTTCCTCACTCTGCGCCTGAGCAGGACAGTTGTGGGAATAATTGGCGGATTTGCCCTTGGTGCATCAGGTTTTGTATATCAGACGGTGTTCCGCAATCCCCTTGCATCACCCGATATAATCGGTGTTTCCTCGGGTGCCAGTGCAGGTGCGGCGGCAGGAATACTGTTTCTTTCGGGCAGCCTTGCGGTAACAGTGTCCGCATTTGCAGGAGCACTGCTGGCAGTGGTCATTGCACTGCTCCTTGCATCCCTTGACAAGAGCGGCAGAAGCGGCACCATTGTACTTGCAGGCATAGCTGTTCATGCCCTTGCCCAGACGGTGCTCATGTGCATGAAGCTTACCGCAGACCCCGAGCGGCAGCTTGCATCAATAGAATACTGGATAATGGGAAGCTTAAACGGCATAAACGCCTATTCCATCGGCGGAAACCTTATACTATGTATGATTTGCATGGTGATTCTGTTCCTTCTTCACCGCCAGATAATTCTCCTTTCCGCAGAGGAGGGAGAAGCGAAAATGCTTGGCGTCAGCGTGGGAAAACTGCGCCTTATGGTGCTTCTGACAGCAACACTGGCGGTTGCCTCCATTGTAAGTCTTACGGGACTTATCAGCTTTGTAGGGCTTCTTGCGCCTCACGGGGCAAGACTCCTGACAAAGAACAACAGACTTGGCACAATGGCACTTGCCGGAATTCTTGGAGCAGTGCTGCTCTGCGGCGCAGACATACTTGCCCGCTCGGTGGCGGCATCAGAATTACCCGTCAGCATATTCACAAGCTTGCTTGGAGCACCATTCCTCATCCTGCTCATAGCAAGGAAAAAACGGGAGGTGTGAGTATGTTCAGTGCAGAAAATATCACCGCAGGCTACGGGAAGAAAAAGGTTATAAAGAATATTTCCTTTGATATTGAAAACGGTCAGATAATGGGCATTATCGGCGGCAACGGCTGCGGAAAAACCACCCTTCTGAAGGCAATATGCGGCATACTTCCCCACTATGGAAAATGTATGCTTGACTCCATGGTGCTTGAAGACCTTTCCGTTAAAAAACGCTCACAGATGTGCAGTTATATCCCTCAGCGAAGCGGAATTTCCATTGATATCCCCGTCCTTGACGTGGTGCTGATGGGATTTAATTCTTCCCTGGGACTTCTTGAAAGACCCGATGAAAAGATGAAGGAAAAAGCCCTTCGGGCAATAAATGCGGCAGGACTTGAAGGAATGGAAGATATAAATTATCTGAACCTCAGCGAAGGTCAGAAGCAGCTCTGCATACTTGCAAGGACAATGGTGTCGGAAAGCAGTCTGCTTCTCCTTGACGAGCCAGAAAGTGCTCTTGATTTCAAATACAGATACAAAATGCTTGAAGTTATAGAAAAACGTCTGGCAGAGAATGGCGGCAGTGCCCTTGTGACTCTGCACGACCCAATGCTCGCCCTTAATTTCTGTCATAAGCTTCTGCTTCTGTCAGAGGGTGAAGCTGTGGGGATAATAAAGCCCGATTTGGACTCTGTGGATAAAATGGAAAAGCTGCTCAGCGAAATTTACGGAGAAATCAGCCTGCAGAGATGCACACTGAGCAGCGGTAAAAGCCAGCTGGTAATGCTGAGAGAGGACATAAGATGAAAGCTGTGACAAAAATTATTTTTCTTGATGAAAACGGAGAAAAATTCTTTGGAGAAGGTCCCTGGCAGCTTTTGTGCGCAGTTGAGGAAACGGGCTCTCTCAGACAGGCGGCAATGTCCATGGGCATGGCATATACCAAGGCACTGAAGCTTATTAAAAACGCAGAAAAGGCACTGAGCTTTTCGCTGATAGACAGAGCCGCAGGAGGAAAAGATGGCGGCGGAAGCCGATTGACACCCAATGGAAAGGAGTGGCTCGGGAAATATGAAGCATACAGAAAGGCCTGCATTCAGGCTAACCGCCGACTCTATTCGGAATTCTTTTCAGAGCAGCCCCAAGAGGCATCTTCTCCTGACGGGGACGAGAGGCTCAGGTAAAACCACCCTTCTGTCAGCACTATGCAACGGAGAAATCAAGGGAATAACCACATGGGCAGAGCATGGAAAAGCGGTATACATGAAGAATCCCTCAGGAAAAACGGATATTTTCGGAAGATACGATGAGAATAAACTCAGAATGATTCCCTGCACTGAAAATCTCTGCTCATTCGGTGTTTCGGCCCTTCGCACTCTCAGCAAGGCAGAGGGTGAGTGGGTTTATATTGATGAGATAGGCTATCTTGAAAAGGATTGTGAGGAATACTGCAGTGAGCTTCTTTCACTGATGGAAAAGAAACGGCTTGCAGCCGTCGTGCGAAAGCAGGATATACCCTTTCTCCGCTCTCTCTGCAGCCGTGACGATGTGTTTCTTGTTGATCTTGATAATCCCTTCGGAAATCTGGGCTGTGTGATAATGGCATCGGGCATGGGAAAACGCTTCGGAGGAAACAAGCTGATGGCGGATTTTTGCGGAAAACCAATGATATGCCGCATACTTGAAGCAACAGATGGGATTTTTGAAAAAAGAACGGTGGTTACAAGACATAAGGACATAGCGGAGCTTTGCGAAAGATATAGGGTAAAAGCAATACTTCATGACAGACCTTACAGAAGCGATACGGTGCGTATCGGGCTTGAAGCTGTGGGTGATGTAAAAGGGTGTATGTTCTGCCCTGCGGACCAGCCGCTTTTAAGCAGTGATACTGTTGTTTCTCTTGCCCTTGCCGCCGCAAACGGCATGGAAAATATCTGGAGAGCCTCATACAAAGGCTCCCATGGTATGCCCGTAGTATTCCCCGGATGGGCATTTAAAGAGCTTTGCTCACTCAGTGAGGGAAAAGGCGGCAGTGAAGTGATAAAGAATCACCCCGAATATCTGCGCACTGTAGAGGTCAGGGGCAAATATGAGCTGAGGGACATTGACACTCCCGAAGATATGGCAGAGCTTTCTGAAAGTCAAAAACAGCACAACGTTTGACATTATATGATACCTTTGATATACTGAAAAAAAGGAGTTGAAGAAAATGACAGCAAAACTCAGAGTAAAATGTAATAAGTGCGGCAAGGTAGTAAATACCGTCCCCGGAAACTTTACCTGCCCCGAATGCAGAATGCAGATGGATATTCCCCCTCAGGCCTGTGTATATCTTTACAGACAGGGTTCCTTCTACGGTGTTGCAGGCGGATTTGGAATCTATGTAAACGGCGAGCCCTACGGCTTCATCGGTAATAAGGAAACACTGTGCATTCCTCTTCCTTTCGGCACTCACACATTCCACTGTGCAGTAGGAATGAGCAGACGCTGCAGAGATCTGCAGATAACCCTCACTCCCGAGAATCCTCAGGCATATGCAAAGGTATATATCAAGCCCGGTTTCTGGACAAATTCCTTTGTAATCGAGCCCATGGATCCTGCAAAGCTTTTCAACAGATAAAAGAATCAGAAAGCCTCCGATTTTTTCGGAGGCTTTTTCATATAAAATCAGGCAAAAAGCATAAATGTTTACATATTCTGTCCTTTTTTATCACCGGCAACCATTGAATGTGTATAAAATTCGTGATATAATGGGCAAGAAGTAAATGCGCCCGTGAAAATTCGGGCTGCTAATAAAGAGAAGGTATAAATATGGCAGAAAAAATCCTCGTCACACGCTCTTCAATGCCCGACTTTGAAGAGTATGCAGAGGAGATAAAGGATATATGGGACAGCCGCTGGCTGACCAACATGGGTCCCAAGCACCAGAAGCTTCAGGCAGAGATTGAAAGCTATCTGGGTGTTGAAAAGGTTGACCTTGTAACAAACGGTCACATGGCTCTGGAGCTTGCATTTCAGGCACTGGGACTTAAGGGAGAGGTAATAACAACTCCCTTCACATTCGCATCCACCACCCAGGCACTTGTCAGAAACGGACTTGAGCCCGTTTTCTGTGATGTTGACCCCGTGACATTTACAATGGATGTCACAAAGATTGAAAGCCTTATAACCGAAAAAACCTGCGCAATCGCACCTGTCCATGTTTACGGCAATGTGTGCGATGTTGAGGAAATAGAAAGAATTGCAAAGAAGCATAATCTCAAGGTTATCTACGACGCAGCCCACACCTTCGGAGTGAGGGTCAAGGGCAGAGGCATAGGATCATTCGGTGATGTTTCCTGCTTCAGCCTTCACGCTACAAAGGTGTTCAATTCTGTTGAAGGCGGTGCTCTGTGCTTTGCCGATGAGGAATTCGGCAGGGAGATCGTACGACTCAAGAATTTCGGCATCAGCGGTCCCGAAAGTGTCGACAGCATCGGCACAAACGCAAAGATGAATGAATTCTGCGCAGCAATGGGACTTTGCAACCTTCGCCACGTTGACGAGGAAATTGCAAAGAGAAAAATCGCTGTAGACCGATATATGGAGCGTCTTTCGGGAACTCCCGGTCTGCAGTTTAACCCCGTGCAGGAGGGTGTAACCCCCAACTATGCATATTTCCCCGTGTTCTTTGATCCCGAGGTTTTCGGTGAAACAAGAGATCAGGTTTCTGACAGACTCAACGCAAATGACATAAACGCAAGAAAATATTTCTATCCGCTGACAAACAGCTTCGGCTGCTACAACGGAAAATACAATCCTGAAGATACCCCCATCGCAAAGAAACTCAGCGAGCAGGTGCTGTGTCTGCCGCTGTATGCAGGTCTGTCAGTATCCGATGTTGACAGAATATGCGATGGGATTCTCAATAAATAAAAAGGTGGAAACAACATGAAAGGTATAATTCTTGCCGGCGGCTCCGGCACCAGACTTTACCCTCTGACCAAGGTCACATCAAAGCAGCTGCTTCCCATCTATGACAAGCCCATGATCTATTATCCTCTGTCAACCCTCATGCTGGCAGGAATAAAGGATATTCTTATTATCTCCACACCTACCGACACTCCAAGATTCAAGGAGCTTTTAGGTGACGGCAGCCAGTTTGGTCTGCGGCTGAGCTATGCCATCCAGGAAAGCCCGGATGGCTTGGCGCAGGCCTTTATTATCGGCGAAGAATTTATCGGAAAAGATACGGTTGCCATGATCTTAGGCGACAATATTTTCTCCGGTCACGGCTTAAAAAAGCGACTGCGCAAGGCAGTGCGTACCGCCAAAAATGGCGTTGCCACAGTATTTGGCTACTATGTGGACGATCCTCACCGGTTTGGCATTGTGGAATTCGACGCTGCCGGACAAGTAATCTCCATTGAAGAAAAGCCCAAAAATCCCAAGAGTAACTACTGCGTTACGGGGCTGTACTTTTATGACAACCGGGCGGTAGAATACGCCAAAAGCCTCACTCCCTCTGCCCGAAACGAGCTGGAGATCACCGATCTGAACCGAATCTACCTGGAACAGGGCGCTTTGAATGTGGAACTGCTGGGTCAGGGCTTTACCTGGCTGGACACCGGCACCCACGAAAGCCTGGTGGAGGCCACCAATTTTGTCAAAACAGTCGAAGAACATCAAAACCGTAAGATCGGCTGTCTGGAAGACATAGCCTATATGAACGGCTGGATCAGCCGGGAAGCAGTGGAGGCTGCCATTGAAAACTACCCCAACCAGTACGGTCAATATCTGCGGGATGTGCTGGACGGCAAGTATATTGATGTGATCCACGATTTGAAACGGCTGGAAAAGCTGGAGGAAGGCAAATGAGCAAAACCGTGATTATCACTGGCGGTGCCGGCTTTATTGGCAGCAATTTTGTGTTCCACATGCTGGATCAGCACCCGGACTACCGGATCATCTGCCTGGACAAACTGACCTATGCGGGCAATTTAAGCACTCTGGCCCCGGTGATGGATAACCCCAATTTTGTATTTGTCAAAGGGGATATTTGTGACCGTGCTGCCGTATATGCGCTTTTCGAAAAAGAAAAGCCCCATATTGTGGTGAATTTCGCAGCAGAAAGCCATGTGGACCGGTCCATTGAAGATCCTGAGATCTTCCTGCGTACTAACATTTTAGGCACCCAAGTATTGATGGACGCTTGCCTGAAATACGGCATTGAGCGGTATCACCAGGTGTCTACGGACGAGGTTTACGGCGACCTGCCCCTGGATCGCCCGGATCTGTTCTTCACAGAGCAGACCCCCA
>JAZUNN010000005.1:0-21265 GCA_045604155.1 Acutalibacteraceae bacterium
GAATAGTTTAACTTAATAAGAGTACCACCTGTGAACTTGATATCACGGCTTACACCCTTGATAAGCATAAAAAGAAGGCAAACTGCAATTATAACAGCAGTAATAATAATTACAGGCTTTTTCTTGCCGACAAAATCATAATTTGTTCTCTTAATCATTTATCAACACCTCCATAGAGTGATTTCTTTCTGAAGATGCTGAACTTTGATGCTGACTTGAGCATGATCTTTGTAACAAAGAGACCAAAGACGATATTCAGAAGTGCACCTGCAAACATGGTGCAGCCGAAGGAATAAATGGTACCTGTTGTTGCAGGTCCAAACATAAAGAGGAAAGGAGTAAGAACCTTGCTCCAGATAGTTGAAGTGGGACCGAAAACACCCATAAGGATAATAGCAACGATCATATTGGTGATATTGCCGTCAACGATAGAGGAAATACTCTCACTTGTACCACTGTCAATAGCACCGTCAAGAGACTTGCCGTATGCAAGCTCTTCCTTGATTCTTTCTGCAGTAATAATGTTTGCGTCAACCTGCATACCAACAGAAAGAATGATACCTGCTATACCGGGAATAGTGAGTGTAAAGCTGTTTATACCGGGGAAAAAGCCGGAAACAATAGCGAGTGTGCAAGCAACCTGACCGAGAAGTGCAAAACATGCGACAACACCGGGCAGACGATACTTGATAATCATGAATACTGCAATAAGTACGAATGCAATAATACCTGCAATAAGCATTGCGGTAAGAGAGTTCTTACCAAGTGTTGCATCGATTATATCGTAATCAACAACATCAAGCTTAAAGGGAAGTGCACCATCGTTAATAGCATTTGCAAGAGCATTTGCAGATTCTGCAGTAAAGCTGCCGCTGATAATAGCAACACCATCAACGATTACATTATTTACAACAGGTGCAGAAAGCATTTCATAACCATCATTGGTGTTGAGCCAGATGGAAATCTGCTTGCCAAGCTGACGGGATGTTGCATCAGCAAAAAGCTTTGCACCCTCATCAGTAAGATTAAGCTGTACGCAGTTTTCCAGAGTTTCCTGGTTAACCATTGCTTCAGCAGACTTTACATGTTCGCCTCTTACAGAAAGAACAAGAACATTATTGCTGGAATCATAAAATGAACCATTTTTTTCTGTAACTGCATAGGGAGCACCGTCAAAGAACATAACCTCTGTACTTGCGGAAAGTTCATTGATTGTAGCCTGAGGATCCTGTGCCTCACCGTCCTTCCAGGGGAAGGAAAGAATAACTCTGTCTTTATCTTCATCAAGATAAAGCTCATAGTCGGTTATATTCTTATTGACCAGTCTGGCACTAAGAATTTCTTTAAGTGCGTTCATCTGCTCGGGAGATGCATCAATGTCCTGAGGACCGAAGGTAACGCTTACGCCACCCTGAATATCTGTACCCCATCTGATGTCTTTTGCTCCGCGGATATATGCTTTCTGCTCATCGCCATAGGTTCCATAAATGCCAAAGAATGACAGATATGAAAACGCCAGAATAACGATGGCAAGAACTACTACCCACGGCTTGCCAATTCGCTTCATGCTTTTTCCTCCTAAATTTTGCTTTGTATACTTATGTAATAATCAATATCATAAGCATAACAAAATTCATTATAGAATTTCTGAATTATTTTGTCAATGCAATAACTACAAAATATGCTAATTTCTTTAAACTTATTGTGCAATAAGCTTATCGAGATAAGCAATTTTTGTACAAACAGCGAGAATCTTAACTGCAGTCTTAAGCTCATCAGGTGTAGGAGCTGTGGGAGCAATTCTGATATTGCTGTCCTTGGGATCCTTTCCGTAAGGGAAGGTTGCGCCTGCCTTTGTAAGTGCAACACCTGCATCACCACAAAGCTTTACAATCTTCTTTGCGCAGCCTTCGGGAGCTTCAAAGCTGATAAAGTAACCGCCATCGGGATCGGACCACTCAGCGATTCCAAGACCGCCAAGCTCTTCCTTCAGGGTGTTGGTGACTGCCTTGAAGCGAGGTCTGAGAATTTCGGAATGTCTTTCCATCTGAGCTTCAAGACCGCCTACCTGCTTGATATATGTGCAGTGACGGTACTGGTTGATCTTATCAGGACCAATGGACTGAACTGTCATTCTCTCCTTGATTGCCTTTACGTTGGTAACAGAGGTTGCCATACCTGCAAGACCTGCTCCGGGGAAAGTGATCTTGGAAGTGGAGAAGTACATATAAGCCATGTTGGGATTGCCTGCCTTCTTACACTCTTCAAGGAGATTGAGAAGTTTTCTGTCCTCACCAAAAAGATTATGGGCAAAGTAAGCATTGTCCCAGAATATTCTGAAGTCAGGTGCTGCAGGCTTGAGGTTTGCAAAACGTTTTACAACCTCGTCCGAATATGTAATGCCTGTGGGGTTTGAATACTTGGGAACACACCAGATACCCTTGATCATGGGATCGTAGCTGACAAGTGTTTCAATAGTATCCATGTCGGGACCGTCTTCACGGTACTTGATGGGGATCATTTTGATTCCGCAGTACTCGGTTATAGCAAAATGTCTGTCATAACCGGGGCAGGGACAAAGGAACTTGACATCGCCCTGCTGTGCCCAGGGAACACCGCCGAGAAGTCCATGACCCATTGCGGAAGAAATGGTGTCATACATCATTGTAAGACTTGAGTTACCTCCAACGATTATCTCATCAGTGGTTACACCGAATATATCTGCAAAGAACTGCTTTGCCTCTGCAATACCATCGAGAACACCATAGTTACGAAGGTCTGTACCGTCCTCAGAGAAAAGCTCACTGGCACTGGACAGAATATCGAACATGGGCATTGAAAGAGCAAGCTGTTCCTTGCTTGGGATACCACGTGTCATATTGAGCTTAAGATTCATTGCTTTATAGCTTTCATATTCCTTCTGAAGCTCATTGCGAAGTTCAATCGCTTCGCTTTTTGTAAGATTCTTATAATTCAATTATACCAACTCCTGATTAGAACTCTGCTGTGCCCGTGGTTCTGGGGAAGGGAATAACGTCACGGATGTTGCTGATGCCTGTAAGGTACATGATCATGCGCTCAAAGCCAAGACCGAATCCGCAATGCTTATTGCCGCCGTACTTGCGAAGTTCAAGGTACCACCAGTAATCCTCTTCGTTAAGGCCAAGCTCAGCCATTCTTTCAAGAAGTACGTCCATACGTTCTTCTCTCTGGCTTCCACCAACAATCTCACCAATGCCGGGAACAAGAAGATCCATTGCAGCAACAGTCTTGCCGTCGTCATTAAGACGCATATAGAAGCTCTTGATCTCCTTCGGATAATCGGTTACAAATACAGGGCACTTGAAAATCTGCTCGGTAAGATATCTTTCGTGCTCTGTCTGAAGATCTGTTCCCCACTCTACCTTATACTCAAAGTTGTCGTTGTTCTTCTGAAGAAGCTCGACAGCCTCAGTATAGGTAACATGAGCAAAGTCAGATTCAACTATGTGAGTAAGGCGCTCCTTGAGTCCCTTGTCAACAAAACTGTTGAAGAAATCAATATCCTGAGGACAGGTTTCGAGGACATAGGATATGATTGCCTTGATCATATCTCTGGCAAGTTCCATGTCATCATTGAGATCTGCAAATGCGATCTCAGGCTCGATCATCCAGAATTCTGCAGCATGACGCTGGGTATAGGACTTCTCTGCACGGAAGGTAGGACCGAAGGTGTAGATCTTACCGAATGCCATAGCCATGCACTCGCCTTCAAGCTGACCTGAAACAGTCAGAGAAGTGTGCTTCTGGAAGAAATCCTGAGAATAATCTATGCTGCCGTCTTCGTTGAGAGGAGGATTCTTGATATCAAGTGTAGTTACCTGGAACATCTCGCCTGCACCCTCACAGTCACTGCCGGTGATGAGAGGTGTATGAGCATATACAAAGCCTCTCTCCTGGAAGAACTTATGGATTGCATAAGCAGCTGCGGAGCGTACTCTGAATGCTGCACTGAAAGTATTGGTTCGAGGTCTTAAGTGAGCGATTGTTCTGAGGAACTCCATGGAGTGACGCTTTTTCTGAAGAGGATATTCGGGAGCAGATGCACCCTCTACTTCAATCTTCTGCGCATGAATCTCAAAAGGCTGCTTTGCCTCGGGAGTGAGAAGAAGCTCACCTGTTACAATAAGTGCAGCACCGACGTTCTGCTTTGCTATCTCTTTGAAGTTATCGATCTTATCATCCTCAAAAACGACCTGAACACCCTTAAAACAGCTGCCGTCATTGAGATCAATAAAACCAAGCGTCTTTGAATCTCTTACTGTGCGAACCCATCCCGCAACAGTGACTGTGGTGCCGCCAAGCTGCTGCGAGGACTTATAAAGTTCGCTGATTTCTGTCCTTTTCATTTGTATTCCTCCGTATTCGTCAAATATCCTTTTCGATATCCTCAAACATATCTATTCTGGTTTTATGCTTTCCGCCTTCAAAAGGTGACTCAAGGAAAATATCCACAAGCCTCAGGGCCTTTTCGGTTTCGAGCACTCTTGCACCCATGCACATTACATTTGCATCGTTGTGGCGTCTTGTGAATTCTGTGGAGAACTCGTCGAAGCAGACGGCAGCTCTGATACCCTTTACCTTGTTAGCTGCCATAGACATTCCGATACCTGTTCCGCAGATAAGAATTCCAAGCTCAGCTTCCTTGTTGATGATCATTTTGCAAACACTTTTTGCAAAAACAGGATAATGAACAGACTCAGTGGAAGGACATCCGACATCAATATACTTTATGCCTTTTTCATCCAGATGCTTCATGACTTCGCACTTGAGTTCATATCCTGCATGGTCACATCCTATTGCGATCATTATATCACTCCTCAAATTAATTACTGTTTCTTTTTAAGCTCCCTTTCAGCCTGAGGCACTCTCAGGTATATTGGCTGAAGCTCAGATGGGGAAACATAACTGCCTTCAGAACAATTCATCGCAGCCGCAGCCGCTCCCCATGCACTTTGCATTCTGACATCTTCAGGAGCAGAGATAATTTTTTCGTATTTCATTGAATTTCTGCAGACCTGTGTTCCATCTCCTGCAAGAACTACTACTTCATCAAGGTCATAAAGTTCCTTTTCGAGCTCTGCAATGGATATTGCTCTGTCTTCGCACAGGCGTTCCATTTTACCGTTTTTAAATCGGAACAGTGCATTGTAAACCTGTTGGCAGCGTGCATCCATTACTGCACACACAATACCGTCATGTATCTGTGCAGTGTATGCTATTGCTTCAAGGGTTGAAACACCGACACACTTAATATTTCGTGTAAACGCAATGCCCTTTACAGTTGAAACACCGATCCTGACACCGGTAAATGATCCGGGACCTGCGGTCACTGCGAGAAGATCTATGTCAGAAAGATCGATTCCCGACTGTCTGACAGTGCTTTCTATCATAGGCATAAGTGTCTGGCTGTGCGTAAGACCGATATTTACAAAGCTCTGTGCAACAAGCTTTCCATTATCAGTCACAGCACATGAAGCAGATACTGCCGAACTGTCTATTGCAAGAATTTTCATTTCAGCACCTCCGCCTCATCAATTATTTTAAACACTCTGCTGTCATCAGTATCACCGTGGTTTATTTCGATTTTCAGGCAATCCTCAGGAAGTGCCGAATCGATATTCTCGCTCCATTCGATAACCATGACACCGGTTCCCACGTAGTCAAAGAAACCCGTCTGATAAAGATCGTCCCATGTTTCTATTCTGTACATATCGAAGTGGTAGAGCCTGCATCTGCCGCTGTGCTCATGAACAAGAGCAAATGTAGGACTGCTCACATCACGTTCATCTATGCCAAGTCCTTTTGCAAGTCCTCTTGTAAATGTGGTCTTCCCCATGCCCAATCCTCCGTAAAGGGCTATAACTTCACACCCTTTGAGCTTTCCTGCAAGCTCAACACCGAGTGCTTCGGTTTCCCGGGCATTGGCTGTCTTATAAATATATTCCATTTTAGAACAGACCGCTTATTCTGGAATTGTTATCAACATTTATCTTTGTTGCGGCAGGAACTTTGGGAAGTCCGGGCATTGTCATTATATCACCGGAAAGAGCAACAACAAAGCCTGCACCATTTGAAAGTCTTACAGACTTGATTGTAATATTGAATCCGCTGGGTCTGCCGAGGAGTGCAGGATTATCAGAAAGCGAATACTGTGTCTTTGCCATACATACGGGCATATCCTTTGCAAGCTCTTCGATTGCTGCGATCTCACGGTTTGCAGCAGCAGTGAAATCAACACCGTCGGCACCGTAAATTATTTTTGCAACTGCGGTTATTTTTTCCTTGATTGTTCCCTTTACATCATAGATGGGTGCGAAATTACTTTCCTTATCGCATGCTTCGCAAACCTTCTCAGCAAGCTCGATTCCGCCCTTACCACCGTTTGCAAATACATCAGAAAGTGCAAAGTCAGCACCAAGCTCGATGCAGTAATTCTTGATAAAATCAAGATCTTCCTGAGCATCTGTAATAAATCTGTTTATTGCAACAACTACGGGAACGCCGTACTTCTTGAGGTTTTCGATGTGAGCACCGAGGTTTACGATACCGCGCTTTATTGCATCCATGCTGTCGTCAGCAACCTTCGGATTTTCTCTGCCGTTATATTTGAGTGCTCGTACTGTTGCAACGAGTACGATTGCGGAAGGAGCAAGACCTGCCATGCGGCACTTGATGTCAAGGAACTTCTCAGCGCCGAGGTCGGAGCCGAAGCCTGCTTCGGTAATGCAGTAATCAGCAAGCTTAAGAGCAAGCTTTGTTGCTCTTACAGAATTGCAGCCGTGTGCGATATTTGCGAAGGGACCGCCATGCATAAGAGCAGGAGTGCCTTCAAGCGTCTGTACAAGGTTAGGCTTTATTGCATCCTTGAGCAGAGCAGTCATAGCACCTTCAGCATTTATATCCTTTGCAAAGACAGGCTCTCCTGCATAGGTGTAAGCAACAAGGATTCTGCCAAGTCTATCCTTAAGGTCGTCTATATCCTTTGCAAGGCAAAGTATTGCCATTACTTCACTTGCAACAGTGATGATAAATCCGTCTTCACGGGGTACTCCGTTGGACTTTCCGCCAAGACCGATTGTTATATTTCTAAGGGCACGGTCATTCATATCAAGACATCTCTTGAAAGTAACTCTTCTGGGGTCAATTCCAAGGACATTCCCCTGCTGAAGATGGTTATCAAGCATTGCGCAGAGCAGATTGTTTGCGGCTGTGATTGCGTGCATATCGCCGGTGAAATGGAGATTTATATCCTCCATGGGAATAACCTGGCTGTAGCCACCGCCTGCAGCACCACCCTTGACTCCGAAAACAGGTCCGAGAGATGGCTCACGAAGAGCAATAACGGCCTTTTTGCCAATATGCTCCATAGCCTGTCCAAGACCAATGGTAGTGGTGGTTTTTCCCTCACCTGCGGGTGTCGGATTTATAGCAGTTACAAGAATAAGCTTGCCGTCCTCGCCTTTTGAAAGACGATTTATTGCTTCTTCGGTTATCTTGGCCTTATACGGTCCGTAAAATTCAAGATCCTCATTGGTAATACCGATGCTTTTTGCAACATCTTCAATTTTTCTTATTTTGGCGCTCTGTGCTATCTCAATATCTGTAAGCATGTAGTACCCTCCAAATCAAATTGTTAAAAGATTATAACACATTATTCACAATGTTTAAAGTATTTTGCTTGAATTAAGTCGAAGTTATATATATAATATTTAAAGAAAAAAACAAAAAAATTTGTTAAAGATATCTTTTCATTATAATTGTAAACCGGGTGATTCAATGCAGCGATTACTTATTTACCTGAAAAAGACAGGCCATGCCATATTACGATATGTCAAATCAACATATGTTGCCCTTTGGGCAACAGTTCTTACAGCTTCTGTTTTCAGCTGTATGCTTGTTTTCAGTGCGACCCATACTCTTGGCTATCGAAGAGTCATTGTTCAGCTGGCAGCATGTCTTATCGGATATATCGGAGCCATAATCATTTCAACAATGGATTATGAACGGCTCGGTGAATTATGGTACCTGATTGCAGGTGTGTGTATTGCTCTTATACTGGCAACCTTTGTATTCGGTGTTCAGGGCACCGAGCTGGCGGACGACCGTGCGTGGCTTCGTATTTTCGGCGTCAGCTTCCAGCCCTCTGAGCTTATGAAAATCGGCTTTATCATAACTTTTTCCTATCATCTCTCACTGACGATAAAAGCAGGACATATCAACTCAATCCCTCATCTTCTTCTTGTTGTCGGACACGGACTTGTCCCTATCGGACTTGTTCTTGCACAGGGCGATACCGGTAACGCAATGATATTCATGTTTATCTTCGCTATACTGATTTTCTGCAGCGGCGTTGACTGGAAATATATCGCACTTGTTGTTATTGCAGCACTTATCGCAATGCCTTTCATATGGCAGAATCTGCCTCTTTTCCAGAAAGAAAGAATCCGTGCAGTTTACTTCCCTAAGGAAGGCGATGAGCTCGGCTCACTCTATCAGCAGACACTTGGCAGAATGGCTCTTGGCTCCGGTGGAATTACCGGTCAGGGCTGGATGAACGGTTCTCTTACACAGTCAGGTCTTGTCCCTGAAGATTATACCGACTTTATTTTTGCAGTTGCAGGTGAAGAATTCGGGCTCATAGGCTGTCTGATAATTCTTCTTGTCGAAATCTCAATTATAGTTCTTTCTCTTCGTGCCGCATTCTCCGCACGTGATAATATGGGAAAATTCATGTGCATAGGTTTCTTCACCGTTATTGCCATACAGACAATTTTCAATATTGGAATGTGTCTGGTCGTCCTCCCCGTTATCGGTATCACACTGCCATTCTTCAGTGCCGGTGGTTCTTCAAGTATGTGTCTCTATTTTGGTTTTGGACTTGTTCTGAGTGTATATATGAGGCGTAATGAAGCAAAAATGAGAATATAGAAAATTAAAGGGAGTGCATTTTGCCCCCCCCTCAAAATATATTATTAAATTTTGGAAGCTGATTTTCTTTTATGTGATCAATAGCCAGTGTTATTTCTCTGCAATTCATGCGAAAAACATAATCCGACTCTCTGTCAGTTTCTTTCAAATCGATGATAAGCCTGTTTATTTCTTCCAATTCATTATGATCTACAAACAGAGATAAATAACTGCTGTATTTTTTCCACCTTTTTTCAAGCTCACAAACATCTGCGCTCAATTTATTGTTATAAATATTCTCTGTAGCAGAAGAAATGTCATCAGAAACCTCTGACGTATATTCAACAGATGCAATACACACAAATGCAATAAAAATTACTATTCCAACAGCATTAATCATTCTGCATATCATCGTTCTTTCCTCACAATATTATATTTTTTATCCTTCGCTGCAACCATCATATATACATCCTTAATAAAGATTTTTTCTTTTTCAAGCACTTTGTTGATTTCTCTCTCATTCCATAAAACAAGATTCATTGAGTTTTTTTCTATCTTTCCATCACTTATTATCAATGCATAAAATTCATCTGAAGGAGATTCGATTTTCTTTTCAAGAACACTTACCACTCCATCCGTTTCAATAACAGCATACTGAACTGAACTGATATCAAATACACCATTTTTCCTTAGTTCCTCAACAAGATCCTCGTTTGAAAACCGGATATTTCTCATTGCTTTCTGATCAACTTTTCCGTTTGCTATAACCACAACAGGCCGTCCACTGACAAAATGTTTGATTTTCACCGATTTGAGCATTATATATGACAGCCCAAGTTCCAGCAGTACAAGGGTGAGAATGGGAAGAATACCGGTAAGGAGCGATGTCTCAACATTCTGCATGGGAATTGTCGCAACATTCGACATAATAAGTGTTACTACAAGCTCCGATGCCTGCATCTCGCCTATCTGCCTCTTCCCCATTATCCGTACACAGTATATTACAAGCAAAAAAAGTATTACTGTTCTGATTACAATTACAAGCATAGTATTCCTCTGTTCTGTAGATTGAATTTATTATGCTCATAAAAAAGAAAAAGTGCCCTTTCGGGCACTTTGAAAATATTACCTGCGTTTTTTCTTGAATGATGTTCCGTCATCAAGCAGACCGTTCATGTAGTCAACAGAATCTTTAAGCTCAGTGATCTTGTCAAAATCACGGCGATAAACCTCAATTACCCACGTTGGATTATTGTTGTATTTATCAAAGATGCTCTTCATTCTGTAATAATCCATAGCACCTCTGCCGGGAAGCATACAATCACGCATTGCACTGTTATCATTGCAGTGAACATGCACTATGCTATCACCTATTTTATCCATGAAGTCATAAGGATCATAGCCGCTTCTGATGGACTGCTTGATATCGAATACAAACTTGCCGTATTTACCAAGCTGTTTCTTCATTTTAAGAAGAAAATCAGGGCTCTGGCTTCTGTGAAGATTTACATTCTCCTGCGCAAGGGTAACACCCATTTTTTCGCCGCACTGAGCTATCTTCATGAAACGCTCGATATACTTTCCGTCTGCAACATGTCCGGGAAGTCTGTCTCCATGAAGAACAACAACTGATGCATCCAGCTTGTTTGCTGCATAGAAATACTGCTTGTATGTATCAAGCATATCAGTAAAACGACGTTCATAATCAGAGAAGAACATAAACGGTTCCATCTGTGAAGAATAAGGATGAATGGAGTATACAGTTCCGCCGTTTCGTTTTATCATTTTTGCTATATATTTGATGTAAGAAGGCTCAAGCTCTGAGGAAGTATTGAAAAACACCTCAAACTCTGTAATACCCATATCAATCAACGTTGCAATTGAACGTTCAGTGAGCATCGGGTACAGACATGCAGTAGAAACACCAACCTTCATTATACCACCCTTTCAGGTAATAATTACCTTTGCTTCTCAATAATTATTATGCTATCATATGTGTCGGTGAAACACTATGAAAATTCTTAACAGCATATATACACACTACAAAATGCTTTCATGGCTTTCTGTAAAAATACTTCAGGCAACACTGTGCATTTTCTGCCTCATGCTCATGTCAGCCATTGTACTGCTGATTTTTCCCGAAATCACAGGAAACCATATACAAAGCAGTTTTATAGTCAAAGACCTGCTTGATGGCTCAACACGTCTTTTAACACTCGGTTTTCTGTGCGCATTTTCTTCAGACATAATTATCCGTAGATAATTATACTATCTCTTAAATGGAATTTCAAGCAAAAAACGCATACATTGCGCAAAGTTATTTCTTTTTTCGCAAATTATTTATTTTTGCTAAAAAAAGATGAAATGTTGCGTACAAAAAACAGCCGACAGTAAACTGCCGGCTGTTTTTTTATTTTTCTCTATCCTTAATAAAGATTACCAGTGCAATAATTATACCGATAGCTGCATAACCGCCGCCTATTGCCCAGAGTGCAGGCTCAATAAGGCCAATTACAAACCAACCTTTTATAAGCGATGCCAACCAACCAAACAGTGCAAAAACAAGTGCATAAATTATAATCGAAAATATAAGACCAAGAACATTTTTTGCGAGATAACTTGCAGGAAAAAAGTTTTTCATGAATATTCCTCTTTTCGTTTTTCTTGGCATTATTTTATCTTTTTTAATATCAAAAAGTCAATACATATTATTCAAAATTGAATATTTTATAAATTCATCACCTGTACGAAATTTATCGAACCCTTCCGAATATATATATAATATCATGTTTGGAGGTGTATTATGGATTTTTTGCAGCTAATATCTCAGGTTTTCGGCAGCATTGTATATATGCTTCTCGGTCTATCAGGCAACGGTTCATTTCCCCGTCGCCTGACTGCGGCAGAGGAAAATATGTATATTGAACTTATGAAAAATGGCGACAAAAATGCACGAAGCAAGTTAATAGAACATAACCTTCGTCTTGTAGCCTATATTAACAGAAAATACTACTCATCAACAAATGATATTGATGATCTTATTTCCATTGGAACAATCGGACTTATAAAGGCTGTTGATACATATTCCCCTGACAAAGGAATACGTCTTTCATCCTATGCCTCAAGATGTATCGACAACGAAGTACTTATGTATCTGAGATCAGTAAAAAAGAGCGCTTCAAACGTTTCCATAAGCGACCCTGTCGAAACAGACCGCCAGGGAAATACAATTACATTTATTGATGTTATCGCTGATGAAACTATTCTTGCAGATGAACTTGAAAAAAAAATTCAAAACGAAGAACTGAGAAAAAATATTCATCTTCTTTCAGACAAAAGGAGTCGTGAAATAATATTGATGCGTTATGGTTTGAACGGCGAAGATCCTCTTACCCAAAAAGAAATTGCAGATAAATACGGTATCTCAAGATCATATGTATCAAGACTTGAAAAGAAAGCGCTTTCTGAGCTTTTCCTGCTCATGAACAATCGTAAATAATTAATTTGATGTTGACAGCGTAACAATGTTATGCTAATATAGCATCGTAACAATGTTACGCAAAGGAGGTTGAGCATGGGAAATGAAAATCTGATATCAAAAAAAGAGCTGCTTCAACGATACAGTATTTCATACGGAGCCTTATACCGCTGGAAAAGAAAAGGTCTGATACCTGATGAGTGGTTTATAAAAAAGGCCACCTCTACAGGACAGGAAACCTTCTTTCCTGAAAAGCTTGTCTGTGAAAGAATAGAAATGATTCAGGGAATGAAGGAAGACATTATTCTCGATGAGCTTGCCCGAAAGCTGTCGGGAGAAGAAAAACAGAACGAAATGATTATTCTTGATACTGAATTCGGAGAAAAATCCTTCAGGTTCTGCGATGTAAAAAGTGTATCTCTTTCGGACAAAAACGGATCCAGAATCGAAATAACCGATCTGCTGAAAAAATTAATCAAAGAAAATATCAATTAAAAGGAATGGTCATAACTATGAATATTTCAGGAAGCGGACATATCGCCTCGGGCGAATATAACGACAGCATTTCTATAAGCGGCAGCGGAAAAATTGACGGAAATGTTCGCTGCATTTCCCTGACCTGCTCAGGCTCTGTATCCGGTGCAGGCGATATCATCTGTTCAGAGAATGCTAAGATTTCAGGCTCTGCTCATCTGCAAAAAAGCCTCTCTGCAAGGAATATACACGTAAGCGGTTCATTATCTGTTGACGGAAACTGCACATCAGAGGCAGAAATCAAAATCTCCGGCGGATTTAAATGCGGCAGTAATTTGAAATGTTCCCTTCTCAAAGCATCGGGAGGTATAAACATCGGAGGTGGTATAGAATCCGAAGAGGTTTGCATAACAGGCGGAATAAAATGCGGTGGTCTTCTCAACGCAGAGAAAATAAGTATTGAATTTGAACATTCTGCCAACTCCATAAACAGCATCGGCGGAAGTAATATCAGTATTTTCAGCAAAGGAAACAAACTGACAAAACGGCTCCCTTTACTCACCAAGCTTATTGGCAACGATGGTTTTATTGTCAGGGAATCCATCGAAGGTGACATCATTGCTCTTGAGAATGTCAGCACACCACTCGTTGTTGGAAGAATTGTTGCTATTGGCTCGGGCTGTGAAATTGATATGGTTCAGTACAGTGAAGAAATCGAAATTCATCCCGATGCCAGAGTTTTAAAGTATGAAAAGATTTAATATTTGAAAATCATTTCTTGACAGTCAGACATCACTGCACTATACTTTCCAATAAAAATTGGGAGGATATGGTGTATGAATGCTCTTATCATGAATTGCAGCCCCGTAAGAAACGGTGCAACTGCAGTAATAGCATCTGTTGTCTGCGAATGTATTTCAGATAGTTACGAAATCAGGAACATCTGCATTGATGACTTTGATTTTAAATTCTGTAAAGGATGCCGATGCTGTCACACAACTGCAGAATGTGTTCAAAATGATGACGTAAATAAAATAATCGAGCATTTTAAATGGGCAGATATCATTATCTTGATCTCCCCATCCTACTGGGCTGATGTTCCCGGACAGTTCAAGGCATTCATCGATCGCTGTACTCCATGGTGCAATACACATGAACCTCACGCTTCAATCAGCAAAGGTAAAAAAGGGTATTCCATTGCTCTGCGAACCGGACCGAATATCAGGGAATGCAAAAGAATCATAAACACCATAGAGCACTTTTACGGACATATGGAAATAGCCTGTTGCGGCAGTCTTTGTCTGTGTTCTGTAGAAAATGCCGCTTCTCTCCCCTCTGTTAAGGATGATATTGCAAAGTTCTGCAAAGATATCTGAATATGCGAAAAGGAATGGCGCAAGCCATTCCTTTTATCTTTATCTGTCTTTCATGGGGATGTATTCTTTTCTGTCTGAAATATTCATATAAGCAGGACGGATTATCTTACCGACATTAATATTTTCCTCAATAAGATGTGCACTCCAGCCTGCAATTCTTGCAATCGCAAATATGGGAGTATAAAGCTCCAGCGGCAGATTGAGCATCTTATATACAAATCCGCTGTAGAAGTCAATATTCGCACTTACACCCTTATATGTCTTTCTCCTCTTGCCTATTATCTGAGGAGCAAGACGTTCTACTGTTGAATACATCTTATATTCTTTTTCATATCCCTTTTCCTCAGAAAGACTCTTGACAAAACCTCTGAAAACACCTGCTCTGGGATCGGAAAGAGAATAGATTGCGTGTCCCATTCCATAGATAAGACCTGATTTATCAAAAGCCTTTTTGTCAAGGACATTTTCAAGATACTGAGTAATCTGCTCCTCATCAGTCCAGTCATCAAGTGTATTCATCATATCATCAAACATCTGAACGACCTTGATATTAGCACCACCATGACGAGGACCTTTAAGAGAGCCAAGTGCACCGGCAATAACTGAATAGGTATCCGTGCCGGAAGATGCAACAACGTGAGTTGTAAATGTAGAGTTGTTTCCGCCGCCGTGCTCAGCATGAAGAACAAGGGCAAGATCAAGTATTCTTGCTTCAAGTTCGGTGTAACTGCTGTCGGGTCTGAGCATATAAAGAATATTTTCAGCAGTTGACAGTTCAGGACGGGGAGTGTGGATAAAGAGGCTTCCATTATTGTGATAATGCTCGTATGCCTGATATCCATACACTGAAAGCAGCGGGAAAAGTGCAATAAGCTGCAAGCACTGACGAACTACATTGGGAAGCGAAGTATCATTTGCATTTCCATCGTATGAATACAGAGTCAGCACACTTCGTGCAAGAGTGTTCATCATATCAAAACTGGGTGCTTTCATGATAATATCACGCACAAAGCTTGTGGGCAGGCTTCTGTAACCTGCAAGAACAGCGCAGAATTCCTGAAGCTGCTCATGATTGGGAAGTTCACCGAACAGAAGAAGATATGCTATTTCCTCAAAGCCAAAACGTTTGTCTTCAAGAAAGCCCTTTGTGAGATCGTTTATGTCATACCCTCTGTAGAAAAGCTGACCATCGCAGGGAATTCTTTCTCCGTTTTCCTCTTTCATGGACTGGATTTCAGATATTTCTGTAAGACCTGTCAGAACACCTCTTCCGTCAAGGTCTCTAAGTCCTCGCTTTACCTCATATTTGCTGTAGAGAGAAGTATCTATTGTACTGCTTCTTACGCACTTTTCAGAATAACGCTCAATGGTAGGCGTCACCTTTGTAAATTCTGTGCTGTTATTTAAAATCATATTTCCATCTCCTGTTTCTCAGAACTCGAGAGTTTATGCATAATTCTGTTTATTGTATTGATTGCCCCACTGAACTCTTCAAACTCACCGTCATCAAGCTTCGAAAATGTGCCCCTGATATACTCGGAAAAATCACTTCTTCTTGCTTTTATATATTCCCTTGTTTTTGAAGAAAGTTCGGAAATAATAATACGCCTGTCCTGCTCATCATGATGTCTGCTGACATGACCTTCCTTTGAAAGCTTTCCTATAACTTTTGTCATCTGCTGTTTTGTAACGTGCATTGAATCTGCAAGTTCAGTCATTGTCATAGGCCCGTCCATCGCAAGTTTACACATTGTATGTATCTGCAATGCAGTAAAACAATCTTTAAAACGTTCCTCAAAAGGACGTGAAAGATGCTCATATATAAGTACAACCATATCTGCAATATCGCCGGTAACGTGAGCGGGGAATTCAGTCATAACACCAACTCCATCAAATTGGTAAACTTTTGTTTACTAAATTATTATAACCGACCTCTGCCCTTCAGTCAATTAAAGTTTGTGAATTTTTGTTTAATAATTGACAATGATTTAGCAAAAGCTTATATTTTAAATGATCAGTTTATGTTCATATTTCAAGATTGACTTTTCAAAACAAGAAAAATATAATATTTATGTTCTGATAGGAAGGTATTTCTTCACCTTTCAGTACAAATCAAACAGAACCATGCGGAGGACTAAAAATGAAAAGATTTTCTAAAATTATATGCCTGCTTTTATGTTTACTTACTGTTTTTTCTCTCACCTGCTGTATGACCGAAGAGGAAAAGGAAAAATTTGAAGCAGATAATCTGGCCCGAGCAGAAAACATTGCAGAAAATCATTTCAGTGATGACTTTAAATATGATTTTCATTTTTACGGCGGTGCTGCAGAAGGTGCTCCCAATATTTACATATATGTATACACAGATGGATATACAATAAATTGCATACAAATTCCCGGCGAGGAAAAAGCACCCGATCCATATGTTTATTATGACTGTGAGCTCCACCAGTACAGTGGCGGAGCATGGGATCTTCTTCACTATGAGGACAGCGAGCGTGCAGTTGAATAATCTGTTTTTAACCACATTCATGTTTTCTGAATGTGGTTTTCCTTTGAATTATTTGTTTTTTAGAACTCTACCATTGGTATACATATTTTCAAACCATATTTCGTCCAATTCTACCGGCGGTAGTTAAGCAATCATAACCTCAGATGATATAATAAAGAAAAAATCGGAGGCAAAATTATGAATCAGGAAAAGATCGGCAAATTCATAGCAGAGTGCAGAAAAGAGAGGAATCTTACTCAGAAGGAACTGGCGGAAAAATTGGGAGTAACCGACAAAGCAATCAGCAAATGGGAAAACGGCAGATGTATGCCTGACATTTCTTTACTTAAGTCTCTCACAAGTGAGCTCGGCATAACCATCAACGAATTGCTGGCAGGCGAAAGAATCATTGAAGAAGATATGGAAGAAAAATCCGAGGAAAATATTTTTGCTTTATTAAAAAAGATCAATAAAACCTATACCCGTCTTCAGAAAATTTTACTTTGCCTTATGATTGTTTCTGCTGTCATTGCATCAATTCTTTTTAATTTTGAAATTGGCTACAGTGTTATCTTCTTTACACTGACTTTGATACTCGGACTTATTTTATGTAAAACCATTGATTAAATTATATTCTTATGTATTATTAAAACAACCGAGGTGTAAAACACCCCGGTTGTTTTTCTGTTGAATTTTTAATCATTCAGCAGGCATCTCGAAAACAAAGCCTTTTGAATATCCTTCAAGGTCTGTGCAATAAGACAGCTTTACACCATGTTTTTCAGCAATTCTGGCAGAAACTGCAAGACCAAGACCGCTGCCTGTTCCGCTGGTGCGCGATGCATTACCGCATACAAATGGATCAAAAAGATTCGGAACGAGTTCCTGGGATATCAGTTTACCCGTATCTGCTACAGTTATATATTTGCACTCACCATCTGTATGTACCTTGATCAGGACTTTGCATCCGCTTTCATTGTGCTTGCAGGCATTGACAATAATATTATTCAATGCACGTGTAAATTCTTTTTTGTCAACCGGATATGTTATTGTGATGTCCGGGATATCAATAATCATCTCTATCCCCTTGTTCTCAAAATCAGAATAATTCATTGCAGCTACATCACGGACAAGCGTACATATATTGACCTCACCGATGTTCAGCAAAAAATCCTCCGTACCAAGCTTTGAGTATGCGGAAAGAGTCTCAACAAGTTCGTTCATATGCTTGGTTTTCATATAAATAATATCACATATTTCACCTTTCTCTTCTTCTCTGATCTTCCCATCACGAAGAGCCGATGCAAAACCCTGCACCGATGTCATAGGTGTTTTAAGATCATGAGCAATGCAGGAATAAAGCATATTCTGCTCAGCAGCTCTGCGACGGCTTTCCTCATCTACCGCCTTTCTTACAAGACGATAGAAAACCAATGCACCTATGACCAGAATCAAAATTGATGTTGAAAGCGAAGCAATGAGCATCAGTATAACTGCAGATACTTTTGCATCTTGCATGAACCCGGGAAGAATCACTTTTTCCATCACAGTATCATATACTGCACTCGATATCAGCTCAGCTATGGAAATCGCAATTGTACATATCAGAAAATATCTGATTATCTTTTTCTTTAATTTATCCATGATTCTCCAATCTGTATCCGAGACCTCGAATTGTCTTTATATACTCCGCACCTGTCTTATCACGCAGACGACTGATTATCACTCTAATAGTGTTGTCATCTACTCCACCCTCGTTGTACCATGCGTGCTCGTATATCTGCTCCTTGGTAAAAACCCTGCCCGGCTGCTGCATAAGAAGCTCCAGGACCTTTAACTCCGCTTTTGTAAGCTCAATATGTTCATCATTCTTTATCAGAACACATTGATCACAGTTCAGGATAAGAGAACCGACAGTTATAATATTCTCTTTCGCAGCAAACTGAGCATCCATACGGCGCAGATGTGCTTTTACTTTGGCTGCAACCTCAAGAGGTTCAAACGGTTTGACTATGTAATCATCTGCCCCGAGATCAATACCTAAAATACGTTCGGAAAGCTGAGTCTTTGCAGAAATTACAAGTATTGGTATATACCGCCCGTTACGAATTTTCCTAATCAGCTCATAGCCGTCTATCTTAGGCATCATGATATCTATAATGGCAAGGTCGATGTTTTCATTCTGCAGTATATCATAAGCCGCTGCCCCGTCATATGCTTCAAATATGTCGAAGTGCTCTGCTTCAAGGTATATTTTCAGCAGACGAACTATTTCTTTTTCATCGTCGGCAATAAGAATATTAGGCATTTGATCACCTCAGTCAGGTATTGTATAAATAAAGTATACAATACCTGACTGAGAATTTAAAGCCATCTGAGCAGATTATTTAAGCTCTTCTTTTCTGAATTTGATATATGACATCATAATTGTAAAAGCAAGGCCAATCATTGATGCAGCCACGGAAAATATAAGGTTCTTTGTGCTTGCATCAGCGACAAGCATAAACGTCTGACCGACATGAGTAAATTTCAAAAATCCCTGTGCCCATTCCTTTTCAAGGAGCATCTGTGCCAGAAAATTAAGTCCGATCAATGCCGCAAGATTAACGGCAATAGAACCGCCAAGATTTTTCACAAACATAGAAAGCATGAAAGAAACGCTTACAAAAGAAACCTCAACAAAAGTATAGGCAGCGATGCGTAAAACGACCTCTCTGAAGAAACTTCCGTCAAAACCGTCCAGCCCTTTTACGCCAAAGGCCATTACAGCGCACGCACTCAGAGTAACTATACAAAACAGTGCAATAGACATGGAAAAAGAGATAAGCTTTGCAAGCAGAATAGAAAAACGGCTGTTGCCTGCCATTACAGAGGCCTGTACCCTGCGCTCCTCAAAAGCACCTGCTACATGGATACCTGAATATATGCCTATGTAAAGCAAAAGAAACGAATTGAAGTTATTGCAGCCGTGAAGAAAGACATCGAAACCGGTATTCTCTTTCTCAAAAAGCGGCATAAGTGTCATCAGTACCGTAGCTGCGGCAAGGGCAATACAGCTTCCCCAGAACAGCCTTGATGAAAAAGTCTGCTTCATTTCCCATTTGATAAGATTTTTCATTTTTATTTCCTCCCTAAAAGCTCCATATAATAATTTTCAAGAGATTTTTCGTACTTCATAAGAAGCGTTACAAGAACCTTTCTACCGAACAAACATTTTGCGACTTCTTTCGTAGAAATTTCATCATAGATCCTGATCTGACTGCCATCGTACTCTATCGACTTAATTCCATTTTCCTTCAGTATTCTGATTGCTTCGTCAGGTTGTGCAGTTTCAAGAAGGACATATGCTGAACATTTTTGGTCAAGCTCTTCCTTTGAGATGCACTCAATTATCTGTCCATGGGAAATTATAATATAATCGGTAACAAGCTGATAAAGTTCAGTAAGAATATGACTTGAAATTACTATTGTGATGCCGTCGTCTTCACAAAGTGAGCGAAGCAGATTACGAACGTCCACCATACCCATAGGGTCAATACCGTTGACGGGCTCATCAAGTATGAGAAGCTCAGGATTATTTATCAGCGCCTGTGCAATGCCCAGTCTCTGCTTCATTCCAAGCGAAAAGTCCTTTGCTTTTTTGTTCATTACATTTCCAAGACCCACTCGCCTGAGAATCCGTCTGATCTTTTCGTCATCGTTCTGTCCGAAAAGAATCTGCTGCATTTTAAGATTTTCAAATGCTGATTTATTAAGTGAAAGAATAGGACGCTCTACCAGACATCCCATCTTCTTCCGGGCTTTTTCAAGTCCCCTTCTGCCCGACTCTCCGAACAGCTCTACCTTTCCGCTGCTTGCGTATGAAAGGCCGGTTATTGCTCTTATTGCAGTTGTTTTGCCTGCGCCGTTTTCTCCTATGAAGCCGTATATTTTGCCTCTTTCTACATTGAAGCTTACATCGTTAAGTGCTGTTTTATCACCGTATTTCTTGGTGAGGTTGCTGACTCTGAGTATGATATTATCCATATTGCTTTTTCCTTTCCTTTCGGTTTATGTCTGAATAATACCCTCCGAACCTTAAATCTTTGCACGATTAACATTAACTGAACATTAAAATTTAATATTAAAAAGCGGAGTGAAACTCACTCCGCTTTTCTTATATCCTCTTCAGCACAATATAATACATCCCACAACCAACCATATTTGATATATCTCTGATATGAGCAGCTATTCCCTGATGGTTCTTCTCCATCAATTGTATTAAACGCATCACCCTTAATCTGCATAAGCTCATCCAAAAGATCATTCATTTCTTCCCTGCACAGGTCAAAACCTATGGTACAGGGAGCATCGCTGCAAAAACCAAGTTTCTGCAAATTGTCATCACAGTTAATCAACAATATTTTAATATCAGGTTTTATTTCAGGCAGAAGATTTTTTATTCGTTTGTAACATGATTTCTCTGTATTTAAATAAAACATTAATTCTATCCCCATT
>JAZUNN010000006.1:0-146886 GCA_045604155.1 Acutalibacteraceae bacterium
TCCAGTTGGGGGAGCCAAAATCCATTACACACATCCGTGTGTAATGGATTTTTTCTTTCTCAAACCGAACTTAAACAGCCATACCTTGCTTATCAGCCACGTACCCTCACCGACTGAGCGTAGCGAAGTCGGTGGGAAGTAGCGTGCTCGCTGCCGGTGGCAGATGAAGAGCACGCGTACTTGGTGCAGCGGACAGAATCTGCAGCAACGACCGTTGCGCCCGCAGATTCCGGGCACCGCAAACGGCAACCTGCCAGCGAAAATATTGAACAAACTTATCTGTGTTCAATTCAAGTCCAGTTGGGGGAGCCAAAAGCTGATACATGCATCCGCATGTATCAGCTTTTTTCTTACTCAACCGCGCTTAGACAATTATTCCTTGCTTACCACTCAGCCTGCTTTACCGACTGAGCGTAGCGAAGTCGGTGGGAAGTAGCCCGACCGCCGCCGGTGGCGGATGAAGGGAGGGCGTACTTGGTGCAGCGGTCAGAATCTGCAGCAACGACTGTTGCGAACGCAGATTCCGGGTACCGCAAACGGTAACCTGTCAGTGTAAAATAATGAACAAACTTATCTGTGTTCATTTCAAGTCCAGTTGGGGGAGCCAAAAATCAGATACATGCATCCGCATGTATCTGATTTTTTCTTTCTCCGATGAACTTAAACAGCAATTCCTTGTTTATCAACCAAGTACCCTTACCGACTGAGCGTTGCGAAGTCTGGTGGGTGATGCGACAATAAAACCTCATGTAGTCACAGCTTATATAGTCGCATCCTGAGAATTTCTGCGAAACTCTCACAACACAATTCCAAATTTTAAATCCCGACCGCCGCCAGTGGCGGATGAAGGGAGGGCGTACTTGGTGCAGCGGTCAGAATCTGCAGCAACAACTGTTGCGCCCGCAGATTCCGGGCACCGCAAACGGCAACCTGCCAGCGAAAATATTGAACAAACTTATCTGTGTCCAATTCAATTCCGGTTGGACGGAAGATGTCAAAACAGGTTGACTTAAAATTATTACGCACATCCGCATGTATCTGCTTTTTGTTGAATTATCAATTTACATATAATATAATTCATCTGACAGTATTTAATTTTTGGGAAGGTTATATTATGAAAATAATAGATTTAAATGAAATGGAAATTGAGCAGATAGAAAATAGACTGGCTGCATTTGATGAAAAATATATTACATATAAAATGGATGGAAGTATTCAAATTGGAATACAGGAAGATGGAAAAATTGTAGCAGGATTAGATGCGTGTATAACAGCATTCAAAATTTTATATGTATCTACATTATTCGTAGATGAAGAGTATCGCAGAAAAGGATACGGAAGAATTCTTATGGAAGAAATGGAAAAAAGAGCAAAGAAAATGGGAGTAAACACAATACGTCTTGATACATTCAGCTGGCAGGGAAAAGAGTTTTATGAGTCGCTTGATTATGAAATAGTTGGCAGTTATGAAAACATCGATGATGGATATGCTGAATATTTTTTTCTGAAGAAAATTTAATGAAAGGATCAAAGGATGAAGCAAGCAATGACAAGAGAGCAGCAAAAGAAAATAAGGGAACTTCGTACTGCATTGCCTAAAATTTTGCAGGCGGAGATCAGGCAATATAAATTCAGAAAAAAAGATTATATGGTATGGGTAAAAAAGAATGAACTGTTTTTCACCTTTTTCCCTTTTATAAGCGAACAGAATGGAAAGTGCATTCTTTTTATACAACAGCAGTTTAAGCCGATGTGGATTGATGATCTGTTCTGGGATCTGATAGATATGTCGGAGAATAAAAACGAACCTGAAAGTCTCAGAAGCGTCGGAGCATTTACAGTTCGTGGTGCACAGCTTTTTGATGAGGAAATCGAACTCAATGAATGGTCGATTGAAGAGCTGACTGATAAAATCAGAAATTCGATTAAAGATTTTAATGATCGAATCTGTTCATTCAGAGAATCAGATTTTAATCTGAATATCAATAATCCGCTTTATCATAAAGATATCAGAAATTTATTGCTTATGATTTATAACAAAGAATACGAAAAAGCTATAGAATATGCCGAGAGCATGGAATATGACGGATTTGTCAATAAAGGAATCGGACTCAGAGAAGCTGCTGTAATTTATTGCAGAAGGAGTATGTCAGATGATCTACGTAACTGAAGCTCAAGAATTATTTTTTGAAATATTAAATTCAAATAGAGCAGAGTTTTCTGAGCTGTTATTCAATTTATATGAAGACAGGGAAAATTGCTCTATGGAAGCTGTTTTTGATGATGAAGCACTTGTTATCGGAAGAGAGCGGCCTGCTGTCATATGTGAAGCAGAAACAGGATACACAGAGGTTTTAAAAGAAATAGGGAATATGCTTGAGAGATTTTACAAAGACAATAAAGCCGCTTTATCAAATATAAAAGAAATTTCATACGGCTTTGTTGATGGAGATCTGTACTATATAAAGAAAAGAAGACGAAGAAAAATCATTCAGAAGACATTTACGGAGAGTGATTTTGAGTCTTTTAACGATGTGAAACTGATGGCGTGGCTTTCAGTATATACAGATGAAAAGAAGAGGGAAGAGAGTGGAATCAATGCATTTGTACTTAATGAACTGACAGATGAAGAACGAATTAAGTACAGACTTTTCCTCACTGAAAATTTTGATTATGACAAATATAATAAAAACTGACATAGTTGCAAAAAAAGCTCCCATCGCTGTACAGTGATGGGAGCTAAACATTTACATATTAATTTTAAGATCGATAGTCAATGTTCTTCCATTTACAGTAATAAGACCATAAATGTTGTTATCCTTATCATTATATGTAAACATCTGTGAATTTGCCTGACGGCGGTTGGTAGCGGTGTAGAAAGCTTTGTAGATATGCTGATTCACACTGTTGAAAAGGCGCTGGCTTGGAGTGGAGTCAGCAAGATGAGTCCTGAGATTTGCCTTGTAAATAAGGCGCTCGAAATCGGATGTCGTGGGGTAATCATTATCGCAGATAATTTCCTCGTGAATATGCTTGGGCATAGCACGTGAAAACAGAGAAGCTCCGCCGGAAACAGAAGCTGAAATATAACCTGTACGAACAGGAGGCGTATACGCCATCTTATTGGAAATTATTCCAACAATAACAGCACCGAGATAAAGTACAAGAACCCAGTAGAATGCTGATGCGGGATAAACTTTGTATTCATATTGTTTTACTGGAACATTCCAGCCGAAAACTGCTATCAATGCAGTTATGCAGCAGCAAAAAGCGGTTATGAGCTTACCTATACCTATTGCTTTACACCGTCCCATTGACGTGAAAGCAAAAGCGCTGACAAGGAAAGCAATCAGGAAGTAGACGACCGTCTGATACATATCAATGTAATAAGGGGTAAAATAATAGGATTCGTTGTCAATAAAATCCTCACAGGAAGATGTACAACCGTCTGCCGAATCAGAATCAAAAACAAAATCCACAACGGAATCCTCATAATCCCAATATTTTGTTTTCATCATTGGAGAGAAAAGAGAAACGATCTGGGCAATGGCAGTAAACAATATACAGAATGCCAGCAGAATATATTTTGCGATTTTAGCACCATTTGCATTGCTTGTATTTGCTGCAGGTGCTGATTCTATCACCTGAGCTGGATAATAATCGTTCTGAAAGACCGGGGGCTCAGGAGAGGGTGTGGAATTGGAAATCACAGTCTCTCCGCTTGTTGGAGCGCCGCATCTGTTACAGAATTTTGCAGTATCAGAAATCTGATGCCCGCACGAATTGCAGAACATAAAAACATCTCCTTGATTATTGCAGGTAAGAAATTAGTTGTTAGGCATATCCGAAGGATTAGCAAACTCAATAACAACAGAATTAGTCCAGAAGCCGGGCTTGATATGAGCCTTGATCCAGATTTTCGGAGACTGGGGAGTAACGGAGAAGAAAAGGTCCTTGCATCTACGAGTCATACCGCAGGTCATATGCAGCTGATGGTTGCCGAAAGGAACAGGAATAAGCAGACTCTGCTTGTTTGCAAGATGACCGATAGGCTGGCCGTCAAGATAAATACCGTAACCGACAGCAACACCGATGGGTGAGCCCATGCGATAGACCTGGATCATACCGCCTGCATTGATATCAATCATAGTGCCGCATCTGGGGCATGGAGCAGGAACGGGAGAATCGTAAACATTTCCGCAGCTGGGACACTTGAATCTGTAATTCATAAATACACATCCTTATCACAATTTATAGAATAATAATACCCCAGAACGCTATAAAAGTCAACGTACATTAGGTTTGACAGAAGGATAAATTAAAGGTACAATAGAGCCAGCAATATCAGAAGGGGAAAAGACAATGCATAACGAACTTACCAAAAAAGACATAGAGAAAATGCAGGCAGAGCTTGATGACAGAATAATCCGTCAGAGGCCTCTGCTTATTGAAGAAGTCAAGCGCTGCCGTGAATTCGGAGACCTGAGCGAGAATTTTGAATACAAGGAAGCCAAGCGTGCAAAAAACCGCAACGAAAGCCGTATCCGCTACCTGCAGAATATGATAAAGACGGCCCATATTATAGAAGATACATCCACAGAGGATACCGTGGGATTGTATGACAGAATCGGTCTTTATATCGAAGAAGACGACGAGGTGGAATATTATAAAATAGTAACCACCGTGCGAATTGACCCGTTATCCGGACTTGTCAGCAAGGATGCACCCATGGGTAAGGCAATACTCGGCAAACGTGTGGGTGACAGAGTAAAGATCGATGTAAATGAAAACTACAGTTACTATGTGGTTGTCCGTTCCATAGAAAAAGGCGAGGACGACGGCAGTGCAGAGCTGACACAGTATTAATAGAAAACAACCTTTACAGAGCAATTCACTCTGCAAAGGTTGTTTTCTATTTTCTTTTAAATTCTTTGCGATGATAGAAATAAAGCCAAAGAATGCAGATTATGAAAACTGAAAAATAAATAATCCATATGCCAATTCTTGCGGTCAGATTTGACGAATGACTCTCGCTTACAGATATGATTTCTCTGTCCTCGTTTTCAATACCCATAGCAGTTGCAGAGCCCGAAAGGTCAAGCCTGTTTGCTGCGGTTACGGTAATTGATTTTTCTGAAAGTATAGTTTTCAGTTCGGATGTATTGTACTGTCGAAGAGCAGGTGTGCCTGAAGATATTTCAAACACCTCGCCGCCGGACAGAGCTATACAGGTGTTATATGTTATTCCGGAACGTGGCAGTTGTTTGGAGGTGCTCCATACATCACAGCATTCGCCGCTGACATTATAAGTGGATTTCTCGGAATAAAGCGGAAAGTTTCTCCAGCATAGAATACAAAGCCAGATGGCACAGATAAGAAAAACGCAGGTGGCTATTGCAGCAGTTCTGCAGAATTTAACTTGTTTCTTGCCGGGCTTCTTGAATTTTTTAGCAAGAAGCTTTTCAAAGGGGAAGAGAGAAAGATATATTCCAAGAAAAACAACACAGATCAGAGTATAAGTTCCCCAAAGAGAGCATCGTTTGGATATATAATATGAAAAACTCGTGCCCTTTGAAAGAATGATCCCATTGCTGCCCTCGATGCTGAAAAGGACATAATACCCGTCAGAATTTTTCTCAGGTGCTGCAATGATGGTGTAGTTATGTCCTGCTGACATAACTTCCTCAAGGGTATCCGTAAGAACTGGCATATCATCAGGAATACAATACTCGCCATTATTATCCATAAGAAGGATAGAATAATCATAACCATAGGCGTAGTCTATACTTCGCAGTTTGCCCGTGTAGGAGTGCTGGTCGTCTTCTGAACACAAAGGCAGATTGTATGCAGAGCGGAGGCCGAAGAAAACAGCAAGGAAAAATAGTACAATCAAAATCGATATTCCTGCAATTTTATAGCGATACACATATTTATTGCCCTTCTTCATTCTATCCCCTCCAAAACTGTAAACGATCCGTTATACCCTCTCCAGAACTCCCGCAAAGAACATATCGCCGTCCTTGACCACGAAATATGCAAAAGGTCTGTCGAGCACAACTGAAAAAGAAGGCATACCCTTTAGAGAAACCTCAATGCCTGAGCCCGCACCGCCCTGAGTGCCTTTTTCGTCAACAGAAATAAACGTACTCTGCACAAATTCAGTTATATAAAGAGTATCCGAACCCATAGCGGAGAAATCCGCCTTTTCTCTGGAAAAGGCATCAGAAGCCCCCATATTGATCAGAGCCTCACATAATGAAAGCTTGTTTTCGGCGGTAAATTTCGGTATACAGACGCTTACACTGTCATTGGTAGCGGAATTCATCAGCTGATCGAAAGAAGTGCCGTTAAGAGAAGAGAGAAGATCGGTCATGCTTACATCTTCGTCAGGAAGAAGTGCGATGAAATAGCTTCCGTCTGAATAAGGCTTTGCAAAGCCTTTGAAAGTATCTGTTTCGATATAGATGTTTTCAGTGGACTTCATGAACTGAACATCGTATTTCGTGCCGTCAGAGGACACAAACTGACCGTCCGCTACTTTTTCGGGGGTATAGGGAACAAGCCATTCACCCTCAAAGGTAAGAGCAGAGAGAATATATGCAACGGCCTGAGGAGGAATCTCATCAATGACAGAGTCAACCTTTCCGTCAGTTGTTTCAGATACCCAGCTGTTCATCTTATCAAGAACAGTTGAAAAATCGGTACTTTCAACAGAGGCATCCAGAATATTTTCGACAGAAGACACGTAGTCGGGAGATAAAGTAATCCGACCGTCATTGTTCACCCAGATTGAAACGCCGCCGTTATCGGAAAGTGTCTCACCCGAACGTGCTGCAATTTTTTCAGCGCTGCCGCCAAGCACCTGATCAAGCTGAGAGCGGGTATCACCCGATGCACCAAGTGCCGCAGCGGAAAGAGCCCCTGAAGCGCAGAGCGGAGAAATGAGTACATTCTCTCCTTCCTTTGCGCATTCGTTGAGCAGAGCAAGAGAAAAATCAAGAGTACGGTCAGAATAGGATGCAGAATCAGAAGTCTGCGTGACCTCAGGCTCAGGTTGTCTGACGACAGAGCTTATGAAAACAGAAAGAACAAGTATAACAGAAAGCACGCAGATAAATGCTTTTTTCTTCATAAATACCACTCCGAGTACAATATTACAAGATAATTATACCACCAAAACGGAATAATTACAAGCATTGCAATTTGACAATAAGGACAATGGGTAGTAAAATCAAGCAAAAGAGGTGATGAGTCATCAATACATTTTTTATCTGGAGTTTAATAATCATATCCATACCTGCCCTTGCAAGGGGTGTGATTCTGCTTGTAAACAGAAAAAACAGAGCAATACCCTATTGCATCAGCAGGGAAATAAAAGAGGATGAACAGCCGTACACCGTGTATTTTGAGCACATCCGTACCTTTGAAGGACTTATCTTATGCACAGTGGGTCTTTATCTGATATCCCGCATTCAATATGACCCTGTCTGCACCTTCAATGGCGGATTTATCTGGTATCTGATTTTCGGATTGATTTTCCTTTGCCTCGGTCTGCCGCTGTGCTTTATCTGCTCAGGAGGCTGCGCTGTAATAACGGAAAAAAGAGTGATAATCTACCGTACACGCTGCTTCAGAAAGCGCACTCTTGCAATAATACCAAAGGATGATATAGTCCGTGCCTGCAGAATAAGTGCAGGACGAAAAGGAATCGTAGCTTCATTCTTTTCCATGATAACTTCATTTATCAAAGGATACAGAAAAAAAGCAGCCGATATGTACGATGCATCATTCCTGAGCGGTTATCTTGAAGTAAGCACCGAAGAAAAATCCCATAAAATAAGACTTTCGGGAAAAACAGCTGATTATGCACTTGAGGATATCAGTGAGCTGTATGAAAAAGAAGTGACAGAGAGTGAAGCAAAGGACACATCATACTCGGTAATTCCTCCTGCAGCCTGTGCTGCCGCAGCATTGATATTTGTAATAATATCGGGAATAACACTGACTGCAGAAGCAAAGAAAACAGTACATCGGCAGTATAACGAAGCGTTGTATCTCGAGGACACAGAAGCCTATAGCCAGGCTTACGTGGAATTTGGTCATCTGTCCGAGCGGTATGATTATCTAGACAGTGACTTTCATTTCAGATATTGCTATGCAAGGCTCGAAATATCCCAGGGCAACTTTGCAGAAGGTGTTGAAAGAATAAACGCACTGCCGGATTTTGAAGAAAAAAATGAAATTCTGTATATCTGTGCGTTAAGTGTTGAGCAGGAAAACAGCGCAGCTCTTGCCTCTGAAATATATACTTCTCTCGGCGGATACAAAGACAGTACAGACAGACTTGCACTGCTTGAAGAAAGCTATCTGACAGCGGTAAAAGCCTATGAAGACGGTGATTTCATCAAAGCTGCAGAAGGCTTTTCGCTTCTGAGAGATTACAAACAGACCTCAGAATATGTATCTCTCCTTGCGAAAGAAGCAAATAAAATTGTCCCGCCGGAAGGAAACCCTGAAAATCTTAACAGCAAAGAGATAATCAGGCGCTGCAATAAGGCACTGCCCTTGCTGGAGCTTCTTTCCTGGGACAGCGAATGTGCAGCAATAAAGACTCGCTGCGATGAATACATATATATTTATACCTTTGACTGAAAAAATAAGCCTTCAGATTATTCTGAAGGCTTATTTTTATGGTGTGGAGAGAAAATATATATTCAGGGAAAATCTTAGAAACTTATCTGTCGTTGTAACCGTTGGGGTTGCCGGTATGCCAGTTCCATGCGGAAGAAATGATTGTCTTAAGATCGGAATGGGTGGGATTCCAACCGAGAACCTCACGAGCCTTTTTATTGCACGCAACAAGAGTGGAGGGATCTCCTGCACGTCTGGGCTCGACCTTTTCGGGAATTTCCTTGCCGGTGACTTTACGTGCTGCATCGATTATCTCACGGACTGAGTAGCCATTGCCGACACCGAGATTGAAGACATCGCTGTCGTTGCCGCTGTCGAGGTACTGCAAGGCTCTCAGGTGAGCGTCTGCGAGATCGAGAACATGAATATAGTCACGTACGCAGGTGCCGTCGGGAGTAGCATAATCATCGCCGAAGATGCCTATATGGCTTCTCTTGCCGGCTGCTGCCTGGAGAACGATGGGGATAAGGTGACTTTCGGGGGAATGATCCTCACCGATGCCGGTCTCATTGTCAGCTCCGCAGGCATTGAAGTATCTGAGGGTGACATACTTGATGCCGTAAGCCTTGTCACACCACTTGAGAAGCTTCTCAATGGAAAGCTTTGTTTCGCCGTAGGGATTGGTTGGGAAGGTGCGGTCACATTCTTCAATAGGCTGCTTTTCGGGCTCGCCGTAGGTAGCAGCGGTGGATGAGAATACGATCTTGTTTATTCCATGGTCACGCATTGCGCCAAGGAGGCTTATTGCACCACCCATGTTGTTTTCATAGTACTTGAGAGGATTTTCACAGCTCTCGCCAACAAGGGAGAACGCTGCAAAATTTATGATGCCGTCGATCTTATTTTCGGTAAAAAGCTTGTCAAGAAAAGCTCTGTCACGAAGGTCACCAACATAGAGTTTAGCGTTCTTTACAGCATCTCTGTGACCTGTTACAAGGCTGTCGGCGACGATAACCTCATAACCTTTTCTGTTAAGCTCAGCCACCATGTGGCTGCCGATATAGCCGGCACCGCCGCATACAAGAATTGTCTTCATAATAAATCCTCCTTATTTTGCAAGGTAGCGGTTAAGAGCCTCACGAAGCTCTTCTGCCTTTTCCTCGGGAGCGGTGGGATTGCAGTGAGCCCAGGCACCGGTCTCGGAGGATGCATTGAACTTCTGCTTGTCTGCAGAACGCATGGGAGGGAAGAATTCGATATGGAAGTGGAAATCATCGACACCTTCCATGTTAACGGGTGCATTATGCATGCACATCATATAGGGGAAGGGCTTGTCAAAGAGAGTGTCAAGCATACCGACGGTGGTCTTTATGGTCTTTGCAAGACAAGCACGCTCTTCGTCATTGAAATCGGTGATATATTTCTTGTGGTCATTTGCGAAAATGTAAACGCCGTAAGGATATTCACAGAAGAAGGGAAGGAAAACGGTGAAGTGCTCATTCTGGAAAATGATTCTGCGTCCGTCCTCTTTTTCCTGAGAGAGCATATCGCAGAATATGCAGCCGCCGTTTTCAGCCTTATATTCCTTTGCAGAGTTCATTTCAAGCTCCAGCTTCTTAGGGAGGAAGGAATAGCCGTAAATCTGACCGTGAGGATGAGGCATTGTGACACCGACAACCTCGCCACGGTTCTCAAAAATGAACACATACTTGATCTTTTCATCAGCGCTGATAGCATCAAAACGCTCACACCAGAGGTTTACAAGCTTAGTCATATGCTCGTCAGAAAGATCGGGAATTGTTGCAGTGTGGTTGGGGGAATAAAGGATAACCTCGCACTTGCCGTAGCTTTCTGCGGTCTTGAAAAGTCTGCCGTTATCTACGTCATCTATGGGAGGAGGAGTCTGGCTCAATGCGGGAAAATCGTTATCGTACTCATACACCTCAAACTCATCGGGAACTTTGCCTGAGCCGGGGCAGAAAGGACACCAATCCTTGGGCATCTGGGGTCTGTTCTGTCTGTGTGAAGCGATCATAACCCAGTCTTTTGTAAGAGGATGCCAGCGAAGCTCTGCCATATATAAATCAACTCCTGAATTTGTTTTGTTTTTATCTTACACCTGTATAATAATCGAAAACGATTAAGTTTACAATAGTATTCCGTTGCGTAAATATTGAATTTTGTTGCATAAAATAAAATTATATGTTAAAATAAAGAAAAGGAGGAAAATAAAATGGCAGAAAAATTCAAACATTCCTTCAAATCAAGCGAGTCCGATGCGCTGGTGCTTACCGTTACAAGCTCAGGCATGCAGCGGTGCGAGCCGCTGCATCAATGGGGTCCCGGAGTACGTCCCCACTATCTTATACATCATATTCTTTCCGGAAAAGGAAAATTCATAACAAAGGAAAAAACTTATTACCTTGAATCGGGAGATACATTTCTCATATACCCGGACGAGGAGATAACATACATTGCCGATGAAAATGAGCCATGGGAATATTACTGGGTAGGTTTTACGGGCAGCAACGCAGCGCAGATGATAGCCCACACCGATTTTACAAAGGAAGAGCCCATCATATCAACAGATTTCGGCAGCCGCCTGAAAAAAGCCCTTGTAAACATTTATAAGGCACACGGCTCATCCTATTCTGCAAAAACGAGAATGACAGGATATCTTTCGATAGTGCTTTCGATAATAATGGAAAGCTCAAAGCACGAATATATGACCACAACAACCTACAATGCCTATGCAAAGCGTGCAGCCGAATATATCCGTTATAATTACTCCCAGACGATATCAATAGAGGACATAGCAGAACATATCGGAATCAGCCGAAGCCATCTTTTCAGAGCCTTTATCGAGCGGTATTCCATGTCTCCGAAGGACTATCTTACAAGCATGAGAATAAGTGCTGCCTGCGAGCTTCTTGAAACAACGGAATTGAGCATCGGTACAGTTGCAAACTCCGTCGGATTTTCAGACCATCTTTATTTTTCCACGGTTTTCAAAAAGCTTAAGGGAGTTTCTCCACGTGACTACAGAAAGAAACAGGGAGAATAAAAAAGGCATACAGAGGAAAACTAAAGGCAAAAAGTGAAAGGACGGCTCAGAATGAATAACAATATGAACAATGACGTCAATAACGGCTTGCCTCTTAATTACAACGGAATATACGTCGGCGGCCTCAATAACCTGCTGGAGGCAGACCCTAAAGCGAGAGAGTATTATCTTGCTTTGCCAAAAGAAAAGCGGGATATGCTCTTTGGAATGCAGGAAAATATAAATTCCTTTGAAGCCCTGAAAAACGCTGCAGATTAAAGCAAACCACAAGGGACACCCTTGCGGTGTCCCTTGTATATCCTTGAATTGGAGAAATAAAAATGAAAGAAGCAAAAAGAATCATTCCGATAATTGCTGTAATGCTCATTGCGGCAATAGCATCCTGTGTGATATTCAGGCTGAACACCGAAAAATACAGTGCATGGAGAGAAACACCGGGAGTGGTGATAGAAATAGAACAACTACGAAAATTAAAAGACAGAATTTATTATACATATGATGTCGAAGGGGAAATATACAGCGGCAGCGAGGTCGTAAGCCGTGATTCTCACAGTAACGCAAAAAATACAGGGGACGAAATTACCGTATGGTATGATACAAAAGACCATGCAAACTCATGTTATTTAAAACCCAGCCCCACGTTTCAGGCAATCGCCCCGATTTTTCTGACGATACCGATTTGCCTGATAATTATTCTGTCAGGAAATAAAAGGCGTACAGATTGAAACCTCGTATGGCCTCCCTATGACGAGGAAGGGAGAGCTTGCACAGACTTTTTGTATGCAATTGGATAATTTATCGCTGCTGCTTTGAAAAAAATCCGCCGCAGAAGTCAATTTCTTCAATACAGCACATAAGATGGTCACATTCATCGCATTGGCATTCGATTATTTTTCCATATTCATCTTTGTGTTCACCATTGTATGGACAGTTAACACCGCCATTACCTGGAATAAGATCATATTCCCTGCACATATATCAGCAGCCTCCCAATAATTACAGATTGAACATATAGACTAATACATTATATAATGCATTAGTCTATATGTAAAGAAGAAAAATAAGATATTATCTCATCAAAACATGAGTTATGGAGAAATATCTTATGATAAAATTAAAAGCACTTGAACTCCTTGATAAAAAAGGAAAAACAAAATACTGGCTATATAAGCAGCTAGGCATGAGTTATCAGGATTTCAGCAAAATGATAAACAACCAGACAAAATCAATACGCTATGAAAATATAGAAACACTGTGCCTTCTCCTTGATTGTACACCCAACGAGCTGTTTGAAATAACCGAAGAATGAAAGAGTGTATTATTGCCTCCCTCTGACGAGGGAGGTGTCTTTTGCATATTGCAAAAGACGGAGGGAGAGATAAAAAAACACCCAATGGAAGAATTCTCTTCCATTGGGTGTTAAAACATTTACAAAACTTATGCCTTGTTTGCGCAGCCGAGGACGTTGGTGATCTTGTGAGCAACAACAGCCTTGATAGCGTCGCGGGCAGGAGTAAGAATCTGTCTGGGGTCGAAGTGAGTGGGATTCTCAGCGAGGTGACGACGGATAGCAGCGGTAAGAGCGATTCTGAGGTCGGAGTCAACATTGATCTTGCAGACTGCCATAGCTGCTGCCTGACGGAGCATATCCTCGGGGATACCGATAGCATCGTCCATCTGACCGCCGAATTTGCGGATCATCTCAACATACTCGGGCATAACAGAAGATGCACCGTGGAGAACGATGGGGAACTCGGGAAGACGACGGCTGACCTCTTCAAGGATGTCGAAGCGGAGCTGGGGCTTCTGGCCGGGCTTGAACTTGAATGCGCCGTGGGAAGTACCGATAGCGATAGCAAGGGAGTCAACGCCGGTGCGCTCTACGAACTCCTGAACCTGAGCAGGATCGGTGTAGGAAGCGTCCTCAGCGGAAACATTGACATCGTCCTCGATACCAGCGAGCTGACCGAGCTCACCCTCGACTGTTACGCCGAACTGATGTGCATAGTCAACGACCTTCTTGGTCAGAGCGATGTTGTCCTCGAAGGAATGATGGCTGCCGTCGATCATAACGGAAGTAAACCCGCCGTCGATGCAGCTCTTGCAAGCCTCAAAGTCAGGACCGTGGTCGAGGTGGAGAGCAATGGGAAGACCGGTCTCATCAGCAGCTGCCTTGACCATATTTACAAGGTAAGCGGGACGAGCATACTTGCGAGCGCCGACAGAGCACTGGAGAATAACGGGAGCCTTGAGCTCTGCGCAGGCATCAGTGATACCCTGAACGATCTCCATGTTGTTTACGTTGAATGCGCCGATTGCGTAGCCGCCCTCATAAGCAGCCTTGAACATTTCTTTTGTGTTTACCAAAGGCATTTCTTTCACACTCCAAATCATATTTTGGTGACGTAATATATTATAACCTAATATTGACAATATTTCAACAATCAAAAGAGGGAAAAAGGGTTGTTAAGTTAAGAGAATATGACGGATAACGGAGAATTATTTTGTTGATAAAGTCAAAATCACATTCAAAATTTAATATTGATTTTATTTTCTGAGGGTGTATAATATAATAGGTAAATTTCAAGAGAGGAGCGGAAGGATGAGGATCTATAAAAAAGTACCTGTTCACGTGGCAGGAATCAAGCGTGCAAATGCTCAGGTGAAAAATGTGGTACCGGTTGAAGCACATACTCAGAAAGTTACCCATGTCCGCTCAGAGCTTGGAGAAGGTCAGTATATTGTCACCTACTATTTCCGAAAAGGACCCTATGGTGAATATATAGCGGAAGATTACAAGAGTGCAACTCACTTTGAACGTGCAGTATACGATGAATACAACAATTTCATCGGCAGCACAATCGGCACTATAAACGAAAAGGTAAGATGGTAAAAATAACCCAACTGCTTTATAAGCAGTTGGGTTTGCTTATTTCTTCATCATTCTGACAGCTTCATCAACAGAAACACACTTTGCATAACGGTTTTTCCACATGAACTCGTTATAATATCTGTAGCTGTTTTCGGCAGACATGAAATCATTGTCGAAGGTTGAATTTGAATATTCCGGGACTATAACCTGAAAACCGTGCTCAAAACCGCATTTTACGGTGGAATCAATGCAGTAATCAGTCTGAAGTCCCGTGACAATAATTGTTCTGATATTCTTTTCTCTCAGATATTCAAGAAGCCCTGAATCACGAAAGGGACTGTTTACCGTTTTATCAAAGATCATTTCCTTTTCTTCGGGAGAAAAATCATCGAAGATTTCAAATCCTTCCGTGCCTTTTGTCAGAGGTTTGCCTTCTCCGTCATCGTGTCTTACAAAAACAACCTCAATATTGTTCTTTCTTGCAGTTGATATAAGATGTTTTACATTGCTTACAAACCTGTCGAAACAGAAAAGCCTGTCTGTAGTAATCAGCCGCTGTGCATCAATTACCAGCAAAACCATGATAACACCCCTCTGATAGATATAATCAGATTATATCATGAAAAAGATAATTTTCAATATAACCCAAAACCGGCAGTCGAAAGACTGCCGGTTTTGGGTTTTGAAAAGAGTATATTGGGGATAAAGACGTAAGCAAATTCAGGTTGTCATCCTTAGTCAAGCTGAGTTTTATCAATAAGGACGACGGTGACATCAAAGCTTTCGGCAAAGCCATCGGAAAAACGGGTGATAGTCAGTGTAAGTTCATCACCGGGCTGATGTTTGTTAAGAACAGCTGAAAGTTCATTTATTGTGGTGATGATACGTCCGTTTGCAGCGGTTATGATGTCGTACTGCTGCACATCAGTTCCGGAAAAAGAGGAAAGATCCTCAATGCCGATTATAACAAGACCGCCTGCAATGCCATAGCCGCCTGCCTGAGAAGAATCAAGAGCAGAAACGACCACACCAAGCCCTGCATTTGAGGTCTGTGAACTGTCGATGATCATATCGGAATCTGAAGAGGCATTATCTTCATCAGAGTCATCATAAAAATCAGGAATGAGGAAGAAATCGTCATCAAAGGAAAAATTACCGTTCCCGTTTGAAGTCTGATTTCCGGAAGTAAACCTGAAAACAGAAAAACATACCATCACGCATACAGCGAGAAAAGTAAGAGCACCGACAATTCCAAAGAACCATGCAAGAATACGTTTGCCGACGCTTTTTTTGCGTTTGCCGGTGACAGTGCCGTTTTTCCTGAGAAGTTCCTCCACATATTCCCTTGAAACAACTCCGTAAGAGGTTACAAGCTGACCCTCAGAGGAAATTGCATCAGAAACAGAAACTTCTGCTTCCAAGGGCTGCTCCTGGGGAGCAGTAACATTGTTTTGCTCCATAAAGCAACCTCCCTGTTCTGATGAGAGCATTATACAACATCAATGTGTTGATAAAGTGAATACGTGAAAAATAAATTGCGTTGGGAAGAATTTTCATAATTCCCTCTCTCATCAAATATATTATACAACAAACTGGCGTAATTAGTCAAGGGGGTGCAGAAATGTCGCAGAAAAACTATTTGATTTTTGATAAGACGGCAGAGATACTTTGGGGACCTGCCACAATCGGACTTATAATTCTGGTGGGAATAATTTACACAGTAAATACAGGTGCATTTCAGCTCCGATACGGGAAACACTGGATAAAAACAACCATCGGATCCGTTTTTAAAAGAAATAAAACAAAGGTAAATGATAAAAAATCAATATCACAGTTTCAGAGCCTTACGGTTGCACTGGCAGGCACATTGGGCACGGGAAATATAGTAGGCGTTGCAACGGCAATAACAATAGGCGGCGCAGGTGCAGTATTCTGGATGCTTGTAAGCAGTGTGTTCAGCATGATAGTCTGCTATGGCGAAAATGTCCTGGGCATACTTTACCGCCGCAGAAATTCAAAGGGCGAGTGGTGCGGAGGTCCCATGCAGTATATGGAATACGGCATGAAAAGCAGATGTCTTGCGGTGATTTTTGCCGCAGCCTGCACTCTGGCAGCTTTTGGCATGGGGAATATGGTACAGGTAAATGCCCTTGCCCAGTCAGCAGAAGAAAGTCTTGAAATTCCGCCGATAGCAACGGGAGTTATTATAGCATCAATAGTTGGTGCAGTGCTTATGGGAGGCATAAAAAGAGCCGCCGCACTGACAGAAAAATTAATCCCCGTAATATCCGTTGCATACATGGCCGCCTGCATAATTATAATTGCCGTCAATGCCTCAGCTCTGCCGAAAGCCGTTTCGGATATAGCAGAGGGGGCATTCAGCGGAAAAAGTGCCGCAGGCGGAGTGCTCGGAACACTGCTTATCGGAGTGCGCCGTGCCATTGCCTCCAACGAGGCAGGGCTCGGAGGCTCCGTGATGGTGCACAGCTGTGCCGAGGTTGAACACCCGGTAATTCAGGGAATGTGGGGGATATTTGAGGTTTTTACCGATACAGTGGTTTTCTGTACTCTTACAGCCCTTGTAATTCTTACATCGGGAAAAGCAGACAGCGGACTGGACGGAGCGGTACTGACATCGGCGGCATTTGAAACAGTGCTGGGAGATTTCGGAGGCATCTTTTTGACAGTATCAATAGCACTGTTTGCTTTTTCAACAATGATAGGCTGGAGTTGTTACGGAGAAAAAAGCTTTTCCTATATTTTCGGAGAAAGATATACATTCATCTATCGACTCGGATTTATTGCTGCAGCAATTTTGGGCAGTGTCATGCAGCTTTCCGCAGTGTGGAGCATTTCTGACATACTCAACGCAGTGATGGCATTTCCAAATCTTGCAGCCCTTGTTGTTCTTGCTCCGAAAGTAAAGGATGCAACAAAGGACTATCTGTCAGAAAAGGGCAATACTTGACTTGCAAAAAAGAATGTGATAACATACATTTAACACAAAGGTTAAATGTAATGAGGCGAAGATATGTCAATACACAATACTCTCAAAGCCCTTTCTGACCCGGTCAGGCGTGAAATATTGAACAGGCTGAAAAAGGGGAGAATGTCAGCAGGAGAGATAACAGAATGCTTTGATATAACCGGTGCGGCGATATCGAGGCATCTCTCTGTGCTTAAGGAAGCCGACCTTATCAGAGATGCCAGAGAAGGAAAGTTCATATATTACGAGCTGAATGCATCGGTGCTTGAAGAAATAATGCTATGGATAACAGATCTGAGAGGGGATAAGGGGAATGATTAGAAAAAATCTGGGAAAGATCATAATTTCAACTGTTGTAATCCTCCTGCCCATGGCAGCAGGAATCATTCTGTGGAATAAACTGCCAGATACTATGGCCACTCACTTTGGTGCATCGGGCAAGGCAGACGGTTTTTCAGCAAAATCATTCGCTGTCTTTGGATTGCCGCTCATAATGGCTGTACTGCAGTGGCTGGGACTTTTGATAACCGCAAAAGACCCGAAAAACAAAGAACAGAGCCGGAAGGCGTTCAATATAGCATTATGGACAATGCCGGTGATGTCAGTAGTGGTGAACGCATTGATATACGCCATAGCGCTGGATGCAGAAATTAAAATTGAGAAAATCATGCCTTTGATTTTCGGACTTGGATTTATTATCGTGGGTAATTACCTTCCGAAGTGCAAACAGAACAGTACCATTGGAATCAAGCTTTCATGGACCCTTGCAGACGAGGAAAACTGGAACAGGACTCACAGAGTTGCAGGCATAATATGGGTCATAGGCGGCATCCTTATGCTTTCAGGAGTGTTTCTTCCCATCAAAGTCTATCTGATCACTTTCATACCCACCGTGTTTCTGATGATTCTGATTCCTGCGATCTATTCCTATTCATTCTACAGAAAGAATGGAAATAAGGAAGACGTAAAGGCGGCAATGAAGGAAGTAAGAAAGAACAATAAGGTCGGTGTCATAACAGTTGCGATAATCGTTCCTGTGATACTTGCTCTTGTGGCTGTGCTGATGTTCACAGGCAATGTAAAGGTGGAACTCGGTGAGGAAAGCTTTGAAGTAAAAACCGCATACTGGGATGATGTAGAGATCAGTTACAGCGATATTGACAGCATTGAATACAGAGAAAGCTGCGATGGAATACGTGAATACGGTTACGGCAGCGCAAGACTTCTGCTTGGAATATTTGAAAATGACGAGTTTGGAAGATACACTCGCTACACTTATAAAAATGATGCTTGCGTTGTACTGACAGCAGGCGAAGATGTTCTTGTAATAGGACTTGAAAGCGACGAAGAAACAAAAGCTCTATACAATGACCTGTCAAAGAAAATAGGATGAAAAAAACCTGCACACAAATGTGTGCAGGTTTTTTGTTGTTAAATTACTGTGGAGTGTAGAATTGCTGCGACCAGTAGGTGTACATAAGACCCTGATATTTTGAAGTGCCGACGCTGATACTGCAATATCTGAAGTTGGGGTTCATGATATTGGCTCGGTGAGTAGGCGAATTCATCCAGTCGTTGACTACCTGCTCAGGCGTGGTCTGACCACGTGCCAGATTTTCACCTACATAGAGGTAAGGAATGCTGTAGTAATTATAAGCGGTGAGATATCTTGTTCCGTTGGGACGTTCATGAGCGAACTTGGAATAGATTTCAGAAAGTCTGAGGTCAGCAACACGCTTGAGGTCACTTCCGCCGACTTCAAGAGGAGCGATTCCGCTGGCAGCTCTGTGCTGGTTGCAGAGGTAAACAACTCTTGATTCAAAGTCGTCGACAACGATCTTTATGTGACATGTACCGTTGATATTGGAAGCATGAATCCATGTTGTACCCACACTGTAAGCGGTGACGACAACAGAACCGACGTCGTTGCTGGTGGTATCAGCGATATAGGAATAATCGGAATTATAAACTGCTATGGGGGTATCAGCAAATCCGGACTTCAGATAAAGTCTTACGGAAGAACCGACATACATTCTGTACTCGGTGACAGTGGAGCCGCCGGAAGAAAGGGAGAAGCTGATATTACCGGAGTTTGTATAATTCTTTGTAGTGGTTGTGGTAGTGGGTCTTGTAGTCGTCCTTGTAGTGGTTGTGGTAGTAGTAGGACGGGTAGTGGTTGTGGTAATCTGAGTGGTTGTTGTAGTTGTGGTGCGAGGGGAAGATGGGTCAGAAGTTCTGCCGGTTGTGCTGGAGGTCTGACCTGCATTCTGACTGTTGCCCGGAGTGGTGTTGTCGGTCACATCGGGAGCAGTGCTGCCTGACTGTCCGTTATCCTGAGAGGGGGTGTTTTCAGTGGGGACAGTAGTTGTAGTGGTTTCAATGATTGAAACATTGTCATTGTGAGTGTAGCCTTCTTCTGTGGTGGAAGTAGGACCGTTGATGGAAATATCAAGACCGGCAGATGTGCTGTCCTGACCTGCACCCTCATCATCCATATCTGAAAGCTGAGCGATAATGCCTGTGTCCTCAGGTGACTGAACAATATCACCTACAGTATCGGCAGGAAAGTAAGAATTGGTGCCCTGTACACTGATTCCGAATATGGAACAGAGCATCATTATTGAAATAAGAACAAGATAAAAAACCTTCTGCGAGGATAACACGGGGAACACCTCCGAAAAGACATAATATTCCAAGTACAATATACACCATTTCGCAATGTATTGCAATAGAAAAATTGTGAAATTTAATCAGAAACGGAAATATATGCATTGATAATTGCCTGCGCATTCTCAAGGATAGACAACTTTCTGTCGGGACGCACAGTCATATGAGGCTTTGCAGAGGGAGTAAACATCACTCTGCCTCGCAGATTCTGGGCAAGAGCAGAAATTCTGGGCATATCTATTTTTGCAATACTGAAAATAAAATTGCCGTCAATCTGCCTGATTTCGGAAATGCCTGCCTGAGCGGCCTTGTTTCTCAGAAGTGCAACATCGCACAGCCCGATAACCTCATCGGGAAGGTCTCCAAAGCGGTCGATAAGCTCGTCTATAACCTCGCTTCTGTCGTTTTCGGTGCGAATGGAGGCGATGGTACGATAAATTGACAGACGCATGGGAAGAAGCTCGATATAGCTTTCGGGGATAAACGCATCCACATGAAGGTCGACTCTGCAGTCAACATCAAGACTTTTTACAGCCTCGCCCTTTTCTTCGCTTACAGCCTCGGAAAGGAGCTTCATGTACATTTCATAACCGACGGTTTCCATGTGTCCTGACTGCTCACCGCCGAGAAGATTTCCTGCACCTCGCAGTTCGAGGTCACGCAGTGCGATTCTCATACCGGAACCGAATTCGGTGAATTCTCTTATTGCATCAAGACGTTTTGTGGCGATTTCCGAAAGCTCCTTGTTGCGCTTGAAGGTCATATAAGCATATGCACGTCTTGTTGAACGTCCTACTCGACCTCTTATCTGATGAAGCTGAGAAAGACCGAAACGATCAGCATTTTCAATTATCAGTGTGTTGCAGTTGGGGACATCCACACCTGTTTCGATAATGGTTGTGCAGACAAGAACATTGGCCTCCTGCTCGCAGAGCCTTGCCCATACCTTGCTCATTTCACCTTCACCCATCTGACCGTGAGCAACGGCAATGATTGCCTCGGGTACAAGCTCCTGGATTTTCATGGCGGTGCGTTCGATAGTGCCTACATTGTTATGCAGATAGAACACCTGACCGCCTCGGCGAAGCTCCTTGCGGATAGCCTCGGCAATAATGCCCTCATCATATTCAAGAACATAGGTCTGAACAGGGCGTCTGTCCTGAGGTGCTTCTTCAAGCACAGAAATATCTCTCAATCCGCCAAGTGCCATGTTGAGGGTACGGGGGATAGGTGTTGCGGAAAGGGTTAGCATATCAATTCCACGGAATATCTCTTTGAATCGTTCCTTCTGAGCAACACCGAATCTCTGCTCCTCGTCGACGATGGCAAGGCCGAGATTGTGGTATTCAACGTCTTTCTGAACTATTCTGTGAGTGCCGATGACAACATCTATTTCGCCTCGTTTGAGCTTTTTAAGAATAGCTTCCTGTTCTTTCGGGGTACGGAAACGCGAAAGAAGTTCAACAGAAACAGGGAAACCGTCAAAACGTCTTAAAGCAGTCTGATAATGCTGCCATGCAAGAATTGTTGTAGGTGCAAGAATAGCACACTGCTTTCCCGACATGACACACTTGAAGACAGCTCTCATGGCGACCTCGGTCTTACCGAAGCCCACATCACCACAGAGAAGTCTGTCCATGGGAGCCTTGGACTCCATATCTCTTTTTATCTCCTCAATGCAGCGAAGCTGATCATCGGTTTCGTCGTAATCAAAGCGAAGCTCAAAATCTCTCTGCCAGTCATCGTCCTCGGCAAAGGGTATACCTTCCGCATTTTTACGCTCCGCATAAAGCTTTGTAAGCTGAGCTGCAATATCCTTGACCGCCTTCTTGACTCTTGTTTTCTGTCTTTGCCAGTCACCGCTGCCAAGCTTTGTGATTTTGACATTGCCGCCCTCACCGCCGCCGATATACTTGCTGACCATATCAAGCTGAGTGATGGGAATATACATTATATCTCCCTGAGCGTACAGAATCTTCATGAAAGCCTTTGTAACGCCATCGGAAGTTCTCGACTGAACTCCGTCAAAAATACCGATTCCATAGGTTGCATGAACGATATAATCACCGACAGAAAGCTCGCTGAGATCCTGAATTGCAAGACCACACTTGTATTTTCTCGCAGTGAGCTTCTTTCCCGAATTACTCTTGCCCCAGGTTATAACGGCACAGAGAGCCTCAGGATATTCAAAGCCTGCGGTGTATGCACCCTCTAAGACCATTGCTTTTCCGGGTGCAAGCTCCTCAGGAGAGTTTGCATAGAAGGCTCTTACCTTGTCTTCGCCCTCTGAAAGAGAGTGTGCCAGTGACATAGCCGCCTTCTGAGTGCCTGCCATAACAGCCACACTGTAGCCTCTGCCAAGGAGTGAATGAAGATCCTCTTTGAGCACAGCAACGGAACCGCTCCATACAGAAGTCTGATGGAGGGCTGCATTGAAAAGAGATTTCAGCTTTACATCATATGCACTTCGTGCAAAGGTATCCATAAATACTGTTCGATGCTCGAACCATTCAAGAAGCTCGGAAGAGCTTATGGAAAAACGGGAAAGATCCTTGCACAGAGTACCGTTCTGAAGCAGAGATTTTATTTCCTCGTTGAGTGTATTTTCATATGATTTTGCCTGTTCCCTGACAGACACGTGCTCTGAAACGAATATAAGCCCGTCATCAGGCAGATAATCCATAACCGTTGCCTCACGGTGACAGATAAGAGGAAGAAATTTGTCAACGCAGGCAAGCCTACGTCCGTTGCGTATTTCCTGAGCCTCAGTCAGAAGCTGCTCCTTTGCAGGCGCAGAAGATCTTGAAACAAGGGTTTTGGCAAGTGCTTCTATCTCATCTGCAAGCTCACCCCAGTCAGTGGTGGAAAGCTCAACCGCAGGAAGAATGCTCAGTTCAGGTACATATTCAGTTCTTCGCTGAGATTCAAGATCAAAATAATTTATGCTGTCAATCTCATCACCCCAGAATTCAAGACGAACGGGAGCAGGTGAATCAGGGGGATAAATGTCAAGAAGACCGCCTCGAATGGAAAACTGACCCGTACCGTCAATCTGGAAAACACGTTCATAACCTGATGCAGTAAGTGCAGCAGCGCACTTGTCAAGAGAAACCTCAAGACCGGATTTCAGAATAAGCATTCTCTCCTCAAGCTGCTCAGGAGGGAGAGTGAACTGCATTGCAGCAGAGGCACAGAGAACAACAGCCCCGAAATCTCCTGTCAGCATACGGCTGAGAGCATTGACTCTTGCGTGTTCAAAATCATGGCTTCGGCCTTCGAGAGGGAAGAAGTCCATGTCACGGGTAGGGAAGATGACACTTTCAAGTCCCATAGCGCAGAGGTCGCCGCAGATTTTGCCTGCTTCAAGGTCATCAGCGGCAATAACAATAGCTTTGCGTCCCGTCTGAGCACATATGGAAGAAATGAAATGTGCCTTATGAACGGCAGAAAGCCCGCTGATGGCAGCAGGCAGTCTGTTTTTCTGTATGGCATCTTTTAAATCATTATAGGAAGTAAGTTTGTCGGTAATTGAAGTTAAAAAACTCATATTAATCTCCGTTTTATCTGCTGTATCGGCTCATGGCGATGTCGATGTCGCCTTTTATGATCAGCTCCGCTGCTTCGGCTGCTGAATCGGTAACCTCATCCAGCTTTTTTAGCTCAGCCGCAGTGAAATTTGACAGAACCCAGTCAGCAAGATCGTATTCAGGATGCGGTTTTGCACCCACACCAATTTTTATGCGTGGAAAGTCTTCTGAACCACAGTGTTCTATAATACTTTTCATGCCCTTCTGACCGCCTGCAGAGCCTTTGCGGCGGATTCGCATAACACCGGGCTCAAGGGAAATGTCATCAAACATAACAAGAACACGGTCGGGAGTAAGCTTGTAAAAATCCATAGCCTCACGTACTGCCTGACCGGAGTTGTTCATGAAGGTCTGAGGCTTTAAGAGCAGCAGCTTGTACCCTGCGACAGTGCAAGTGCCGGTAAGGGCATGAAATTTCGAGCGGTCAATTCTTGCACCGTTCTTTGATGCAAACTTATCTATTGCCATAAAACCTGCGTTGTGGCGTGTTTTTTCATATTTTGTGCCGGGATTGCCAAGACCCACAACTATAAAATCAATAGGACTTTTCTTGAATATCATATTTTCCTCCACAAAGCTTTGGGGCGGAGTATCACATACCCCACCCTTAAGCTTATCTGTCTGATTTATTTATTCTTTTTTCCGTCAGCCCAGCCAAGCTTGTTGGTCTGTCTGTCACGGGCGATTGAAAGTGATCCGCTGGGAACATCCTCAGTGATGGTAGAGCCTGCAGCAACATAAGCGCCGTCGCCTACAGAAATGGGAGCAATAAGGTTGACATTGGAGCCGATAAAAGCATCATTTCCGATAACGCAGCGATTCTTGTTCACTCCGTCGTAGTTGGCAGTTACACAGCCGCAGCCGAAGTTTACATTTTCGCCTATATCACTGTCACCTATGTAGGTGTGATGAGCAATCTTTGTGCCTGCTGCAACAGAGCTGTTCTTTACTTCAACATAGTTGCCGATATGAACATTGGGGCCTATATCCGAACCGGGACGGATATCAGAATAGGGACCGATATCAGTGTTTTCAAGAACCTTGCTTTCACGTACCTGAGAAAGGCTGATTATGCAGTTTTCACCGATATCAGACTCATCAATGTAAGATGTAGGACCGATTCTGCAGCCGTCGTGAATGACGGTCTTACCCTTAAGAATTGTGCCGGGAAGAATGGTGACATTCTCACCGATAACTACATCGTTGCCGATTATAATTCCGTCAGTGCAGGGCATACCGACACCGTTTGCGATATGACGGGAGAGTATCTTGTCACGGGCAAGGCGGTTGAGCTCAAAAAGCTGAGAGGGGTCATTTGCGCCAAGCACAACATCGTCGGACTGAGCGATGAAAGCACCGACACTTTTTCCTGCACCTATAAGAAGCTTAACCGCATCGGGAAGATAGTATTCACCGGTAATGCTCGAAGCCTTAATGCTGTCGAGAACATTAAGGAGAGCATCAATCTCAAACCAGTAAGCACCTGAGTTGATCTCCTGAATAGCGAGCTGCTCAGGGGTAGCCTCCTTGTGCTCAACGATTGCCTGAAGCTCACCTCGGCTGCCTCTTATAAGTCTGCCGTAGCCTGTGGGATCATCGAGAACAGCAGAAATAACAGTGGCAGAAGCCTCGTTTTCCATATGCTGAGCAAATGCATCGGAAATGGTGTCGCTGTCGAGAAATGGTGCGTCGCCGCAGCAGATAAGAACATGACCGCTGCGGTGACGGTCAAGAAATTCCCTTGCCATCATGACAGCGTGACCGGTACCTTTGCGCTCGGTCTGCACAACGGTTTCGCAGGAGCCTGCAAGATATGCCTCAACCTGCTCACGGCGGTGACCGGTTACAACACAGAGGTTTCCGATACCTGCATTGCGAATTGCGTCTGTGACCCAGCCAAGCATGGGCTTGAGCTGAACTTCAAGAAGAACCTTCGATTTATTGGATCTCATGCGTTTGCCCTCGCCGGCAGCGAGGATGACAGCGCAGTTGTTTATCATGATACATAAACCACCTTGTAAAAAACATCTTAATAATTATACCACATATAATATTCCATTTCCACTGTTTTTGAAATTTTGTTGGAAAGACAAAAAGAACGGACAGCATTTGCTGTCCGTTCTTACGGATCTGATCAGTTAACTGCGCTGATGGATGTGAAATTAGCGAAATCAAGTTCCTTTGCAGAGAAGGTCTTGAAAACATTGTTGTTGAGAGAAACATCCATATCATCATAATAAGCATCAAGATCAGCGGTGAGGTTATCTGCGCAGACAGTGGAGAGAATTTCGCTGGTAGCGCTGACATAATCCTTGCCGGTGAGCTCAGGCTTTATATGCTGAGCAGAGATGATTGCATAACAGGTGTTGTAATAATCATCGTAGAAGGAGAAAGTGTAGACGCCGGAAGCGCCGATTTCAAGCTTGCTGATCTTCTCGTAAACATCGCCCATGGACTGATCGGCAAGTGCTGCATCACGGTTGACAGCATCCATTGTGCCGCCTTCCTTATAGATGGATTTGCCCTTGTATGCATTTGCATACTTGAGATACTTGTCGGTGGAGAGCTGCTGCTCGGTGATTTCGGTGAGATACTTAAGCTCAGCCTTGTATTCTTCGCTGTCTTCGGTGAGATACTTGCCGTTCTCATCAACTGCATAATAGATCATGTAGTTGAAGCGGAAGTAATTCTCGTTGAAGTAATCGGAAATGTCACTGTCGGACATATAGAGATCGGAATTGGAATCAACGTACTGAGCAGCAAAATACTCGGTAAGAGCATTAAGACGGAGGGTATGAACGATAACAAGCTCATTGAAGGATTCCCTGCCGATGCCGTTAGCCTTGTAGAGTTGGCTCTGGGCTGCATAAAGATCGCCGTAGAGAGCCATATATTCGCTGTAATCCTCATCGCTGTAGGAAAGTCCAAGCTCCTCAAACATTGCCTTGGTAGCAATATAGTTCTCAACAGAGAGCTTTGCAGAAGCATCGAGATACTCAGCGACAGTGGAAGTGGTTCCGTCCTCATTGGTGATAGTGTCTTCGAGAGTAAATGCACCGTAGGTGGTGTAAATATTCTCATAAGCGATCATGACAGAGAGGGGATAAATGCCGGCGGGAACGGTGTTGCCGTTATACTTGGCAACCCAGGAAGTGTCGCCGCAGGCGGTAAGTGTGAACATACAGAGTACGGTCATCACTGCAAGAACAACAGCGATAAGCTTTTTTGCAATTTTCATTTGATAATTCCTCCTGAAAGTTGGTAACAATAAAAGTATTATATATCGTGTTTTCTGATTTGTCTATAGAAATATTGTTTTTTGCGGCATAATAAGGCAGGTTTCGTGATGAAAAAGTGAGAGCGTTTCAACGCTTGAAAGTGTTGCTGCTTTGCAGTGTGAACAACTTTTCAAAAATGGAAAAATACAGTTGACAAACTGATATCAAGCGATTATTATTGCAGTAGTTATCACACGAATAACTAATACTGAACGAAAGGAGTCGGAGAAAATGGCAAATCGCATCTGGATCAGCAATAATCTTAATGCATCCGTAAAGGGTAACTATGCCCACATCATCAATATAATAAAATCCGGCTCAGGAGTTTCGTTTTGATATAGTGGTATAAAATATACCATAGTAAGGTCATCAAAGCGCCGCAGTCGGAGGATTGCGGCGCTATTTTTATAGCTTCCGCAGACAGGGAGGTAGAAAATTATGTCAGTAGAAAAACCGCAGAAGAAAAAGACGATCCTTTCATACATGAAAAGGCATTGGCTCATGTATCTGGTTGCCATTATCATGCTTGCCTTTGTAATCGGTCTGAAGGCGTATATTCCTCAGGTAACCGAAAGGGTCATCAATGAAGGCTTATCGCCGGAACTCACCACAACAGAGCAGCGACTGAGTGTGGTAATGCCACTGCTTATGATAATGCTCACAATGGGCATTGTCAGAGCGATTGCAAACTATTTCAAGGAATTCATTTCCGACAAAATAGGTGTGTACATCGGCAGGGATATGCGCCGTGACCTGTTTGCCCATGTATCGGGTCTGTCCATGAATTACTACAACAAGACCAATACCGGTGAGCTCATGGCAAGAATCAAGGACGACGTCGACAAGGTATGGTTTGTCCTCGGTTTTGCAGGTGTTCTGACAGTTGAGTGTATCATACATACCATAACCACACTTGCCTGTATGTTCAGCTACAGTCCGCTGCTCACACTTCTTCCCATAATATTCATGGTCATTGTGGGCTTTGTGGCTTTGAAGATGGAAAAGAGCCTGGATAAGGCATTCAGTGACCTCAGCGAAGTCAATGCAGAGCTTACAACCGTTGCCCAGGAAAATCTTGCAGGTGTGCGTACCGTCAAGGCATTTTCCCGTGAAGGACACGAAATAATCAAGTTCCGTCAGAAAAATAAAAAATACTATGACACAAGCCTTGTCCTTGCGAAGGTGTTCCGCAAATATTACCCCTACATCAATGTCATAGGCGCACTTCTTACAGTCCTTGTAACAGTGCTGGGTGCAGTGCTTGTTCTTTCCGAAAGAGGATACCTCGGCCTCGGCTTCCTTGAGCACATCGCAGGCGATATGAATGAAGGAAAGCTTATTGCATTTGTATCCTATGCAACAGAAATCATCTGGCCTATGGAATGTCTTGGCTGGCTTGCAAATGAAATTGCATCCTCGCTTGCATCTGCAAAGAAGCTCAATAAGATATTCAACGAAGAGTCTGATATCACTGACCCCGAAAACCCGGTTGTCTTAGACGAAGTAAAAGGCGATCTTGTATTCAATAATGTATCCTTCAGACCCGAAGAAAAGAATGTACTTGAAAATGTCAGCTTCACCCTGCCTCACGGAAAGACCCTGGGCATTATGGGTATGACCGGCTCAGGCAAGAGCAGCATTATTAATCTTGCAGAGAGATTTTATGATGTCACCGATGGTGAAATAACCCTTGACGGTGTTGATATCAGAAATCTGTCACTTAAGACCCTCCGAGGCAGCATGGCAGCAGTAATGCAGGATGTATTCCTCTTCTCCGACACCATTGAGGAGAACATAAAGCTGGGCTCCGACGGAAAGCTTACACAGGAAGAAATGGAAGAGGCTGCAAGAAATGCAGGTGCTTCAGAATTCATCGACAAACTTACGGAAAGATATGATACCGTAATCGGTGAACGAGGAGTAGGTCTGTCAGGCGGACAGAAGCAGAGAATAAGCATTGCAAGAGCCCTTGCAAAGAAACCAAAGATTCTTATTCTTGACGATGCCACAAGTGCATTGGATATGGAAACGGAATATGAAATCCAGCAGTCACTTGACAGACTCAGCGGCTGCTCAAAGATAATCGTCGCTCACAGAATAAGCGCCGTAAAGGATGCAGACGAGATAATCGTTCTCGACAGCGGCAGGATTGCCGAGCGTGGCACACACAGTGAGCTTATGAAAAAACGTGGTATGTACTTTGATACATACGTAGCACAGTACAATACTGAGGAGGATATGGTAGAAAGGAGTGAGGCATAATGGCAGTCAACTCTTTCCGAGAAGACGAAGAACAGAAGGAAGTGCTCAAAAAAGATACACTTATCAGACTGTTCAAATATCTTCTCGGCTACAAAAAGCAGATTGCAGGAGCGCTGCTCCTGACAGGCACAATAATAGCAATAACCCTTGTCAACCCGCTTATAATCCAGAGAGCAATAAATGTCAACCTGACAAACGGCGACTGGAAAGGACTTCTCGTCCTTGCAGGAATAGCATTTGCCATGTACATCTACTATCTCGTGGCACTTAAATGCCGCATGAAGATAATGCAGATAATGACAAACAAGATTCTTGTCACAATCCGAGAAGACCTTTACAACCACATCCAGACCCTTGGCTTCGGATTTTTTGACAGCCGTCCTACAGGCAAGATTCTCGCCCGAATAGTAGGTGACGTAAACGGTCTGAAGGATGTTCTGAATAACGCCGTTATAACCTTTATCCCTGATCTTATCAAGATAATTGCAGTTGCAGTTATTATGTTCATTCTTGACGTAAAGATGGCACTTGCAGGACTTCTCATGGTGCCCGTGCTCGGCACAATAATGGTCCTCATACAGCGAGTATCACATAAGCGCTGGCAGAAGCACAGAAAGAAATCCTCAAACCTGAATGCATTTCTCCATGAAGACCTTTCAGGAATGAAGATAGTCCAGTCCTTTACTGCAGAGAAGGAAGCAAAGGCAGATTTTGACATTCTCACAGATGAACACTGCACAACATTCATTGATGCAGTGCGAATAAATGATATGTTCGGACCTTCCGTAGATATCTGTACCGCAATAGCAACATTTCTTCTGTATTTTGCAGCTATCCGCTGGTGCGGTATTGACACCACCGCTGAGGCAGGCACCATAACAGCATTTGCATTCTACCTCAGTATGTTCTGGTCGCCTATCAGAAACCTTGCAAGCTTCTACAATCAGCTTGTGACAAATATCTCCGCAGCAGAGCGAGTATTTGAAATAATGGATACCGAGCCTGAGCTTTACGATAAGCAGAATGTGGGCATCCTTCCCGAAATCGAAGGCGAAGTCAGATTTGACAACGTTTCCTTTGCATATGCAGACGATATCGAAACTCAGGTGCTTCACGATGTAAGCTTCACTGCAAAGCCGGGAGAAACCATTGCATTGGTAGGTCCTACGGGCGCAGGAAAGACCACCGTTGTAAACCTTGTCAGCCGTTTCTACGATGCAGTAGAGGGCAGAGTGCTGGTTGACGGTCACGATGTAAAGGACGTATCCCTTGCCAGCCTGCGTGAGCAAATGGGTGTAATGACTCAGGAGAATTTCCATTTCTCAGGCACGGTCAGAGAAAACATCCGTTACGGCAAGCTTGATGCTACCGATGAAGAAATAATCGAAGCAGCAAAGGCTGTAAATGCACATGACTTCATCATGCAGCTTGAAAATGGCTATGATACAGAGCTTTCCGACGGAGGCTCAACTCTTTCCTCAGGTCAGAAGCAGCTTCTTGCCTTTGCAAGAACAATGGTGTCAAAGCCCCGGATTCTTATTCTTGACGAGGCAACATCAAGTATTGATACCCACACCGAAATGCTTGTTCAGCAGGGCATTGAAAATATGCTCCGAGGCAGAACATCATTTGTAATAGCTCACAGACTGTCCACAATCAAGAAAGCAGACCGTATTTTTGTAATAGACCACGGATGCATTCAGGAATCGGGAAGTCACGAGGAACTCATTGCAAAGAAGGGTCAGTATTACGAGCTTTACCAGGCACAGTTCAGAAGCCTGAAAACCTCCAAAAACGCATAATAAAACAATAAAAAAGCCGTACAACAGTACGGCTTTTTTACTATAACGAAAATTACTGCTGCAGACTGTCAGCAATCATCTTGAGAATTGCCGACTCTCTCTGAAGAAACTCAAAACCGCATACCTTGCTGAGCGCAAGATTTGCTTCATAAGCCTTTGAAATATCAGCCCACTCAAGGCAGAAGCCAAGCTCAGCTTCGTAGCCGTCAAGATTAAGGCTGTGTATGCTGTCTTCAATATCTGCAAAATAGTAGTAGGAATTTTGCTCGAACACCTCGTTTTCCGTGAATTTGCTTGCACGGGCTTCACGGGACATTCCAAACTCCTTTATGGAAGAAGGAATAATCTTGAGTCCTGTTTCCTCAAGGGTTTCACGAATCAGAGCATCGGTGTGGGACTCGCCTTTTTCAATTCCTCCGCCGGGAAACTTGTAAAAGCCTTCCTTCATGCTTTTTGCCAGTGCAATTCTGCCATCGTGAATGATTATTGCACGCACTGCATTGCGGGTATAGACTTTCCAGTCGCTGCCGTAATTCTTTCTGTCAAGCTCAAGAATCGTTTTCATACTAAAGAATCAACCCCGCAACAGCAAAATAAATAAGAAGCGAGAGGGTATCAATGATAGTGGTGATAAACGGGCTTGACATGAGGGCAGGGTCAAATCCCAGCCTTTTGGAAACGATGGGAAGGGCACAGCCAATAATTTTGGCAATAACAACAGTGATGAAGATGGTAAGAGAAATTACAAGTGCAACAGTCAGAGTGATATTTTCATCACCGCAGATAAGGCGGTCAAAGAGCATTATCTTTCCGAAATTGGCAACTGCAAGGGTGACACCGCAGAGTGCACCGACCATAACTTCCTTCCATAGTACTTTAAGCAAGTCTGAAAAATCGATCTCATCAAGAGAAAGGCTTCGGATAATTGAAACTGCAGACTGGCTGCCGGTATTACCGGCGGTATCCATGATAACAGGAATGAAAGCGGCAAGGAAAATCGCACCTGAAAGCATGGCGGAATTTGCCGAAATGATAAGACCTGTAAAGGTGGCGGAAACAAGAAGAATAAGAAGCCATGGGATTCTCTTTTTCCATGTTTCAAAAACACCTGTGCGCATATAGGGCTTGTCGGAAGGTGATATAGCCGCCATTTTTTCGATATCCTCAGTGGCTTCCTCGGTAATGACGTCGATAGCATCGTCGACAGTGACGATACCTACAAGCCTTCCGCTGCCGTCAACAACGGGCATTGCAAGAAAGTCATAGTGGCTGAGCTGATTTGCAACCTCTTCCTTGTCGTCAAGGGTTTTAACAGATATGACACTGGTCTCCATTATATCGGCAATAAGGGTATCGGACTCGTTTACGAGAAGATCCTTTGCAGATACAGTACCCTGAAGAACACGGTCACGGTCTGTTACATAGCAGGTGTAAATGGTTTCCTTGTCCACGCCTGTTCTGCGGATTCTGCGGATGGCGTCACGGACAGTAAGATCCTTTTTCAGATCGACATACTCGGTGGTCATAATGCTGCCCGCACTGTCCTTGGGATATTTGAGAAGGTCATTTATGCTGGCACGCATCTCCGGTGAAGCATGACGGAGAATTCTCTTTACAACGGTTGCCGGCATTTCTTCGATCATATCAACGGCATCGTCCATGTAAAGCTCGTCAAGAACCTCCTTCAGCTCGGAGTCGCTGAAGGAATGAATAAGCTGCTCCTGAGTTTCAACGTCAAGATAAACGAAAACCTCGGCGGCAGGCTCCTTCGGTAAAAGTCTGAATACAATGAGAAGCTGCGAAGGGGTCAGCTCCTCAAGAAGCTCACCGATATCGGCGGGCTCTTCCTCTTCGAGGATTTTTCTCAGGGTGACAAACTTCTTTTCTTCAAGAAGCTTTTCTGTCAGCAAGAGAAGCTTTGTATCTTCCATGTCTTTTCCTCCTTTGCGATAGGGTTGCTGCAGGTAGGAAGCGGTGACAGGAAGCCGAGTATTTATACGGATACTCCGGGCAAACGAAACGGCTCGCAGAAGAACCGTCTTCGTGGAGGCTCAGGCTCCGTGCTTATACTGCCGGGCTTCCCTGAGCAACTACTTCCTGCGTCCATATCGTTCACCTCTTTTTTATATAAATTTTGTCTGATGCACAACTGCACCGGACATTTAAAAATTATATCACAGAATTTTAATAATTGCCACATGAAAATATAAAAAAATTAATTTAGTTAAAGAATTCACAGGGTACTTGAAGTTTGGAAAGAATGTGTTAAAATATAAGTGTTACAAACAAATAGGAGGAAGATTTAATTGGCACTTACCGTTACCGATATCATTGCTATAGACGCAGAAGGAATCACATACGTCAACGAAGCAAAGCAGCGCAGAAAGCTTCTTTTCAACAGCTGCCACCAGTATTGGGTACGTCAGGCAACTGAGAATCCCGATGCATTCCTCACATGGGATGGTTATCCCGTACCTCCCAATGAGCCCGGAAATGAGAGAGTAGTCGGACGTCATAACAATAATGCAGAAGTTCCTTATTATGACTTCTTCTATGATGTTCACGTAAGATTCTATATGGATCAGAAGCACGGTCTTTTCCACAGCCAGGAAAAGAATGTCCAGGCATTCCTCGCAGTTGAGGAGCAGATCAATGCTTTCGGCTGGAATACCTATAACGCAGGCTGATTACTTAAGCAAAAAAGAGCTTCCGAAAGGAAGCTCTTTTGCGTTCTTATCAGAGATTGCGCAGAATAGCAGCTCTTGCCTGAGAATATTCCTGCTCGTTTATCTGACCGTTGTTGTACAGATTGTCAAGATTTGCAAGTCTGCTTTCAATGTCGTTCTTCTGAGGAGCCTGATACTGCATCTGCTGGTACTGGGGTTGAGGAGCCTGATATTGCATCTGCTGGTACTGGGGCTGAGGAGCCTGATACTGTACCTGCTGATACTGGGGCTGAGGAGCCTGATACTGAGGTTGTGCCTGATACTGAGGTTGTGCCTGATATCGAGGCTGCTGATAAGCACCAGCAGGAGCACCGACCTGCTTTGCATTTCTCGCAGGAGTAAGAGTAAGGGTGTACATGAAAAGACATGCGAAGAATACCAGTTGTGCTCCGCTGAATGCAGTAGAATAATAACGAACCAGAGTCCAATAAAAATCATAAGAAGAGTCAGCGAAAAAGGTGCTGAAATCTCGAGAAAAGCCTGAAATAGTCAGTAAATTGAAAGCAAGGAAAATTACAATAAAAACGTTTGTAAGATGGATATTTTTAAGACCTGTAACAAAAAGAATACCAAGAACAATGTAGCAGGCAATATCAAAAAGGAAAAGAAAGGGAAAAACTCCATAACTGTTGTTGCACATGAACATATAGTAAATAGAAATTGCAGAGAAAAGGAACATAGACACTGCAATCAGTGTTTTTTGTGTTTTGGGATTAGGGGAGAAAAGACCGCATCCTGCAAGAACGTAGGTAGAAATCATTAAAAATGAAATAACTGTATGGATGTTGAAATCTCCGGGATCGTTAATGATGTAAAAGATGTGTGAAAGGAATATCAATCCTGAAAGAACAAACAGAATCAATCCCAGATATTTTATCCTTTTGATTTGTAAAATAGTTTCCTGCATTTGTAAAACCTCCTTAAAAGTAAATAATAAAGAAATATACAAATAGATTATACCACATAAAGAAAAATAAGCAATATTTTTCAGCATATTGGAAAAACCTGATTTGTCTGCCGGACAAATCAGGTTTTTTATGGTGCTGCTGGTCGGACTCGAACCGACGGCCTGCTGATTACGAATCAGCTGCTCTACCAACTGAGCCACAACAGCAAAATTTTGCTTATCAATGATACAATAAAGAAAAATCTTTGTCAATACCAATTTGCCCTGTGAAAAGGCTGTTATATAGTAATAATAGCCCAAAAAATCAGAGCATACACTCTGCTTTTCTGCACTGCGGATATGTACAATGGGCTTTATTTTTCAGAATATATAGTGTATAATATTACAGTTGTGTAAATAAAAAGAAGTCAGGTGTTAAATGTATGGCAAATGCCCCACAGGAAAGACTCAGAAACATTGCAATAGTTGCTCACGTTGACCACGGCAAGACAACTCTTGTCGACCAGCTCCTCAAACAGAGCGGTGTATTCCGTGAAAATGAGGTTGTTGCAGAGCGAGTAATGGACTCAAATGATATCGAGCGTGAGCGTGGAATAACCATCCTTGCAAAGAATACCGCCGTAATGTACAACGGCGTAAAGATCAACATCGTCGACACCCCGGGTCACGCAGACTTCGGCGGCGAAGTTGAGCGAATTCTCATGATGGTCGACGGAATAATTCTTCTTGTCGATGCCTTTGAAGGCTGTATGCCCCAGACTCGTTTCGTGCTGAAAAAAGCACTGGGCCTCGGCAAAAAGGCAATAGTCGTAGTTAATAAGATTGACCGTCCCATGGCAAGACCGGCAGAGGTTGTCGATGAAATCATCGACCTTTTCATTGACCTCGGTGCAGATGACGACCAGATCGAGTTCCCCGTAGTATATGCATCGGGTCGTGACGGTTATGCATCCCTCGATGTAAACAACAAGGGAACAGACATGACACCCCTTTTTGAAACCATCCTCGAAACCATTCCCGCACCTGTCGGTGACCCCGAAGGACCTGCACAGGTTCTTTTCTCCAACATTGACGCAGACGAGTATGTTGGAAAGATCGGTATAGGAAGAGTTGAGCGAGGCAGCGTAAAGACAGGCCAGCAGATGGTACTCTGCCACACCGACGGAACAACTCAGAATGTAAAGATCGGCAGACTTTATCAGTTTGAAAATCTGCGCAGAGTTGAAGCACCTTCCGCATCAGTCGGTGATATAATCGCTGTTTCCGGATTTGTTGATCTCAACATCGGTGAAACCGCCTGCGACCCCGAGCATATTGAAGCATTACCTTTTGTAAAGATAGATGAACCCACCGTATCCATGCTTTTCATGGTAAACAACGGACCCTTTGCAGGACAGGACGGAAAGTATGTCACCAGCCGAAACATCCGTGACAGACTTTTCAGAGAGGTTGAAACAAACGTTGCAATGCGTGTTGAGGAAACCGACTCCGCAGACACCTTCAAGGTATCAGGCAGAGGCGAGCTTCACCTTTCAATCCTTATCGAAAATATGCGTCGCCAGAACTTTGAGTTCATGGTATCCCGTCCGCAGGTTATCTACAAGAACATCGACGGTATCAGATGTGAGCCTATGGAGCTTCTTATGATAGAAGTGCCCGAGGAATATGTGGGTGCAGTTATGGAAAAGATATGCTCCCGTAAGGGCGACCTCCAGAATATGGACACCCGCCAGTCGGGCATGACCCACATGGAATTCAGAATTCCTTCAAGAGGTCTTATGGGCTATCGCTCCGAATTTCTTACCGATACAAACGGCAACGGAATAATGAACCACATCTTTGACGGTTATGAGCCCTTTAAGGGTGAAATCGTCCTCCGCCAGCAGGGAAGCCTTATTGCTTTTGAAACCGGTGAATCCAATGCATACGGTCTGTTCAATGCACAGGACAGAGGAAGAATGCTTATCGGTCCCGGCGTACCTGTCTACGAAGGAATGATCGTCGGCTATGCACCTAAGAATGAGGATATAATAGTAAATGTCTGCAAGAAAAAGCACGTTACCAATACCCGTGCATCAGGTTCCGATGAAGCCCTCAGACTTACTCCTCACACAGTATTTTCTCTCGAGCAGGCTCTTGAATTCATTTCTGACGATGAGCTTGTGGAGGTAACCCCGAAGAATATCCGCTTAAGAAAGCTTCTGCTTACAAAGGAAGCAAGAGTAAAGGCGATGAACAGAGCAAAATTAAACCAGTAAAGGAGAATAACAATGAGCAACGAAAACAAGAACATGATCCCCGAAGATGAGGAGCTTGACACCCTGACCCTTTGCGACGAAGAGGGCAACGAAATCGAATTTGAGCTTATGGATGTTATCGAATACGACGGCAACGAATATGCAGTTCTTCTTCCTGTTGAGGGCGCAGACAACGACGGCGTTGACGAAGTAGTAATCCTTCTCGTTGAGAGCGAAACCGAGGAAGAGCAGTTCTTCGCAGCAGTTGAAGACAGAGAGATCGAGATTGCTGTATTTGAAATCTTCAAGGAAAGAAACAAGGACACCCTCAACTTTGTAGACGTAGACTGATAATCAGTGAAAGCCCTGTCTTGTCAGGCAGGGCTTTTATTTTATCTTTAGGCGGTGAGAACAGCTTGAAATACATAATTATAGACCTGGAGTGGAACGGGACATTTTCGGGCAAACTGGGACATTATTTCAATGAAATAATTGAAATAGGTGCAGTTGCACTGGACGAAAAGCTGAATATAACAAGTGAGTTTTCTGCTCTTGTATCCCCGAAGTACAATAAAAAGCTGTCAGGCAGAGTAAAACGCCTTACCCACATAACAAACAATGAAGTATCACATGGAATGGATTTCCTGAAAGTGTATGATCAGTTCAGCCGCTGGGTAGGCGATGAGGACAACTGCATAATGTCCTTTGGTACGGGAGATATCCTTGTAATACTTGAGAATCTTGAGGTTTACGGCAAGGGGAAAACCATTCCGTTCATGAAGAAATACTGTGACCTGCAGATGCTGTGTCAGATGGAAATGGAAGTTGAATCAGGACAGCAGCTCGGACTTTCAGCAATGGCAGAAAAACTGGGAATTGAGTTTGGTGACAAGGATATGCACCGGGCGCTTGACGACAGCATCGTGTCAGCTCAGTGCCTTGCGAAAGCTTTTAAGGAGCAGAATTATAGACAACTTGTAAAAACTGCAGACAGTGAGTTTTACCGCTGGCTTACCTTCAAAACCGTGTCAATCTGCGACCTGTCAAATCCTCTTTTAAAAGCTTCCATGTTCATGGTAAACTGTCCCGAGTGCGGAGTGATACTCAAAAGAACCACTGCGGTAGTGCAGAAAAGCAGAAGCTTCACATCCCAGTATACCTGCGGTCTGTGCGGCAGAAAATATACAGGCAAGCATTACATCAAGCTCAAATACGAAGGTGTGGTCAACAGATCAACCCTTACAGAATGCACCACTGAAAAGAAGGATGCAAAAGAAGAAATATGCGAAGAAGCATAGCATAAGGAAAACAGCTCCGTCATTACTGGCCGGAGCTGTCCTTTTTTATCTCGTGTCTTTTGAAACACGCCGCAGAGAAACAATACAGAGAACAGAAAAGATAAGGGTGAACAGAAGCAATACACTCCATGCAGTCAGCAGTGTTTCGGCTTCAGGCTCATACATTCTGATAAGGTCAAGCTCATGTTCCTCAAGTGTCTTTCCTGCAGCTGACGCCTTGTCACGGGCATCACGAAGCTCTGCTGCAATGTCACCTGATGCACCGAGCGCTTCCATGGCCCAGCGTCCGACCATGAAATATGAAATGAACCGAAGCGCTCCGCTCATTGAAAAAAGAACACCCGAAAAAACAACCTGAAGAATCAGAAAAACAGGAGCGATAATATTTGCAACATCCGCAGTCCTGACGATGGAAGAAATAAAAAGACCCGTTGCATCGGATGCAAGATCAAGAAGAAAAAGAGTGATATAACATTCGAGAAAAACCGGCAGAAGAACACCGTTTCCGGCTTGTGAAAAATCCGAAAAAATATAAAATATCAGCAGAACAAGAAACGCCTGCACAGCGCAGATAACCGCCTGCAGACAGAGCTTAGAGCATACATATGCGCTGAGCCTGAGATTGGCGAAATACTCACGCTTTACAATACTACGCTCCCTGCAGATATCCTGAATGGAATTGAAAACCCCTGTAAAAACAACAGCGCAGCACAGCACAAAAAAACCGGTCTGAGAATCCTGAAAGGAAACAAACATATCTCCGCCTGCGACAAAGGCAACAATAATTCCGCAGACAAGAGGAAGTGTGACCATAAGAACAAGCTTGCCGATACTGTTGAACAGAATCTCAGTGTTTCTTGCGGTGAGTATCCCGACCTGACGGAAAAAACAGCGAGGCTTCAAAGCACAGCCTCCTTATAAAGCTCCTTGTATGCCGAAATATATTTTGCTGGATCATTGTTTATAAGCTCATATGCCTCTGTCAGGCTGCTTACATCAAAGAATCTGAGGGCCTCGGAGTGAGAGCCGAAAAAGCACAGCCGACCGCCGGGAGCAAGAAAAATTATTCTGTCAAACAGAGCGATGTTCTGCAATGTATGAGTAATGCATATTACAGTTTTTCCCTTGTCACGGGAAAGAGATCGAAGCCGCTTCATCAGTGAAGTTTCAGCCTCGGGGTCAAGTCCCGATGTAGGCTCATCGAGAAAGAAAAGAGCAGGATCGCTTATCAATTCAACCGCAATACTTGCCCGCTTGCGCTGACCGCCGCTGAGCTTTCTTATAAGCTTGTTTCTGTGCTCTGTAAGACCTACGGCACGAAGCACATCAATAACCCGTTCTTCTATTTCAAAATCCGTAATGCTGTCAGGAAGCCTGAGCTTTGCGGTGAATCTGAGCATATTGCTGACCTTAAGATTGTCATGCACAATATCCGACTGAGGCACATAGCCGATTCTTGATTTGAATGAGCTGTAATTTTCCAGAAGATCAACATCGTTTATATAAACTTTCCCGACAGTAGCAGGCTCAAAACCATTAAGACAGTTAACAAGAGTAGATTTTCCCGACCCCGAGCTTCCGATAACAGCTACAAGCTCTCCGGGATTTACGGTAAGGGAAACATCGTCAAGTATCCGTCTGCTGTGGCCACGTTCATTTATATCTCTGCACAGTCCCGCTGCTTTTATATAAACACCGCATTGGCCGGTTGTATTCATGTTCATATTTACCGATTCCTTTGAAAACATTTTGTTGTATACATTTTGTGCAGAATAAGGTACAATAATCACACAAGAAATCATACGGAGGCACAAAATGAGCCACGATATAAAAACGCTTCGCAGAAAAGCAATGTCACTCCCTCTTCGTCCGGGGGTGTACATCATGCGAAACGAGAAAAAAGAAATAATATATATAGGAAAAGCAAAGGCGCTGAAAAACCGTGTCAGCCAGTATTTCGGCTCTCAGGAAAACCATACCCTGAAGGTGCGCCGCATGGTTCAGAATGTTGAGGACTTTGACTATATCGTAACAGATTCCGAATATGAAGCCCTGGTGCTGGAATGCAGCCTTATAAAGCAGCATTCACCGAAATATAACATACTCCTCAAGGATGACAAGGGCTACAGTTATGTCCGTGTATCAAAGGAAGACTATCCCCGCATGAAGATGGTGCGCCGCACGGAAGATGACGGAGCAACATATCTCGGACCCTACACATCCGGCACAACAGTACGTGAAGCTGTGGATGAAGCCTGCAAAATTTTCCGTCTTCCAACCTGCAGCAGAAGCTTTCCCCGTGATTTCGGAAAAGGACGTCCATGCCTTAATTACTCAATAAAGCAGTGCATGGGTGTGTGCAGAGGAAAAATATCAAAGGAAGAATATAACGAAGCATTTTCGCAGGCGCTGGATTTTCTCCGCTCAGATGCAGACACCACGATAAAGGTGCTGACAGCGCAGATGGAAGAATGTGCGGAAAATCTTGAATTTGAAAAGGCTGCAAAATACCGTGACAGAATAGCAGCTATCAGAAAGATACGTGAAAAGCAAAAGGTTGTAATGACAAAGATAGAAGAGCAGGATGTCATAGCAGGTGCAGTTTCAGGAAATACTGCCTGCGTGGAGGTAATGCGATATTTCGGAGGCAGACTGTACGAAAGAGAGCATTTTATCTTTGAGGAAGCACCTGCTCCCGAGATTCTGCGCAGTGAATTTATCGCCAGGTATTACACTTCCCGTGACAGAATACCTCCAAAGATTTATGTGGATATAATGCCCGAAAGCGGCGAGCTTCTTGAGCACTGGCTTACGGAAAAAAGAGAAAAAAAGGTTTCTGTCAGTGTGCCCATGCGAGGCGAGCAGGTTGAACTGGTGGCTATGTGCCGCAAAAATGCAGCAGAACACCTGTCTATTATGCGTGGAAAATTCGGAGATATGACAGAAACTCTTGATGATCTTATGCGTATGCTGGGACTGAAAAAAGCCCCTGAATATATCGAGTCATACGATATTTCCAATACCGCAGGCGAGGCAAACGTAGCAGGCATGGTGGTATTCCGTGACGGAAGACCGCTGAAAAGCGCATACAGAAAGTTTAAGATAAAAGGCTTCGAAGGTCAGGATGACTATGGCTCCATGCGAGAGGTTATCACAAGACGCCTTGATGAATATCTTGCCCATAAGGGAGAAGAAGGATTTGGTACATTGCCTGACCTTATCCTCCTCGACGGCGGTCAGCAGCACGTTGCAGCAGTAAGACCCATAATTGATTCCTACGGTCTTGATATTCCTGTCTTCGGCATGGTCAAGGATCAGAAGCACAGAACACGAGCCATATCCCAGATGGGGGAGGAAGTTGCAATATCCAAAAACCGCAGGGTGTTCACACTTATCGGAAACATTCAGGAAGAAGTACACCGCTTCGCCATAACCTTCCACAGAAAAACGAGAGGGAAAAGTGTCACAGGCTCATCACTCACAAAAATAGAAGGCATAGGTGAAACAAGGGCAAAAGCACTCCTTAAGCACTTCAGAACAATAGCAGCCATAAAGGATGCGTCGGAGGAAGAGCTTGCAGCGGTTGAAGGCATGACAAAAAAAGCAGCAAAAGCTGTGTATGATGCCTATCGTCAGTAAGAAACAAAATAAAAAGAGATAAACATAATATAGACACTTTACAACCCAAAAACTTTGTGTTAGTATGTTTTATGTAACCAAAGGAGAATTCATATGAGAATCATAACAGGAACCGCAAGGGGACGAAAATTAAAAACACTTGAAAATCTCGATGTAAGACCCACTGCAGAAAGAGTCAAAGAGGGTCTGTTTTCCGCACTTCAGTTTTCGATAGAGGGAAGACGTGTGTTGGATATGTTCGCCGGCAGCGGACAGTTGGGACTTGAAGCACTCAGCAGAGGAGCACGCAGCGCACTGTTTCTGGAGCAGTCACAAAAGGCTGCTGCGGTAGTGAGAGAAAACATCGAATCATGCGGTTTTGGCGACCGTTCACGACTAGTCCAGACCGATTCGCTCAGCTACCTGAGAACAAGCGAAGATGTGTTTGATATAGCATTCATCGATCCACCGTATGCGGACGAAAAGCTTAACAGTTTTATCAAGGCTGCCGTTGAGCATATGTCAATAACAGGCACCGTATGCGTGGAAACTCCCAAAGAGCGTGAACTTCCCGAATCCTTCAGCGGAGTAGTGGAGTTTGTAATCGACAAGGTTTACGTATATGGAAAGACAAAGGTGACAATGTACAGAAGAAAACCCGTTAAAGAGTAAGGTGTTATAAATGAGAACTGCAATCTGCCCGGGCAGCTTTGACCCGGTAACAATAGGACATCTTGATATAATCAGCAGAGCATCGCAGATATTTGACAAAGTTGTAGTTGCAGTGCTGCACAACCCACGTAAAAGTGCGGTTTTTACAGATACAGAGCGAGTGGAAATGCTTGAAAGTGTAGTAAGTCAGCTCCCGAATGTGGAGGTCATCTGTCATGACGGACTGCTTGCAGACCTTGCAGAAGAAATCGGCGCAAGTGTAATAGTAAAAGGTCTTCGTGCAGTTTCCGACTTTGAGTATGAATTTCAGATGGCGCTGGCAAACAGAAAACTCAACCCGAAGGTTGAAACCATGTTCCTGACAACAAGTGCAGAGAATATGTTCCTTTCATCCAGTGTTGTAAAGCAGATTGCCAGTTTCGGTGGGGATATTTCAAGCTTTGTTCCTGCTGCACTGTGTGAGAAAATAGCAAAAAGATTAGGCGCAAAGGAGAGTTGAGAACGTGAAAAGTGTGGAAGAGTTAATTGAAGAGATGGAGGAAGTTCTGGACAATGCGAAATCAGTGCCCATGTTCGGCGGACGCTCAATGATCAACGTTGAGGAGATGCGTTCTATTATTGATGACATACGCTCGGCACTCCCCCAGGAGATCCGCAAGGCACAGTCAATAGTCAAGAATCGCAGTGAGATTCTCAACGATGCACGAAAGGAAGCAGAAACCATCATCCGCAAGGCGGAAGAGCGTGCACGTCAGATGGTCAATCAGGAAGATATCGTCCGTCATGCAACCCAGCTTGCAGCAGAAAAGGAAGCAAAGGCAAGAGCAAACTCCCGTGAAATCCGCAAGGGAGCAAGAGATTTTGCAGAAACATGCCTGCGCAGAACAGAGGATTATATGAGCCAGCGTCTCAATGAACTTCGCAGAGCACGCCAGAATCTCCATGCATCCCAGAAGGCAGCAGATGAAGCAGCAGGATATGCGGACGAAAGCGAAGTAATTGACAACGAAGATTGATCACTCAAATGTAGAAATTTTAGACTTAAATTTATGCAAATTCAATAATGAGAGTAACACCCGACTACTATATTTAGTAGTCGGGTGTTTTTACGTCTACTAAAATCCGAAAATGAGAAAAAGAAAATTCAAAACATGGTCTGATTTTACATAATAATGCAAAAATCAAAGTGTTGCAATTTCCCATTAAAGTGGCTATAATAAACATCGAGGTGGAGCAAAATGGCGGGAAAAACCATTATGAAGCCAGTGAGATAACATCGAAATGGCGGGAGAATGCTCCGAAATGTAGCCGAACCGGCAATTTTTGAGGAAAGGGGTGCGTGAAATGCTTATAGGCGAATACAGCCACAATGTCGATGCAAAAGGCAGAGTGTTTATTCCCGCAAAGTACCGAGCTGACTTGGGTTCGTCCTTTGTTGTGACCAAAAGTGCAGACGGAAGTATCAGAGCGCACACCGCAAAGAGCTGGGAACGTTATGTAAATGCGTTCAGCGGAGCAACCGCTGAAATGAATAACCTCAGAAGACTTATCTGTGCAGGCGCTGTAGAGCTTGAAATGGATTCCCAGGGCAGAGTAATGCTGCCTGAAGCACTCAGAAAGCACGCAGTTATCACAGATAAGGTTCAGATCATAGGAATGCTTGATTGGGTAGAATTCTGGAATCCGGAAAAGTACGAAGCAGTAACATCAAACATGACTGCAGAGATGGAAATCCAGATGCTTTCCGGACTGAATTTGGGTTAAGAATATGGCTGAAAAACTTGAAAATATCGGATTTTCTCACAAACCTGTTCTTCTTACGGAAACTGTTGAGAATCTCGTTCATAATCCCGATGGGGTATATATAGACGGCACCGCAGGCGGCGGCGGACACAGCGCTGCAATACTTGAAAGGCTGTCTGAAAAGGGCAGACTGGTCTGCATAGACCAGGATCCCGACGCAATCAGGACGGTTACCGAAAGATTTAAGAATGACCGAAGAGTAAAGATTGTCCGCAGTAACTTTGAACACATCACAGACGCCGCTGCCGAAGCAGGGTACGACAGCTGCGACGGTGTCCTGCTTGACATCGGCGTCTCCTCCCATCAGCTTGATTGCGTGGAAAGAGGCTTTTCCTATCATCACGATGCACCTCTGGATATGCGAATGAGTCAGAAAGGTACAAGTGCCGCAGATCTTGTGGCAGAGCTTTCCTGGCAGAAGCTTGCGGAGATATTCACAAAGTACGGAGAAGAGAAGTTTTCCGTAAAGATTGCGAAAAAGATCTGTGAGGAGAGGGAAAAGGCTCCAATTCTCACCACTCTGCAGCTTGCAGACATAATCCGTGATGCAGTTCCTGCTGCAGCACGCCGTGACGGACATCCCGCACGCCGCAGTTTTCAGGCGCTGAGAATAGCGGTCAACGATGAACTGGGCGTTCTTGAAAGAGGCATGGACGGTGCATTTGAGCTGCTGAGAGAAGAAGGACGACTTGCCATAATCACATTCCATTCACTTGAAGACAGAATAGTAAAGCGCAGAATGGCACAGTGGTGCAGCGGCTGCACCTGCCCGCCGGAATTTCCGGTGTGCGTTTGCGGCAACACTCCCCGTGCAGAGCTTGTTACACGCAAGCCTGCGGCACCTTCAAAAGAGGAGCTTGAGGAGAATCCGAGAAGCAGAAGCAGCAAGCTTCGTGTGTGCAGAAAACTGAAATAAAAGACCATAGATATATTGACATAATTAGTTTACCGTAATATAATTTACATAACCCACAAAAGTGGGCTGAATTGGATGGTTGACGGAAACGATTAGGGAGGGAGCTTTGAGGTAATGCAGCAGTCAAAGGAGTTTTACGGCAAAGGAAGTCTGGCTGAAGAATTTGACTTCGGGATGTTTGAAATAAATGAAATGCTTGAAGCAAAGGCTCAGGCAAGACAGAAGAAAAAAGAAGCCGAGCGTCAGGCAAAGATAAAGGAAAACCGTGCACAGCAGGCAGCACGGGGCAAGAAGCATAATCAGCCTCTTACCATTGTTGACAAATACGGAAAGTTCCGTGTCGCAATGGTTGTATTCATGGCGCTTATGATAATCACTCTGCTTGCAATAATGGTAGGAAACCACCAGAAGGTAAATGACATCACACATGACATAAAGAACAAGACCGCTGAGCTTACTGTACTCGAGCAGGATTATGAGGTTATGAAAATAGCCTTCGAGAGCAAAATGAGCGATGCTGCAATCGAGCAGTATGCAATAAAGGAACTCGGTATGCAGCACAGAGAGAACTATCAGACCGAGTGGCTCAGCATAAATAATGATGATGTATTTGAAGATTGCGACAAAGGCCGAACAATCTTCTTCTGGAACAATCATTGATAAACCGAACACATAAACGTGAGCAAAGAGCAGTATAAATACATAAGGCGCTCCGTTCGGTTCGTCGCTGAATAACGAACAATAAAGCACGGGCAGAGAGTCGAGATTGAAGAAAAATCTTGGCTCTCCTTTTGCGTAAATGAGATAAACAATGCCGTAAAAAGCATTTGTCAGGACAAAAAGGAGTAACTATGGCAGAGAGAGATAACGATAGAAGAAAATCCGTGTCATATACAAGGGACAGAAGGGAATACAGCAGCGGAGAAAAGCGCACAGCTTCGTCCTCTGCAGGTGCATCAAAGCCGAAAGACTGGCGTAATATGGCCGAACGTCAGGACAAAGATGCAAGACGCCGCAGAGCAGAAGCCGAAGAAGCACGTGAAAGAAAAGCTGCAAGAGAAACACGAAACGAGACATCGAAAAATGTAAAGGGCAGCTTTTCCGAAATAATGGATTCTTTCGACAGATGGTTTGACAAGGTTGGCAGAAAAGGCAAAAGACGTAAAAAAGTCCCCAAATATGCCGATTCCACAATGCGAAAGAGAAACAACGGAATGCTGGTCGCAATGATGATCTGCTTTGTCATTCTTTTCGGTTTTCTTGGTTATTATCAGCTTATTGACAGAGAAAGATGGCAGCAGCTTGCCGTGGAGCAGCAGCTTCAGGATACAGTGCTGACAGCAAAGAGAGGCGCAGTCTACGATGCCAATATGCAGACTCTTGTCCAGAGCAGGACTGCATGGAAGGTATGGATAAAAAAGAGCTCCCTGAAAGATGAGCACAAGGATGCGGTAGTCCAGATGCTTGCAGAAGTGCTTGAACTGGATGAAGAATACATATACGGAAGACTCGAACTCAATTTTTCCGATATTTCCCTCAACGGCAAGGCTGATAAGACCCAGAAGGATGCCATAGAAGCCTTCACAAGAGATGAAAAGGGTAAAGTTGTAATTCCCGGCATCTACATGGTGCAGGATACCGAGCGCTATTACTCAAGCTCCAATGCAAACCTTGCGTCCACTATTCTTGGTTTTACAAACGATTCAAATACAGGTGCAGCAGGTCTTGAACTGCAGTATAACGATACCCTCAGCGGTGTTCCGGGACGTCAGATAGTCGCAACAAATGCAAAGTCAGATGCTGCAATGCCCTTTGATTACAAGATGATGATCGATCCTCAGGAAGGCAACAGCCTTGTGCTGACCATTGATCAGAATATCCAGGGCTGGCTTGAGGACGCACTTCGTCAGGCAGTAAAGGATAACGATGTACGTAACCGTGCCTGCGGAATAATCATGAACGTGAATACCGGTGAAATTCTCGCCATGTCCACTATTCCTGACTATAATCCCTCGGACTACAGGACAATACAGGATGAAAGAACCGCAGCCCAGATCGCAGCCATAAGCGATGAAAAAGAGAGAAAAGCAGCACTTGCCGATGCTCAGAATGAGCAGTGGAAAAACAAGTGTATATCCGATACCTATGAACCCGGCTCGGTTTTCAAGCCCGTAACCATGGCGGCGGCACTTGAAGAAGGCGTCGCAAACCTCAATTCAGGCTTCTACTGCAGAGGCTACTCCATAGTAAACGGTCGAAAGATCAGATGTGCCGCATCCTACGGTCACGGCTCCGAAAGCCTGACAAAGGGCATGATGAATTCCTGCAACCCCGTATTCATGGAGCTTGCAGGCAGAATAGGCGCTGAAAGCTTCTACAAGTATTTCACCGCATTCGGACTTACAGAAAAAACCGGTATAGACCTTCCCGGTGAAGCCAGCGGTATCATGCATACCATGAAGGTACTTGAGAAGGAGTCTGATACCCTTGCAGTAAGCTCCTTCGGACAGAGTTTCAAGATCACCCCTGTGCAGATGGTAACCGCCATAGCGGCAGTATCCAACGGCGGATATCTTGTTCAGCCTCATGTGGTAAGCCAGATACTTGACAGCGACGGAAATATCGTTGAAAGAGTTGATACAGAAGTCAAGCGTCAGGTAATTGCCGAAAGCACTTCAAAGAAAATCAATTCCATGCTGGAGCAGACAGTAAGCGGCGGTACCGCAAAGAACGGATACATAGCAGGTTACCGTATAGGCGGTAAGACAGGTACCTCTGAAAAGATTCAGGAGCAGGCTGAAACGGGCGTAAAATCATACATTGCATCCTATTGTGCAATCGCACCCAGCGATGATCCTGAGATCGTAATGCTTGTGCTTCTCGATGAACCCCATGGCGCAGCCCACACCGGCGGTACAATCGCAGCACCTGTATGCCGTACTGTGCTGAGCAATGTTCTGCCTTACCTTGGAATCGACACAATCTACAGCACAAAGGATGTAGAATTGCTTGACGTTCAGGCGCCGAATACGGTAGGCAGCACCATAGAAAATGCAAAGTCTGCAATCAAGGAAAAGGATCTCAAGTGCAGAGTCATCGGCTCAGGCGATAAGGTCACATCCCAGATACCCAAGGGTCTGCAGAGTCTGCCCAAGGGAAGCACCGTTGTGCTTTATGCACTTACTGAAGATGAAATTCTTGAAGCGAAGGTCAACGGTGAAGAAGACAGCAGTGAACCCTGGCTCAGAATGACCACAGTGCCTGACCTGACAGGCATGTCACCTTCAAGAGCAAACAAGGCAGTAACCAACGCAAACCTCAACATCCGTTACGCAGGAACGGGTTACAACAGCACAGCAGGTCTTGTAGTCGGTCAGTCCATTGAAGGCGGCGAAAAAGTTGCTCAGGGAACCGTAATAACCGTTGAGTTCATCGAAGGCGGACTTTACGACTAAATGTACGTGTATCTATTGCGTTTTGGAACTATATATAGTATAATCTATCTGTTAGCGGCTTTTAGTGCGGCGTGTGTGCACCGAAAGTCAGAAACCAATGGAAAGCAGTGAAGTTTAATGCTTTTATATAACCTTCTTGCAGGTCTTACCTGCGACACAAAGCTTGATCTTGAAAATGTGGAAATAACAGGAATCACTTCTGATTCAAGAAAGGTGACTCCCGGCTGCCTTTTCGTGTGCATAAAGGGTATGCGCTCCGACGGGCATGATTTTGCTTCTGCAGCAGCCGAAGCAGGTGCTGCAGCAATACTCTGCGAAAAGGAGCTCGGACTTCCTCAGCAGGTATGGGTGCGTGACACTCTCAGTGCCTTTGCCGCAATCAGTGAAAACTGGTTTGGCAATCCCCTTGCAAAGCTTCGCCTTGTAGGTGTCACGGGCACAAACGGAAAGACCTCCACAACCTACATTCTCAAGAATCTCCTTGAAAAGTGCGGTTACAAGGTAGGACTCATCGGAACTATCTGCAACATGATAGGCGATGAGGTGCTCCCCACAGAGTACACAACTCCCGCAACCTTTGAGCTTCATGAGATATTCGGAAAAATGAGGGACGCAAAGTGCGATTTCTGCCTCATGGAGGTATCCTCCCAGGCACTTGACCAGGGCAGAGTTGACGGTCTGAAGTTTGAAACAAGCTGTTTTACAAACCTGACCCAGGATCATCTCGATGTTCACGGTACAATGGAGCATTATTTTGCAATCAAGTGCCGTATCTTTGGAATGAGCCGCTCGACATCCGTAAACATGGATGATGAGTGGTGCAGAAAGATAGATCTTCCTGACAATGTAAGAAGCATAAAATACGGTGTGAATAACCCTGATGCAGAATGCAGAGCAACAAATGTCGAATACCGTGCCGACGGAGTAAGCTTTGACCTTTCCTTCAAGGGTATGAGCGGCAGGGCAAGCATTCCCATCCCTGGAGAATTCTCCGTTCACAATGCCCTTTCAGCATTCTGCTGTGCTCTTAATGTAGGTGTTCCGTTCCCCGTGGCAATAGAGGCTCTTTCAACCTGTCACGGCGTAAAGGGCAGAGCTGAGGTGTTTCCCACCGACAAACCCTTTACAGTAATCATCGACTATGCTCACGCACCTGACGGAGTAGCAAATATTCTGTCTGCAATGCGTTCTGTAATGGATAAGGACGGCAGACTTGTAATTCTTATCGGCTGCGGCGGCGACCGTGACCCCCTCAAGAGACCTATCATGGGTGAAACAGCTTCAAGGCTTGCCGATTTTGTCATCGTAACATCCGACAACCCCAGAACAGAGGAACCCATGAGCATAATCGAGCAGATACTTCCCGGTGTAAAAGAGCATGACACACCGTATGTTGTCATTGAAAACCGCCGTGAGGCCATTGAATATGCTGTCCGCAATGCAAAGGAAAAGGACGTTATCGTCCTTGCAGGCAAGGGACATGAGGATTATCAGATAATCGGAAAGACAAAATACCACTTTGACGAGCGAGAGGTACTTGCGGAAGTATTTGCAAAGCTCGGAGCGGAGGAATAAGAAATGATGCTTATGACAGCGAGTGAGACCGCAAAGGCAACAGGCGGTTCATACTCCGAAGAAGCACAGTATACAAGTGTGACAATCGACAGCCGTACAGTAGAAAAAGGCTGTATGTATATAGCCATAAAAGGCGACCGCTTTGACGGTCACGATTTTGCAAAGCAGGCATCGGAAAGCGGTGCAGCATGCGTCATGGTCAGCCGTGATGTTGAGGGAGTAAAATGCCCCGTTATAAAAGTTTCCGATACAAGGAAGGGACTTATCGACCTTGCTGCATACTACAGGGCCAAAAAAGACATTCCCGTTGTGGGACTTACAGGCTCTGTGGGCAAGACCACAACAAAGGAAATGGTTGCGGCAGTCCTGCGTAAGAAGTTTGACGTCCTTGCAACCCTCGGCAATCTCAATAACGATATAGGACTTCCCCGTATGTGTCTGCAGCTTGAAGAAAATCATACAGCAGCAGTGCTTGAGATGGGAATGAACAATCTTGGCGAGATTTCACTTCTTACAAAGATTGCCAGACCCACAGTGGGAATCATCACAAACATTGGTGTGGCTCACATTGAAAACCTGAAGAGCCGTGAGGGTATTCTTCAGGCAAAGCTTGAGATTCTCGACGGAATGGAAAAGACCGCTCCTCTGGTGCTCAACGCAGACGATGATATGCTCATGAGCGCACTTGACAGAATAGAAAATCCTATTATAACCTACGGCATTGACAACAACGCAGACTGCTGCGCAAAAAATATCGTCCAGATGGACAACGGCATGGAGTTTTCTCTCTGCTGGAAGGGCGAATTTGTTCCCGTTTCAATTCCTGCAGTCGGCAAGCATAACGTATACAACGCTCTTGCGGCATACGCAGTGGGCAGAACGCTTGGTCTTACAAGTGAGCAGTGCGTTGAAGGCCTAAAGGACTACGTACCTTCAGGCATGCGTCAGAAGATTGTACACATAAACGGAATAACTCTTATAGAAGACTGCTACAACGCAAGTCCCGACTCCATAAAGGCTTCCATGAGCGTACTCACATCCCTGAAGTGCACAGGCAGACGGATTGCTGTCCTCGGTGAGATGATGGAGCTTGGTACTTATGCACCCACAGGCCATTCCCAGTGCGGCGAATGGGCAGATAAATGCGGCGTGGATATGCTCTGGGCAGTAGGCGACGAAAACGCAGAGCATTATATAAAAGGTGCAGCAAAGCTGACCGAAGAAGGAAACACAAGACTCTTTGAAGACAAGGAATCCCTTACAGCAGCCCTTGCTCAGGAGGTTGCCGCAGGCGATGCAATACTGTTCAAGGCAAGCCGCTCGGTACAGCTTGAGCAGGTGATCGAAAAACTCAAAGAATCAATTTAATGGGTGTACGGCGAATAAATTCAAAAAGGACGGGTAAATATGTCAATAAACAGTGCTTATGCAATAATGAGTATAATTGCGGCAGCAATTGCATTCGGAGCATCCGCAATTCTCGGAAAGTTTCTTATTCCGTGGCTTCAGAAGCTTAAATTTGGCCAGACTATAAAAGAAATAGGTCCCACATGGCATCAGAAAAAGCAGGGCACACCCACCATGGGCGGCATCATGTTCATTGCAGGTATCATTCTTGCAATAGCAATCTGCATTCCCTGCTTCTTCGTAATGACAAAGAACTATCCTGTTTCAGGCCCGTATCAGATCAAACTCTGGGCAGGTGTCGGTCTGGCACTTGTATGCGGCGTAATGGGCTTTATTGATGACTATACCGGAATCAAGCAGAAGCAGAATACCGGTCTTACCGTAAAGCAGAAATTTCTTCTCCAGTTTGTAACCGCAGGTCTGTTCATGGGAGCAATAGCCATTGCAGATAAGGGAAAGGGTATTACATACATTCCCTTTGTGGGAACTGTTGAAATCGGCATCTGGCTTTACATTGTCGGACTTATCCTGGTAGTTGGTTTTATAAACGCAGTAAACCTTACAGACGGCATTGACGGACTTTGCGGATCAGTAACATTTTTTGCAATGATCTGCTTCATGCTCATCGCAGCACTGAACGAATTCTTCCATGTAGGTATTCTTGCAGCATCCGTTGCAGGCGGCTGCCTCGGCTTCCTCGTATGGAACTTCTATCCCGCAAAGGTATTCATGGGCGATACAGGCTCACTTTTCCTCGGCGGTATATTCTGTGCAACCGCATTTGCCTGCGATATGCCCATACTCGTTCCGCTGGTAGGTATCATTTATCTCTGTGAAACAGGCTCTGTAATGCTTCAGACAACCTATTTCAAGCTCACCCACGGAAAGAGAATATTCAAAATGACTCCGATACATCACAGCTTTGAGATGAGCGGCTGGTCAGAAATAAAGATAGTAACAGTATTCAGCATCGTAACAGTAGTATTCGGCGCTGTTGCCTGTCTGCTGTCAACTCTCCATTAAGACGGCTGTTTTGAGATTTCAGATAAACTGCAGAAATCTTATGCACAGCCGGTGAAGTGTAAAAGCATTTTGTCTGAGATCACAGTATAAGGAAGGGGAAGAATATGCCGGCATTGTCATCTGACAGAACAAAAAGAATACGAACAGGAAGACCGAAGGGCAACACCATCGATGAAGAGGTGGCAAAACTCAGCTTCAAGGAGAGGTGGAAGCTTCTCATAAGCGAAATGTATGTCACAGCAACTGACAGAAGCATGAGCTTTGATGTATGGACACTTGTTATCGTCCTTGCACTTCTCACCCTCGGAATCATAATGATGTACTCCGCAAGCTATGCTTACGCACAGTATTACCAGGGCGGCGACAGTACCTATTACCTGCGCAGACAGCTGCTGTTTGCGGTTGTAGGTCTGATTGCAATGTTCATAGGTTCCCTGCTTCCCATGTGGTTTATAAAACGAGTCACATGGTATCTGGTTGGCATATCAGTATTCCTGCTGATCCTGGTTCTTATAATTTCAAATGAAAGCCAGAAAAGATGGATAAGAATAGGCGGATTTTCGTTCCAGCCTTCAGAAATCGGAAAACTTGCAATAATAATATACCTGTCGCAGTACATGGCAAAAAATGCCTGGCGAGTGCAGACCCTGAGATACGGTGTCATCCGCTGTGCGCCGGTAATTGTGCTCATAGCAGGACTTACCGTAATCGAAACTCACCTTTCCTGCTTCATTCTCATGTGCCTCATTGCTGCAACAATCATGTTCATCGGCGGAACACCGAAGAAATGGCTTGCAGCAGTAGCCGCAATTCCCGTGGCAGGCGTAATCGTGCTTGTCACATTTACAAACTATATGCAAAGACGTTTTGCGGTGTGGTTTGATCCGTTCAGCGATGCACTGGGAGACGGCTGGCAGAATATCCAGGCTCATTATGCACTGGCATCAGGCGGCCTGATGGGTCAGGGAATAGGCAACTCAAGGCAGAAATATCTGTATATTTCCGAGCCTCAGAACGACTTTATCTTTGCTGTTGTAGGCGAGGAGCTGGGCTTTGTTGGTGCAGTGGCAATAATGATAATCTTTGCACTTTTTGTCTGGCGAGGACTTACAGTCAGCATGGCAAACCCGGACAGATTTGCCCGACTCATGGGCATTGGAATAACAGCTCAGATCGGCTGGCAGACACTGCTCAACATCGCAGTTGTAACAAGAGCACTCCCCAACACCGGCATAAGCCTTCCTTTCTTCTCCTACGGAGGTACGGCGCTGGTAATGCTGCTGTTTTCAGTGGGATTGCTTCTTTCGGTCAGCCGTGGCTCAACAAAGAAAACAATATAGCAAAAAGGTGGTCATACCATGAAAGTATTACTTGCAGGCGGCGGTACCGCAGGTCACATCAATCCTGCCATAGCCATTGCAGGCTACATCAAGGAACAGCAGCCTGATGCGGAGATACTCTTTGTAGGTACTCCCTGGGGAATGGAATCAAGACTTGTTCCTCAGCAGGGATATCGTTTTGAGGGTATGAAGGTAGCAGGCTTCCAGAGAAAGATTTCCTTTACAAATATAAAAAGAAATGCTCAGGCACTCTGGTATCTTGCAAACTCATCAAAGAGAGCAAAAGAGATAATCAATAACTTCAAGCCCGATATCGCCATCGGTACCGGCGGATATGTTGCAGGACCCATTCTTCGCAAGGCAGCAAAGATGGGTGTACCCGTAATTATTCACGAATCAAATGCATTCCCCGGAATGACCACAAAAATGCTCGCATCCGATGCGAAATGCGTAATGGTCGCAGTTGAAGATGCAAAGAAAAGAATAAAGGACGCAAAGGAATTTGCAGTAACAGGAAACCCCATCCGAGCTGAAATGCTTACCTATGAAAAGGAGCAGGCAAGACGTGAGCTGGGTGTTGACGACAGACCTCTTATCCTTTCTTTCGGCGGCTCACTTGGTGCACGTACCATCAATGAGTCAATGCTGGGAATGCTCAAAAGAAGCGCAAAGGACGGAAAGTACAATCATATTCACGGCTACGGTCAGTACGGCAAGTTCGTGCCTGAAACTCTCGCAGCAGAGGGAATCGACACAGAAAAGTGCGACAATCTCGACATCCGTGAGTACATAAACGATATGCCCAGAGTCCTTGCAGCAGCAGACCTTGTAATCTGCCGTTCAGGCTCCATGACACTGTCTGAAATCCAGGCACAGGGCAAGGCATCCATATTGATTCCTTCTCCCAATGTTGCAGAGAATCATCAGTATTACAATGCAATGGCACTTGTTGACAGAAATGCAGCAAAGTGCATTGTTGAAAGCGAACTTAACTATGAGAAGCTCATGGAAGAAATCGATGAGCTTGCATCTGACAGAGAAAAACTGTGCGCAATGGGCGAAAATGCAAAGAAGCTTGCAATAACAGACGCCTGCGCAAGAATATATGAGATAGTTGTCAAGTATGCCGCTAAAAACTGACAGTAAGGCAATCTGATAAAGAACATTACACGCCCTTTCGACATAGTATATGGTAAAAATGCTGTGCGAAAGGGTGCGTGTTATGTCGGAAATGAAAATATGCGGAGGACATAAATTATCGGGAGAAATAAGTCCTCACGGCGCAAAAAACGCTGCACTTCCAATACTTGCAGCAGCCCTTGCCGCAAGGGGAGAGTGCAGTATACATAATTGCCCTGCACTGTCTGATGTAGATGCTGCATCAAAGATACTCAGCTATCTCGGCTGCAAAGTGACGAAGCAGGGTGACACAGTCACAGTAGATTCCTCTCAGCCGGAGAGATTTGATATACCGGAGAATCTGATGAGGGAAATGCGTTCATCAATATGTTTTCTCGGTGCAATAGTAGCACGTTTCGGTGAAGCGGAGCTGACTATGCCGGGAGGTTGTGAGCTGGGACCACGACCTATAGACCTCCATCTTTCGTCGCTGAGAAAGATGGGTGCGGTAATAGAAGAAAAACACGGAAAGATAATCTGCCTGACACCTGACGGATTGAAAGGAACAACCGTCAATCTCAGTTTTCCGAGTGTTGGTGCAACAGAAAATATAATGATTGCAGCATCGACTGCAAAAGGTACAACGGTAATAACCAATGCAGCGAGAGAACCTGAAATAACCGATCTTGCTGCATTTCTCAATGCCTGCGGAGCACGCATAAGCGGTGCTGGCTGCGGAAGGGTCACCATTGAGGGCGTGGATAAACTGCATCCTGCATCCCATGCCGTAATTCCCGACCGTATTGAAGCAACAACATATCTGGCGGCCGCAGCAATTACAAAAGGCAGAATAAGACTTAACAATGTCTGTACGGAGCATTTAAGTCCCGTGCTGTCAAATTTTGAAGAAGCGGGCTGTGAACTGAAAGTGTGGGAGGACGCCATCGAGCTTGCCGCACCGCCTGTGCTCAGTCCCAACAAATTCATTCGAACAATGCCATATCCGGGATTTCCTACGGATGTGCAGGCAATAATCATGGCGATGACAACGGTGGCAAAGGGAACGAGTGTGTTTGTGGAAACCATATTTGATAACAGATTCAAGCACATATGGGAATTGTGCAGACTCGGCGCAAGAATAAAAACAGAGGGCAGGGTGGCAGTTGTAGACGGAGTACCAAAACTTTTCGGAGCTCAGGTTGAATCAACAGACCTGCGAGGCTCGGCGGCACTGATAATTGCAGGCCTTGCCGCAGAAGGAACGACTACAGTGGGTGGTCTGAAACATCTTGACAGAGGATATGAGGACCTTGACAAAGGCCTTGCCTCATTGGGAGCAGACATCAGGAGAGAGTAAAGGAGGGCATAGAAGTGCCTTACGAGAAAAATAACGGAACAGAAAAAAATAACGGAAAAAAATCCGTGACAAAGAAAAGCACCGCTTCATCGGGTAGCAGACAGACGGGCACAAAGTCTGCAGGCAGCAGACCGACAGCTCCTTCATCGGGCAGCAGACAGAGGACATCTGCGCCTCAGAGCAAAACAACAAGGAAACCGGCAGGAGCATCCTCTTCCGCAAAACCTAAAACTTCATCCGGAGCAGGCACAAGAAGCAAAACTTCATCCCAGAAAACGGCTCAGACAAAATCTACACCCGCAGAGAAAACTGCAGTGGATACACGGACAGGAAAAAGCAGTGCACGGGATGATTATAAGAAATTTGCAGAATCGACCAGAAAAAACACCGGTAACAGCAAGAGCACCGCAGCAAAGAAAACCGTACAGACAACGAGGAAGAAAAGCGGTGAGATGGCAAAATCTCAGTCACGCTCAAAACTTGCAACGGCACTTACATATACAATGCTGGTGTTCGCTTTTCTGGCTCTTATGATTATGCTTTCTCTGACGGTGTTCTTCAAAATTGACACTATAAAAGTAGAAATAGATGGAAAAGAGATATATTCAGAAGAGCAGATAAAAGAAATATCAGGCGTTTCTGAAGGAGAAAATATCTTTTCCGTAGATACAGGCAAAGCAGAAAAAAGCATAGAGAAACTGCTTCCTTATATAGAAGACTGCGATATAAAGCGTTCATTCCCCACAGGCATCAGAATCAAGGCAGAAACCGCAAAGCCTGCAGGTGTTATAACACTTCAGACGGGCATGAGAATAATTGTAAGTGAGGAAGGCAAGTGCCTTGAAACCCTTGCACCTGATTTCGGAGGAAATATATCGGAAACCGATATCCCCGAGGTATCGGGCAGCGATGTTTCGCAGACAGATGTGCCTGCTGAGCCAGGCAGAAATGACCATTCCGCATACATCGACGAAACAGCATTGCCCGAGATTATCGGTCTTGATATTACGGACGGTATTGAAAGCGGAAATTATATAGTAGTTCAGGACAAAACTGCACTTGCAACATTGTCGTCCCTGATGGAGCTTCTTGGCAGATTTGATCTTCAGCCTACAAAGGTCGACCTGTCTGCAGGTAATCTGTATGCCTACTATGACAATCGAATTGTTATAAAAATTGGCTCAGGTGCAGACCTGGAAACCAAAATAGAGATGGCAGGCAGGATAATCCACGAGCGTCTTTCGGAATACGATATCGGAAGAGTTGACGTATCCAATCCGAAGAAAGGCTATTTCACCCCGGAATATATGCTGGATTAGTCTTTTTGAAAACACGTTATGTTGGGTCGACAAAAAAATAAATTACAAAATGTAGAAAAATTCATATATTGTGCATTGCATTTTTGATTCAACCGTGTTAGTATTGTATATAAGAATATATCGCCTTTTTTATGGCGGCGCAAAAATATAGGAATAACAAGATCCGAGGGGGATTATAAATGTCATTTGCATATGATACTGACATGGAAAGACTGGTTCAAATCAAGGTAATCGGTGTTGGCGGCGGCGGCGGAAACGCTGTAAACCGCATGGTTCAGATGGGTGTTACCAGTGTTGAATTTATTTCTGTCAACACTGACCTTCAGGCTCTTATGAGCTCCCAGGCAACCCACAAGATCCAGATCGGCGACAAGATCACACGAGGCAAGGGTGCAGGCTCAGATCCTTCCAAGGGTCAGCGTGCAGCAGAGGAAAGCCGTGAAGATATCGAAGCAGCACTCAAGGGCACAGATATGTGCTTCATCACTGCAGGTATGGGCGGCGGCACAGGTACAGGTGCAGCACCTGTTATCGCAGAGATTGCAAAGGAAATGGGTATCCTTACCATCGGTATCGTAACCAAGCCTTTCGCATTTGAAGGCAGACGCCGTATGGAGCAGGCAGAGAGCGGTATTGCTGCACTTCGTGAGCATGTCGACTCCCTTGTTGTCATCCCCAACGAAAGACTCAAGATGGTCTCTGAGCAGAAGATCACCCTTATCAATGCATTCTCCGTTGCTGACGATGTTCTCCGTCAGGGCGTTCAGTCCATTTCTGACCTTATCCTTCATCCCGGTGTTGTTAACCTTGACTTTGCAGATGTTACAACCATCATGAAGGACGCAGGCTATGCTCACATGGGTGTTGGTCGTGCAGCAGGCAAGGAAAAGGCATCTCTTTCTGCTCATGCAGCAGTATCCAGCCCGCTTCTTGAGACTTCCATCAACGGTGCACGTGGTGTCATCATCAACTTTACTGCTTCCAGCGATATCGACCTTGATGATATCGACCTTGCAGCAACAATGATCACCAAGGCAGCTCATCCTGATGCAACCATCATCTGGGGTTTTGCACAGAATGACAACCTTGACGATGAGATGATTGTAACTGTTATTGCAACAGGATTCTCATCTGATGGCTCTGCACCTTCAGTAACTGCAGCAAATGCAAATGTCGTAGAGACCGCATCTTCTGCAGTTGAAGAGACCAGAACATCATCCGCTCCTGTTTCTTCTATCGATGATGATGACGATGATGAGTTTGAAACTCTTATGAACCTCTTCAAGCGCAATCCCGGCAAATAATTATTGATTTACATAATACTCCCGATAAAAAACACTGAATTTTTTATCGGGAGTTTCTTTTTTATAAAATAAAAACTGTAATTTAAATATGCGAAAAATTTGAGCAAAAGTTGATTGGCAAACTACACTAAAAACAGCTGAAAAGGAGATAAATAGTCGGTGTTAAGCACAAAATTGTGCAATGTTGATAGGCGGAACAATTTGCATTTAACAATTTATTAAAAATTGAACAAATTATTAATTTACTATTGCTTTGCTCAACATAATGTGTTACAATTAATCAGGATTTAATTATGCGATATTGTATATGTACGCATCAAAAGTGCGATTCTACCATGAAAGGGGGCAGATTCTATGGAGTATGTACAGGGTAAGCGTTTTAAAAAGGCGTTGCTGGGTTACAAGCGTTCAGCTGTTGACGAAGAAATGACCGGCTTGTTGAGCCAGGTTGATATGATGCTTCGTGACCAGGAAAATATGCGTTCTCAGATAGATACACTGGCAGGTGAAAAGTCTGCAGTTATCAATGAGCGTGACAGACTTTCCGGTTCAGTCACATCAATGAGTGCCCAGATAGTACAGCTTGAGCAGAATCTGCAGATTGCGCAGTCCACTTCTGACAATCTTCGCATGACAATTGAGGCAGGAAATGCCGAGCGCAACACTCTTCAGGCAACCTGCGATCAGCTCCGTGTGCGTGACCGTGAATACGCAATGCGTGAAAGGGAATTTACTGAGCTTCAGAACTCGGTTTCTTCCATTATGTCTGTTACCAAACGTGCAACAGACAGATTGTTCCAGCGTGCGGTTGATAATCAGGAGCAGGTAACAATGATTGCCGGCGATGCAGCAAAGGAAGTTGCAAACATCCGTGCAAGTATGTCTGCCGTCAGAATTGAGCTGAATAATGCAATGGATGATCTTCAGGATCGTCTTGACAGAATTGATGCAACCCTCACAGGCGCAGTTCATAAGCTTGTTGCAGTAAAGCACGACAACGGACTTCAGCCCGGTGCAGGATCTACTGATATAAATGCAGAGGTTGAGCGTCTGCTTTCCATGAGAGCAGGCGAAGTTGACTATGCAGGCGGTAAGGGATATTCCGTACCCGTTCTTGGACCTTACAGTGCAAAGTTCCTTGCAGATACATCCAAGATTGTCAAGGAAAGCGGCACGATTGATGTCCGTAAGTCCAATCCTTCTCCCTTTGATTCCACAAAGAGTTCTATTGGTGAAGCTAACAGACTCCTCAACGAAACACCTTATTATGAAAAGGCGGAGGAAACTGTATCCGAGCCTGAAATGGAAGTAGTTACCGAGAAGAAGATCGGATTCTCTGTAGATGAGGAATACGGCGAGATCGAGGTTATCGAGTCTGAGCCCATCGTATGTGAGCCTTCCTATACCGAAATAACTCCCGATGAGATTTATTTCGCAGAAACTCAGGAGATCACAACAAGTGCTCCCATGTATATAGGCGACAGCTCCGTTTCTTCCTGCACAGGCACTCTTCAGGTGGGAAGAGCATCATTTACAGAATACGCTGACGAACCCAAGGCAGCACCTGAAATGCCTAAGAGGGTTACCGTTGAAAGCAGAGTCAAAGCACCTGCAAAGGTCAAGGTGTATTATCGCCGTCCTGCAAAGACAGTAAAGAGATAAATAAAAACAGCCGCTTACTTCAGCGGCTGTTTTTTAATTATCTGATTTTTCCGTTTCTGTTTCAGATTCAGACTCTGTCGGCAGTTTGCTTTCAGTAAGGACAGGAGCCTTGCTGCGTCTGCGGAAACCATTTTCTGAAACAGCAGGTTCTTCTTCGTCAGATTTGCTTTCTTCAGAGAATAATGTTTCAATATCGTGAGAATCCACTGAGGAACTTTTCTTGAGAGAAGAAGAAAACTTATAGAATCTGACAGATGCCATGATAAAGAAGAATGCAATAATTGCATAGGGAATCCAAGAAGGATATCCGTCATAAACCCAGTCAGTAAGACCGTAGATAACGACGCCGATAATAAGAAAATCAAAAATCGCAAGGATCAGATGCTTGGTGGATTTTAACTTGAACACAGGCATGACCTCCGTGTAATTGGTATGCTATAAATTTACCACATTTAAGAGGAGAATACAATAAAAAGAACAAAATAAATATAAGCCGCAGAAATAACTGCGGCTTATAAATTTATATTTCAGAATCAGGGAACATATCGTGCACAGCGGCACTGTAAACGTCATCTTCAGTTTCCAAATGCTGATTTTTACGGATGACACCGCAGGCACGCTTAAGCTTGCCTGTATTATCATAGCAGGCGACCTCATGACCGTCAGCAGATTCACTGTCCGATGCAAAAAGCTCACCGGTGTCATTACGGACGAAGTGACGCTGAATAATTGCATCTTCAGACTCATCCATTACTTCTTCGTCATCAATTTCATCATCACCGAGCTGATAACGAAGATCGTTTTCAAGTTCTTCAAAGTCAGCGTTTATTTCGGAAATAGATACCTCAGGCTCGTCATCGGCTGTAATTTCATCAGTTTCCTCAAAGAAAATTTCCGTAAGCTCATCCACATCATCGATAACGATATCGTCAGCATCGGTATAAAAACCCTCGGAGGGTATAATTCCGCTGAGGTTATCATCTGCTTCAGGAATCTCAGGTGCTTGGGCAGAAATTGTTTCTTCAACAAATACTTCCTGCTGAGCAACACGTACATTAAGCTTAACTGTATTTTTCTGTGCAGGAACAATTCTGCTCAGAATAACTTCAACTTTTTTGGGTGTCCGTTCTCTGGGAACAGCAATACATTTAACAAGCATGGGGCACCTCCAAAATAAAATCGTTCACCTATAATCACAAACATTTTACCACTTAATGAACTAAAAGTAAATAGCAAATGAACAAAAACAATAATAAAAATGTCAGATGTGTACAATATTGGGCAAAATTCCTGATTTAACGACATCTATAAACGCAAAAGAAGGCTCCATACATCTCCAGCCAACAGAACCGGGATTTACAACATATAAGCCGTCATCGTACTCCACATGAGCATTATGGGTGTGTCCGAAAAGCACCATATCAACCTTCTGATCCCGAGCAGCACTTTTCAGAGAGGAAAGACCATATTTGACAGAATACCGGTAACCGTGGGTACAGAGTATTCTTTTTCCCTCAACCTCAATGATTTTCAGATCGGGTGCACTTGAAGCAAAATCACAGTTTCCACGCACAAAAACACTGGGCACAGGCAGATGCTTTATTACACTTTCATAATCCTTTTCGCCGTCACCGAGGTGGATTATCATGTCTGATCTGTCGTAATGAGTGATAAGAATATTACGAAGGGCATCAACATTGCCGTGAGAATCTGAAACAACCAGCAGCTTCAAGTCGAAACAACTCCTTATTTATCATATATTCATTATAACATTCATATAATGGAATACAATAACAATTTCGGAGGAGTATATGATGAAAAGAGAAATGCTTGAAAAGATATCAGAGGCAATTGGCAAATCCCCGGAAGAAACAGAAAAGACACTGAACAAAAATCCAAAGCTTAAAATGCTTCTTTCAAACATGAGCGAGCAGGATGCACAGAAGCTGATGGAGATACTTGGAAACAAGGAAAGCATTACAAAAATCCTGTCAACACCGCAGGCGAAAACATTGCTTGAAAGCATGAACGGAAAAGGAGAAAAATAGAAATGGCAGAGCTTGATGATATTCTCGGCTCGCTTTTTGGGACAGAGAGCAATGAAAAAGAAAGCAGCGGAGAAGAGGACATTATGGGAATTCTGCTGAAAGTGATGCCTCTGATAAATACCGTAAACAAGGAAAATGATGATGAGCGTCTGCTGAATGCACTGGTGCCTTACATGAGCGATACACGGAAGGAAAAAATAGATACAGCCCGATCAATTCTCAAAATAGCAAAAGTACTGCCGCTTTTAGGTCAGATGCTTGGAGGAGAGTAAAATGAGCTGCATTCTTTCGTTGACAGAAGAAGCAATTCGTCGTGTGGAAAACAGAAATACCTGCGCAGAGCATTGCAGACTCAGAAAAAAGAATTTTTTTGCACTGAACATTGATAACGAAACTTTACTGCTTTTGATAGTTGCCCTTTTTCTGCTGAATTCCGGCGCAGATACAATGCTGCTTGCGGCATTAATATATGTAATATTGTGAAAATCACCTCCAAATTTCCTTATTTTTCCCGAAAGTATTGCGCTCATTGTGCGAATGTGTTAAAATATATCCACAATGCAGTAAACATTGGGAAAATTTGTTGGGAGGTTTAATAACAATGGCAGGAAAGTTTGAAATCAAAGTAACAGCTAAAGGTAACTATCTGTTTAATCTTAAGGCAGGTAACGGTCAGGTAATCGCAACAAGTGAGTCCTATTCCACTATTGATGCTTGTCAGAAGGGCATTGAAAGTGTAAGAAAGAATTCTCAGGCTGCAATCGAAGATCAGACTGTTGCAAATTTTGAGAAGATCGCTCATCCCAAGTTTGAAGTTTACACCGACAAAGCAGGTGAGATTCGTTTCAGACTCAAGGCAACAAACGGTCAGATCATCGTTACCGGTGAAGGCTATCGCTCCAAGGCAAGCTGCCTGAAGGGCATTGCCAGCATTAAGAACAATGCTCCTGAAGCAAAGGTTGTACAGATCGACTGATTATATAATAAAAGCCGCCTGATGAAGTCAGGCGGCTTTTCATTTATAGTATGCAAAAAGAAAATAATATGATAAAATAAGCATCAGAAAAAAGGAAAGGCGGTGGAGATATGAAAAATGTGGTGATAATAGGCGCAGGTCCTGCAGGACTTACAGCAGCACTTGAACTGTTAAGACGCAGCAAAGATTATTCTGTGACAATCCTTGAAGCAGACAACACAACAGGCGGCATATCCCGCACCGTCAAGGTAAACGACAGCCGCATGGACCTGGGCGGACATCGTTTTTATACCAAATCTGCAAGGGTGCTGTCTTTCTGGGAAAGTCTTATGCCCTGCCAGGGAAAAGCAGCAAAGGATGAAATTCTTACAGGGACAGAGCCTGTATTGAAAGAAGGCGGAGCAGACCCGGAAACAACAGAAGCGGTAATGCTCAGCAGACGCAGAGTTTCATCAATCTATCAAAAAGGCAAATTCTATGATTATCCTGTGAGCATTAAAACACTCAGAACCATGGGATTCAGTGCAGTTCCCGCATTTATGTCATATCTCTGCGCAAAAATAAAGCCGATAAAAGAAGATTCTCTTGAGGCTTTTTATATAAACCGTTTCGGAAAAAGGCTGTACAGAACATTCTTTGAAAGCTACACCGAAAAGGTCTGGGGAATAAATCCCTCGGAGATGTCGCCTGACTGGGGTACACAGAGAGTAAAAGGTCTTTCTCTTTGGAAAGCAGCAAAGGATATGTTCAGCGGAGGAAAAAGCAGCGAAACATCCCTTATAAAAAGGTTTCTGTACCCGAAGCTCGGACCGGGTCAGCTGTGGCAGTGTGCAGCCGACGAAATAACAGCTCTCGGAGGAAAAATAATATTTGATTCTCCGGCAGAAAGGATAAAAGTCAGCGAAGGAAAAGTAAAATCCGTATTTTCAAATGACGTTGAATATCCTGCGGATATTCTTGTTTCGTCCATGCCTCTTGCAAAACTTATAGAAAAAATTGACGGTGAAGTGCCCGAAGATGTTCGGAAAATTTCATCAGCGCTCAATTTCAGAGATTTCATAACCGTTGGAGTTGAAGTGAAAAAACTTAAGCTCAGAAACAGAACAAAGCTGAAAACCCCGGGCAATATTCCACCGGACTGCTGGATATACATTCAGGATCCGGGGGTAAAAATGGGCAGACTGCAGATATTCAATAACTGGTCACCGTACATGGTAAGTGATCCTGAAAAAAGCATATTTCTCGGCACTGAATATTTCTGCAGCAAAGGGGATGAACTGAGCAGCAAAAGTGACAGTGAAATAATATCCCTTGCCATTGATGAGCTTGCTGCCATAGGGGTAATAGAAAAAACAGATGTAGTATTATCTCATTGCGAGCGAATGAATAAAGCATATCCATCCTATGACGGAGCGTATTCAGAACTGCATCGAATAAAAGAATATATAAATTCCGTGGAAAATCTTTTCTGCACAGGCCGTAACGGTCAGCACAGATACAATAATATGGACCACTCCATGCTTACGGCCATGAAATCAGTGGATGTAATTCTCGGTCAGGGTTTAAAAAGTGAGATATGGAATGTAAACACAGAACCTGAGTACGGGGAATAAAATTCATCTTGACACATAAAGTTGTTGTGATATCATATATAGTATAAGAAAAGGCGGAGGTGCCGAAGATGAAAAGTGAAAAAAGAATGGCAATAGGCAGTATATTTGCTATAATAATTCTGGTAATAACCCTTGTGGTAGGAATAGTTGTTTATGTTATGCTTCCTGACGTTGTTAATATATACGTAAAGGGTGCCGATGTAGCAGTAAGACAGGAGATAATTGATTCAATAATACCTGTCCTTTATGCCGCAGGAATTCCCGTGTTGTCCATGCTTACTCTTTCACTGCTGATGATGTTCAATATTGCAAAGGGCAAAGCTTTTACAAAAATCAATGTTCAATATCTTCGCTTTATCAGCCTGTCAAGCATACTTCTTGCGGTGATTTTTTGCTATCCGATATTCACCATGAATTCGATTTATCCCATTGTAATATTTGTTGTTTTTGTAGTTCTCTCAATCATAACACTTGTGTTTGCGGATCTGTTTGCAACAGCAGTGAGGATTAAAGAAGAGAACGAGCTTACGATTTAAGGGAGGGGAAAGTCAGTGCCGATAATTGTAAATCTCGATGTAATGATGGCGAAAAGAAAGATAAGTGCGTCAGAGCTTGCATCCAGAATGGGAATTACACTTTCAAATCTTTCAATACTGAAAAACAATCGAGCCAAGGCTATCCGATTCTCCACTCTTAATGCTATCTGCAGAGTACTTGAATGCCAGCCGGGAGATATCCTGGAATATGAGCAGGGGGATGAGGAAGAAGAACTCATCATCGAAGACTGAAATCAAACAAAAAGCCGCTTTGTGAAGTGACACAAAGCGGCTTTTTTATACCAAAAACCGAACAATTCGTGAATTTGTTCGGTAATGCACCAATAATAGTACAAAATAATGTCAATAAACTCAAAAATTGTGCCCAATAATGGACATTTTTTCAAAAAACCTATTGATTTTTCAAAAAAACCTGCTATAATCATAATCACAAGGCGAACAAATGCTTGTTTAATAAAAGGAGATGTAGATATGAATATAGTAATCGGTTCTTTTGTTATAATTTTTGCAGTGATCCTCAGAGGCATTTACAAGGTTAAGGGTGTTGTTTCCGAAAGAATTTTCAAAATGTGCGTGGGTATCGGTGTATTTATGCTCTTTTCAGTACAGACGTTCGGCAACGCACTGCTTATTGCCATGACAGTTGCAGAAATTCTTCTCTGTGTACTTCTTCTTGCAGTATATCGTGCTCAGCTTATCAGAGAAAAAGCAGCTGTACGCAGAAGAAAGGCTGTCCGCCACACTGCACGGAGAACAGCTGTACGTGTTGTACCCGCCCAGAGAAGAGAAAAGGCAGTTGCACATGCAGCATAATTAAAGCTTATTCCTGTAATTTATATTGCGCCGTAAAAAGAAAAGATCCCGATTTTATCGGGATCTTTTCTTTTATAATAACGATCTTGATCAATCAAGTGAATCCTTTATATTTGACTCAGCTCTGAAATTACGCTTTGAAACAGCTCTCTCGGTATTCTTCTTGGGCATGCTGAAACCAATGATATTGAATCTGCTGCCGGAAGCCTTGGAGTAGATGCTGAATCTTACAATGAAGAAGATAAGGAAAAGTACAACAATAAAGAGAACGCCTGCAATGCAGAGAGCAACGATTGAAAGGGTCTTACTTACAGTAACGGTGCTTGCTGAACCTTTGATGATAAGGCTGTCGAGAATGTCTTCAACAACCTTGGCATCAGCAGTTGTGCCGCCGTGCTGGATATAAATGTAAGCAGTATAAATGGTTCCGTTGATTACAGTTGAGATCTCAGTCTCTGTAATACAGAATCCGCTTTCGGCAACCTCATCGGAGTCACTTCTTGCAACGAGATAAACATTTCCTTTTTTCTTTATCATATAGGTGTTGTTCTCATCGAAACCTTCATCGATCTTTGACTGCACAAGCGCATCACGCTCAGAGTCAGTAAGGTTTTTGTAGTTCCCGATGTGTTTTCCGTAAGGAGTATCTTCCTCAGCGATGATCTGATATAGAACATTAGCGCCGTTGAGTTCGTTGGTATACTCAGCGATAACAACAAGGTTGTAGTTGTTCATGATATCTTTGAGAGAAATACCTGTGTGAGCGGCGACAGCAGCTATATCATCGGAAGGAAGATAAACTGTGCCGTCCTTGGGGAACTTGTAGGATATGTTGTGAGAATCAGACTTAAAGGTCTTGAATTCAACATCTGCAAGCATATCTGTGTAGCTATATACAGCATCAGTAGAAGAGAAAGCAGATCCATCAACGAGATCTTCCTCAGTAAGTCCCATAGCAGCGAGAAGTTCTTTATAGGACATACCGTAATAATCTGCGGCCTCCTGAATTTCTTCCTTTGTGTACTGATATTCTTCTTCCTCGGTAGCAGAAACGGAAAAAGCTCCGAATGCAGAGATCAGAAGAACAAGAGCCAGAAGAACAGCTGTAATTTTGCTGCGGAATTTCATAATGAACCCTCCTGAAATAAATCATAATACAGATATTATATTTCATTAAGTCAAGAAAGGCAAGTGAAGAAGCCTTAATTTTTGGTGAACGGAATCCGTCACATTACATACACAGAGAAATCAGCCAGAGAATCATCAGATGGGCAGGATAAAAAGCATAGAAAAGCCATTTGAAGCGTCTTGAGCCGCATTCACCGCTGTAAAGAGCCAGAGGAATTGCAGCTAACAGACAGTAAAGCTGAGTCTGTTCAAAGAAGAACCAGGTCTTGCCGCCGGCCTTGAAAAGCATAAGTGCCTGCGGATAGGGCGTTGTGGTCAGACCGTACTTGAGCAGTGTGCTCAGAGCAAACACCAGAAGTGCCGCAGTGCGGTTTTCGCGGAAAATATAGAAGATGAAAATCAGCATGACTCCGTATTTGCCGTAATCGCTGCCAAGTGAATCGGCAGTGCGGCAGAGAGCCGCCACAGGCACAAGGGAAATAAGCAGGAGCACAGGTTTTGGAATGCCCTCCATTCTGTTTATGGCATCAAAAATCACAAGAGCCAGCAAACCGAGGAAAAGGGTGATAAAAACATTGCATCCGCCATAGAAGAATAATTTACCCTTGAAAGCGAGATTGAAAGGAATTTCGCTTATAAGAGCAAACATTCCCAGCCTCATCAGGTATTTCGGAACATTCTTTGTGTGGGCAAATCCTTCTGCTATCAGAAAGCAGAAGATAGGAAAAGCAAGTCTTCCCACATATCTCATCCATACCTGATCAGGGAAAAGCACCGCACCGACATGGTCAGTCATCATGGAAATGATAGCAATGATTTTAAGCACAAAGGTGGAGAGCATAAAAATTCCTCCGATTTATTTTGCTGTGAGCTTATCAAATTTTACAAGTCCGCAGATAAGCGCAGAAGCAATAACAGTGATAATAGTTTCGGGGATCATATAAGTGGCATTATAGAAAACAGAGTAAGTCCAGCACAGTACATCGGGATTTTCGGTAAATACGGTGCCATGCAGGAAAGAGGGAATATAAGCAAGATCAGCCCATTCACCCCATACAAGAGCACCGGAAACAAGGTGAAGAATATATCTTGCAAAGCAACCGATAAATGCGCCGAGTGCAGCTGCTGCACCCTTGTTCTTCATCTTTCTGGTAAGCCCTGAAAAGGACATTGCAGAAAAAGCAACAACATAATCAAAAAGGATAATTACAAGAACAGCGGTGAATGTAACTGCATAGGCAAGATTATTTGCTCCGAGCATGAGCTGGATAAGAGAATAGGCAAGGCAGGCAACGGAACCGTAAACCATGCCGTAAAGCTGGCAGACGATTACAAGGGGAACCATGCTGCAGAGTGTGACAGACCCGCCAAAGGGGAGAGAAATCTGCAGAAGGCTCAGGACGGTGCCAAGGGCAACCATCATGGCAGAGAATACCATTCTCATCGTAGTGTTTTTCTTGTTTGCTTTCATAGTACAACAACCTTTCTTTTCCGAATTAACGGATATAAATTAAAAGAAACGCCGCGTTAAACCTGAACACGGCGCTTTCGAGAAAGGCGTTGTGCTGTAGTTACCTACGCCGGCATTATCCGGATCAGGCGCTGCGACTGCGTGTCGCAAGGGTCCGCAGCGGCATTACACTGCATCTCAGCCGATTTGCATCAGCACCCCTTAGCATTTCTTTTGTCAACACGATAATACTACACGAGATCATTGATGTCAATAAAAAAATATGATCCGCAGTTTTTTACTGCGGATCATATGAGTTATCAGGAATCAAAAACTACCATGACAATATCTTCTTTAAGATCGTCACAGAAGGAGAAAACAGCTTTTTTTCCTTCTGTGCCAAAGGCACAGACAAATCTGTTTTCAGAAACAAGTGAATTTCTGATTTCGTCAAGAGAACAGCCGCACAAAGATGCAAAATCATCAAATGAGCCTGTTTCAGCTTTGCATTTTCCGGAAATCAGTTCATATCGGCCGCTGACAGCATTTACAGAGCAGGCGAAATCAATTCCCGATGAAAGTGAAAGCTCCAGAGCCTTCTGCAATCTCACAGCATTCACCTGCAGTGATTTTTCATTTGCCGGACGGATAAGTGCAAGCTCACATACATCGCCGTCAGCATTCTTATAAAACAGAAGTATATAAGCAATCCATCTGGAACTGCCGTTCTCTTTATCGGAAAGACGGCAGTAGCCATACAGATAATCCTTGCCCTGTTCATACATGGAAAGCAGCGATTCCCTTGTGATTTTCGGCACTATATCCATGGCATTATCGCCATGAATATACGTGTTGGCAATATCAATAAACAGATCAATGTTGCCGGAATTGGGAAGCTTTGAACCGTAGCCTTCGGTTGCATGGAGGACATAGAGAGCATTCTTTGTAAGATTTGTAAGGAGTATCTGCGGATAGAAATTGGACAGAGAAGTGATAATACGGCGGAATTCAATGTTGTCAAAAAGAGGACTGCTGCTGATGGAGGAAAACTCATAGGAACGGTATTTGTAATCAGCAAGAAGCATTTCCTCAGTGAAGAAAGTATAGTCATTTTTGCCGTTTCTCTTTACATGATAAAGTGCAATGTCAGCACGCTTGTAAAGTGAAGCGAAATCGTGAGCAGATTCATCTGCGATGGCAACTCCTATACTGCAGTGAATTGCCGTGTCATTGTTTTCACCGATGCTGATTGATGTAAGCCTGCGCAGCAGACCCGACAGAATCTTATCCAGATCACAGTCATCAGACATATTGGGGACAAAGACAAGAAATTCATCTCCGCCAAGTCTGCCTTCAATACCTATAGGCTTGAAGGTGGATACCAGCTCATCTGAAATTGCACAGATGGCACGGTCTCCCTGAGCATGACCGAGTCGGTCGTTCAGGCGTTTTAGGTCATCAAGATCGATAAGAATAAATGCACTTCTGTGATAGTCATTTTTCAGTGATTCTTCAATCTTTCGCTCAATGGTGCTTCGGTTATAAAGTCCGGTAAGTCCGTCATTTTCGGCTCTGTGCAGAATATTGAGCTGCATCTGCTTTGCTTCGGTAACATCGCTGAGAGCCATGTGCATTTTTGTGTGTCCGGTGTAAGGGTCATTTACAAGCTGAACAGAACAGTGCATCCATATCATATTGCCGTTGTCAAGCTGAATGGGCCAGTCGTCGGAAATGCGGCGCTGATCACTGTTATAGGCCTCAAGAAGAGCTTCGGTGGAAAGATAGGACTGAACTCTTCTCTGGTTTTTGCGCTTGTGAATAAATTTAACCAGATAGCTTGCAGCATCGGTATAGGGCTTGCCGATATAGGAATTTACAAAAGGAGAGATAACACCAAACTGCTTTTCAACGGTGTTTGATGTAAGATCAATTTCAAACAATATGGACTTGTTTGAAAGAGCATTATCAAGTGAAAGTCTGTAACGTGCGTGAGAAATCTCACGGTCATGCTGATCGGTGATATCCAGCATGGAAATAACAGCACCGCCTGAATAATCCGACTCATCAGGCATGGCGGAGAAGGAGATATCAAACCAGCGATCATTTCCGTCAAGGCAGGTCATGTTAAGCTTGAGTGAACCGTGAGGCTCACCGTTCCTGATCGTATCAATAAATCCTCTGAGCAAATCTATGCTTTCGCCTTTTATAAGTGAAAGGTCAGAGAGAGTAGCAACAGGATCCACACAGAAATCAGCAAGACCGGAACGCATTGCGACTTCCACATTGATTGCACGAAGTTCATCCTTTGCGATGTCATAGTAATAAACAATACGTTCAGAATGTTCAACAACCATGCTCATGATAATATCATTTCGTCTGATTTTATTGAGCATTTCATATCGCTCTGTAACGTCGGTGAATACACTGATGAAACCGACACTTCCATCCTCATCGGTAAAACGTGAAGCAATCTCATGGACTCTTGCAATGCTTCCGTCCTTTTTGTACATTCTGTATTCGTTGGTAACTCTGTCAACACCCTCACGGGCAGCTTTGGCTACAGCAGCATTTGCCGTTTTCATATCTTCTTCAGGAATAATTCCACGGAAGCCTGTTTTGTGCATTTCCCTGACTTCCTCGGTGCTGTATCCGAAAATAAGGAAAAGATTACCGTTCAAATATGCCAGCGGACGCCAGTCAAGGTAGTACATGACAATGGCAGCGGGCATGGCTTCATAAGCAAACTGCTCATAATAACGATTTTTCTCGAGTGCCTCTGTTGTTTCATCAAGAGACTTGAGAAGCCGTTCCTCAAGAAGCTTCTGTTCATCGACACTTCTTGAAAGAACGAGGGCAAGCACATCATCATCGTAAGGGTTTTCGATGTTGAGAACGATGGTTTCAAACCAGTGCCAGCAGTTGTCGTTGCCAAGACTGCGATAGGTTATACATACGGTATCTTCGCCGTTTTTTATTGATTCGCACAGCTTGCCTGCATCAAGTGCATTTATAAGATTGCAGCGGTGGCACGGAGCCGCAATAGCAGCCGAATTTTTTACAAGTTCAGAAAAAACGGTTACATTGATATCAATATCCTTGGAATAATCCAGGTGATGGATTATTTCGCAGGTATCCTTTGAAAAGTTGCAGGTAACAACCAGCTGATAAATTGATTTAAGTACATTAAAAAGCGCACCGCTGTCAAAAAGACTGCGCTTGAGTGTTTCCGTATCGTTTGCAGCAGAAGAAACAAAGCTTCGCTCAACAGAAAGAACGGGGATGCCTGAAAACTCAGAGCGATCTGATATGCTGCGGAGAAATGCAGAACGCATATGTCCGTCAGTAAATATCATATCAACGTGAGTTGATGAAAGTGTTTCAATAGCAGAAGGGATGTCGGAAACAGTGATAAAGCTGACAGAGTCGCTTATGAATGAGGTTAGATTCCCGGCATCAGAGGGAGAAATATTCAGCAGAAGAATGGTTTTCTGTTCAATATTCAGCAAAACTGCCAGCCTCCTTTCGAAAAAATAATGATAGGATCCCTTCGGAAAATATACAATTAATATTATATATAAATCTGAGTATGATTTCAATAATATAGAAAAAACTCGTAGATTTGCTCAAAAAAACCATGGAATTTCTGTGCAAAGGGATATAAAAATATGTATTAAGTACAGACATTGTAAAATATAGGATTGTGGAAATACATAAAATGTGGTATAATATATATCAGATTTTATTTCAGAGGTGTCTGACATGAGCGATGTGGCAAAGGATATAAGAATTGTACCTGCTTCCATGGAATTATCCGACTCATATAATGAGGCTCTGGGCGAGGTTGCACAGGAGGGGAAGTATCTTTCTGTCAATAAGGGCTATAAGAAAAGTGAGTCACGTGCATTCCTGGCAGACTGCCTGTCAAAGGGCTACCCTGCATACTTTGTACTTGATGAAAATGACAAGGTAGTAGGCTGGTGCGATATTGTCCTGAGAAGCGAGTATACAGACGCAGTTACAGGCAGCATCGGTGTCGGACTTCTTAAGGAATACCGCAATGCCGGTGTCGGCAGACTGCTTATGCACACAGTGATAAAAGCAGGAGAGCGATACGGCTTCGAACGGATTATTCTGGATGTCAGAAAGACCAACGAGCGTGCAATGCACGTATATGAAATTCTCGGCTTTGAATATGACCACTCAAAGGATTCCACAATGAAAATCGACGGCGTGGATGTTGAGATAGTCAGAATGAAAAAGGATATTGCAGTGCAGGCAGAGGAAGAAAGTGCCGAAGCACCCATGGGCTGCGGAAGATGGATACCCATAATTCTTGGCGGATGCGTAATCGGTGCAATAATTGCAATTCTGTGTATTCTGATATGAGGGAATAAAATGGGATTTATGGGAAAGAAAACAGTGCTTGTCACGGGTGCATCAGGCGGCATAGGCAGTGCCATGGTACGTGCTTTTGCTGACAGCTGCTGCGTGGCAGTGCATTACAATAAAAACAGAGAAAAAGCTGAAAATCTCTGCCGTGAATTGAACAGCGAAGGTGCGGTCACAGCACCCTTCGGGTGTGATGTTTCTGACAGCGCTCAGGTTTCAGCAATGTTTGAAGAAATAAAAAAACAGCTGGGCGGAGTTGATATACTTATAAACAATGCCGCAGTTGCTCTGAATAAACTGGTAATTGACGTCAGCGACAGTGAATGGCGCAAAATCACAGGCACGAATCTTGACGGATGCTTTTTCTGCTGCCGTGAAGCGCTTAAAGGAATGGTGTACAGACAAAGCGGCGTGATAATCAATATTTCATCCATATGGGGAATTGCAGGTGCATCGTGTGAAGCCGCATATTCCGCATCAAAAGCAGGCATTATCGGACTGACAAAAGCTCTTGCGAAGGAGTACGGTGCATCGGGAATAAGAGTCAACTGCATTGCACCGGGAGTCATTGATACAGAAATGAACTCAAACCTGTCAGAGGAAGATATGACTGACCTGAAAGAGCAGACTCCTCTCGGACGCATCGGAACTCCGGAGGAAATCGCTGACCTGGCTGCATACCTTGCATCAGACAGAGCATCATTTATAACCGGTCAGATAATAAGTCCCAACGGAGGAATAGTTATCTGATCTCCACTGCACAATAAGGAACGTGTTATTATGGATGGAAAAATCATAAGCTATGCTTCGACCGTAACAGGCAACTACAGAGAGAATAACGAAGACTGCTTTTACCTTGACGGAGTGATTTCTCCCTGCGGAACATCGGATTTTTCACAGCAGAATGAATCTGATTCTCCTGTACAGATATTTGCTGTGTTTGACGGCATGGGAGGCGAAGCCTGCGGAGAGGTTGCATCATCCCTTGCAGCAGAAAAGCTGAAGGAAGCCCATGAAAAAATAACAGAAGAAAATACCGACCCTCTGACAAAGATAGTCGGTGATTTTTTCAAAGCGGCAGGAAAGGCAGTAGAGGATAAAGCAATGGAGCTTGGCAAGATGGTTATCGGAACCACCTGTGCTTTTGCCTGTGTCTATAAAGGAAAACTGTTTGCCGCAAATATTGGAGACAGCAGAACATACTACTGTAAAAACGGCAAGCTGACAAGGATATCCAAGGATCATACTGAAGCCCAGTATCTGATTGACAAGGGCATAATGACCGAAGAAGAATCCAGAAGCAGCAGCGCAAAGCATGGACTTATGCGTTTTCTCGGAATGCCAACGGATATGCCGTCATTTGCGCCGTTCTATTCAAGACCCATTGTTCCCGAAAAGGGAGATGTGCTGCTTATCTGCAGTGACGGACTTACCGATATGCTTTACGATAAGGATATAGAGGAAATCATTAAAAACGGAAAAAAACCGAAGAACATAGGCGAAAAGCTGACAGCACAGGCTCTTGAGAGAGGCGGCTTTGACAATACAACAGTTGTAGTAGTCCGATTCTGAAAAAAGCTCCCGTGGTTTTCCACGGGAGCTTTGCTTTTACATTCTGAATCGCTTTTCAAAACCGTTTCTGAGCTTCTTTTTTCTCTGGATAATGATGTAAAGAATCGCAAGCAGTGCGCAGGGCACAAGAGCGATAAGTGACCATGTAAGGGAAATGCTGTGCCAGAGATAATAATCGGTAACTACCTCGATTACAACAACCATTGCACCGATGGTAAGAAACAGAGCTGAAGCGATATACAGCTTTGCAACATTGTTTTTCATTACGATTGTGTTTATGCTCAGTACCGTCATAAAGCAGAGCACAATAGGCACCGCAATACCCAAAAACCAGTCGCCGCTATCCTGCCAGCACATTACAAACAGGAAAAACAGGATAGCCACTGTATAGATAATGTACAGAACGATATAATTGATCTTTCTCATAAGCAGTACAGGCACAATGAAAGCCCACACCATGATAAGAGCAGAGGCTACAATCAATGACCAGTTAAGCTCTTTGTGAATTCCGTAGTTGCACAGCAGGCATATGGACATAGGGATTGCGAGGATAATGGTAATAATACCTGCCCACCAGCGCCGCTCGGAAATAATATCAATCAGTTTCTGCTCCTGAGGAAAAACCGACTCAGGTGTTTCATTTGAGATAAGATTCGGGTTTATTACAACGGTGTCACAGAGAGGACATTTCTTTTCACTCTCGTGCAGCTCAACACCGCAGTTGACGCAGTATGACATACGCTTCCTCCTTATTTATGATTGCTTTCGATTTTGACATGAATGCCCATTTTAACAAGCTGACGGAAGAATTCACGCTGACAGTCAAGCTCGTTGAGTGCAGTTGCGAAAGTAATATTCAATGAGCCGTTATAACCTGCAATTCCCATGGCAAAGCCTATGCCATGAGGTGCAGCAAGCATAAAATCTATGGTGTTTATATGCTTCTGCATTTCTTCGGGAAGCTTTATGGCACCGAGATTTGACATGTCGGTTGAAAAACGGGTTTCACCGACTGAACTGTACATCATCGAAAGAACCATATTTTTAAGCGGCAGAGGAATGATTCGGACAAAAGGATTGAGCTCATCTCCGAGATTGCTGCTCATGACAGCATTGAGATACTTTTCCTTTAAATTCATTTTCATGAAGTGGTGAACATCGCTGACGATTTCATCAAAGGTATAATCTCCGTATCTCGGCTCAATGCCGGGATTGATAAACAGAGAAAAATTACGGAGAGATTTGCTTGGATAGTAAGCTCTCAGATTGATAGGTACACTTACCTTTACAGGCAGCTCTCTTCTGGGGTTTTCAGACTTCTGTCTCATATACATTACGTAAATAATGACAGATGCAATAAATTCAGTTATTGTAGCACCGAATTCCTTGGCCTTTGCAGAAACCTCGGCAACAGGCATACGTCCGGTGATAATGGTAGCACTGCCGGGTTTCTGGCGGGTGCCTCTTACCCAGTAAGCACGACTTTCCTTTCGAGGCTGCTTTGTATGGAAACGTGTATATTTGCGGAAACCGTCCTCCATTTCTTCGGGGTCAGGCTTCTGACGTACGTCAAGGATACCTTCCGCATCATATGGCACTTTGACACCGGTCTGGCGGAGGTACTCCGCAACAAGAGTCTTGAGAAATATCATGCCGCCGGTACCGTCAGCAATAACGTGCATAACCTCAAGTGCAATTCTGTTTTTATAAGGGATTACACGGAAATGATAGCCGTTGTTGTCGTGCTTTGTGATAACACGCATAGGATTGCGCACTTCTTCACAAAGTACGGGCTCCTTGTCATTTTCCTCAAGATAATGCCAGAAAAAGCCCTTTTTGAGAACAAGAGTAAAGTTGCGGAAACGGGGCAGACATATTTTCAGTGCCTTGTAAAGCTTGTCGTGGTCCACGGGCTTGTCAAGGGTAGCGGAAACACGGAAGTTGGGTGACCATTTGGTACTGATTATAGCAGGATATATATTGGCTGCATTGTCGAGCCTGAACCATTCACGCTCTTTTTCCGGGGCTTTTTTCTTAGACATATATTCAGTCCCTTCTGGGTGAATCAGTCGCCGAAGCAGACTCCCATATCCTTGGCGGTACGAACCATATCGCCGTCGGCGGGGACAAGCTTCTTTAGACCGGCAATTTCGGAAAGGGCATTGTGAGAAACCTCTCCGTTTATCATGGCAACAGTGTTGCCGTAATCTTCTTCTTTTATAAGCCGTGCAGCATATGCACCGAACTGAGTTGCAAGCACACGGTCATAGGGAGAGGGAGAGCCGCCTCGCTGATAGTGACCGGGAACAACGACACGGGTTTCAAGTCCGGTGCCGGCCTGAATCTCGCTTGCAATACGGTAGCTTACAGAAGCAAATTTCTGCTCAGCTCTGAAGGCTTCACGTTCTTTCTTCTTCATTGCTGCTTCCTGAGCGCTCATGGCACCCTCGGCAACACATATGATTGCGAAGTTTCTCTCGTGAGTCTTACGCTTCTCGACAGTATCAATAACCTTTTTGATGTCGTAGGGCATCTCGGGGAGAAGAATGACATCAGCACCGCCGGCAACACCGGCATAGAGGGTGAGCCAACCTGCCTTGTTGCCCATAAGCTCAATAACCATTGCACGACCGTGGCTGTTTGCTGTGGTATGGATTCGGTCAACAACATCGGTGGCAATGTCAACCGCACTGTGGAAACCGAAGGTTACGTCAGTGCCATAGAGGTCGTTGTCGATAGTCTTGGGAAGACCGATAACATTGAGACCTTCTTCTGAAAGAAGGTTTGCAGTCTTGTGAGTGCCGTTGCCGCCGAGGGTGACAAGACAATCAAGACCCATTTTCTTGTAATTCTTTTTCATTGAAGCGACCTTGTCAATGTTGTCGGCTTCAATGATGCGCATGTTTCTGTAGGGAGTACGCTGGGTGCCGAGAATAGTTCCGCCAAGAGTAAGAATACCGTTGAAGTCATCGTACTTCATGGTCTTGTAATCGCCGTCAATAAGACCCTTGTAGCCGTCGTTGATGCCGATGAACTCAACATCAAAAAGGTTGTAGGATGCTCTGACAACACCACGGATAGCAGCATTGAGACCGGGGCAGTCGCCACCGCTGGTAAGGATACCGATTCGTCTTTTAGCCATTCTCATTACCTCCGATATTTATTTGTTTTCATCCCATGTGAGAGTGTACTCATACAGACACTTTGTTGAAGGTGTGGGATAATTTGCTTCTTTAACGAAAGAACATTTCTCGTCAGATGCAACATACATATTGGCCATTGCAATACCCACATCAATTCCTCTTGTTCTGTCGAGGAAGGGAAGCATGGAAACTTTTCTGTAAATATAAATGTTGGAACCCTGAGTTCTGTATCTTACAGGCTGAGCGTTGAGTGCGGAAGGAGCAAGTCTGCCGGCCTCAAGAAGATCCAGGAGATTTGTGGAAATTTTACCGAATACAAGCTCATGAAGATGCTTTCTCTTTGCCTCCTCAGCACTGCGGCGGGGAGGAGAATTATCAGATCTGCCGAAACATACGCAGACAACATAGGGAAGCTGACCTGCCTCATCCTCGTTTTTCTGACGGTAGCTTCCGCACCAGCAGCTGCCGATGCCGAGTTCAGTCATATAAAGAACGATCTGCTGACCGATATAGCCTGCATTTTCAAGATAACCCTCTTTTTTTGCAGAGCGGATAACAAGATAATGGCTTGCCTTGGGACCGAGGATACTTGAGAAGGAAGCAAGGAAATCCTCGCTGTCGATTATTTCAACTGTTGTTCTGATGTCATCGTGAAGAGGCTTGACCTGAGCAATAAAGTCCAGAATACTGTCTATAACAGATTCAGCGATAGGCTCACCTGTATATCTTCTGACTGCTCTTCGTGAAATAATAGCTTCTTTACGTGTCATTATACAAACACCGTACCTTTCAGAAATGAGAATATCATCTCAATCAGTAATTTATTCATAAGCTTGTCTTATCATTTTACTACATAATCTCAAATAAATCCAGTCTTTTTTACAATTATGCATCAGAGCATTCTTTTGCACTGAGCTGATATTGACACCGGTTTTCGTGTATGGTATAATTCATCGATAGAATTTCAGATACTCGGAGGCTGATATATATGAATAACCGCAATAACGGAGCAGGCGTTTCTCCTGCGAATAATTTTGCTGTTTTCTCCTTTTTTGTTGCGATTCTTGCAATAGTTTTCTGTTTCATGCCCCTCGTCAGCTTTGTACTTATACTTGTGAGCGTAATCCTTGGCGTAAGTGCATATCGTGAAGGAAATCGAGGCGGTGCGGTTGCCGGCATGGCAATTTCTGTCCTGGCATTTCTCATAACCGTCATCGTATGGGCGTCCACCGGATCCCTTATGTGCGGAGTTGGCGGAAAGAAAGTTGAAAACAGTGACTTTGGATATGATGAAGACACAAACTACGAAGAAGTCACATATTCAGATCTTTCCGATACTGATACATCCATGAGTGATTTCGTTTCCGAAGCTGATCTTTATCCTGACGCAGAATAAATCCCCAAAATACGAAGCAGGGAGATATTTATGTTTGACTGGCTTGGTTCTTTCTTTTCTGATGCCTTTCAATGGCTGACCACAAATTTTATAGGCCAGATTATCTCCACTGCAGCAGTGGCGATGGTTCCGGTTATTGAGCTTCGCGGTGCAATTCCCATCGGTACAGCCATGGGATTGCCTTACTGGGTGGCATTTATTGCTGCTGTCGTCGGCAATATGATACCGGTACCTTTCATCATGCTTTTCATACGCCAGATATTTGCATGGATGAGAAAGTCAAATACCTTCGGGAAGCTTGTGGACAAGCTTGAAACTAGAGCAAAGAACAAGGGTGAAGTAGTAAGAAAATACGAAGTTCTCGGACTCCTTATTCTTGTAGCAATTCCACTTCCCGGTACGGGCGCATGGACGGGTGCTCTTGTTGCAACGCTTATGGATATGAAAATCAAAAGAGCTTTCCCGACTATTACATTGGGTGTTATCATTGCGGGAATCATAACGACTCTCATAACCCAGACTGTAGTATTTGTAAGCTGTAGTTGAATCAGACAAAAAAGTCGGTTTGTATTTTACAAACCGACTTTTACACTTTATCAAACCAAAGCTTCTTGTCAGGTGTTAATAATAATGGAGGCGGTAATATGAAGGTGAAAATGCTGACAGTGTACTGTGCTGCACATTTCCTTGTGGACCTGTGCTGTGCACTGTTCATGTTTTCTCTTCTGAGAAATGACAGCAGCTGGATGATGGGAGTGCTGGTTTATAATTTCTGTGCATTTGCTCTGCAGATGCCATTCGGAATAACAGCAGACAGACTTAATCGCAATTCATTCGTTGCAGCTGTCGGATGTCTGCTTGTTGCCGGCGGTGTTTTTGTTCCGCATCTTATTACAGCAGCAGGAATAGTGGGCTGCGGCAATGCACTTTTCCATGTTGGCGGCGGAATTGATGTGCTGAATATGAGCAAAAAGAAATGCACGCCGCTTGGACTTTTTGTATCTCCGGGAGCAATAGGACTCAGTCTCGGAACAATGATGGCAGGGAAAATTCCTCTTTATGCAGCGACCATCGTGATGCTTGTTGTCGGTACAGTGATTTTGCTTACGGCAAAATCTGAGTTCAAGGGTCTTGAATCTGAAAACACAGAGCTGAAAATGCCAAAGCTGACGATAACAGCAGTAATTGCTGTTATCTGTCTGTTCCTTGTAGTATGTCTTCGTTCCTTTGCCGGTATGAGTTTTTCTTTTGAATGGAAATCCTCCATGCCCGCCATAATCAGCGTGATATTCATTGCAGCGGGAAAAGCTCTGGGAGGAATTGCCGCAGACAGAATCGGGGCAAAAGCTGCCAGTATAATTTCCCTTGGATTATGTGCAGTGCTGTTTCTGTTTTCGGATATACCCGCCTGCGGACTTGCTGCGCTGCTGCTTTTCAACATGACCATGCCAATAACACTGTGGGAAACAGCAAAAATATTCCCGGATGCAAAGGGCTTTTCCTTTGGATTGCTGACATTTGCGTTGTTTATTGGTTTTTTGCCGGTATATTTCGGAGCATCACCATTTACAGAAGCCCTAAGTGCAATTACCTCACTTGCATCACTCGCACTTCTGCTTGCGGGCATAAGGAGGCGAAAAGATGTCGCCTGAGTTTATTTATTCCTCACTTGGAATATCCCTGCTGCTGACACTGGTGATTGAATTGCTTTTTGCCCTGTGTTTCAGGATAAGAGGCAAAGATCTGATAATTGTCGGACTTGTAAACGTGCTTACAAATCCTGCCGTAGTGGTGCTGTATCTCCTTCTCTGCAGATATTATTGCTTGTGGGATGCGGCAGTAGTCATAATTCTTGAAATAATTGCATTTCTTACTGAGGCGTTAATATACAAAACAGTATGCAGATCAATAAAACGTCCGTTTCTTTTTGCCTTCGGGGCAAATGCATTTTCGTATCTTTGCGGTGCACTTATCGGTGTGCTGTTATAATCCGAAAGGAGAATAAAAAATGAAAAAGCTGTTATCACTTATTCTTGCCGCGGTGCTTGCGGCACTGTGCGTTATGCCTGTATCCGCAGACGTAATTTTCCTGCCCGAAGATGATTTCTATACAAGAAACAGTGAAGACTGTATCCCGGTTGAGCGTTATTTTATCGCAGCAGAAACCGCACATTCAGTGAATGAGCCCGGCAGTGAGCATATTATGGGCAAAGCCGAAATCGGGGATAAAGTATATATATCCTATACATATGAAGATAAAAACGGAATTGTATGGGGACTTATCTCATATTCGGAAATATCAGGCTGGATACCCATGGGATATCTTGAAGTCGTTTACGATAACACTTCATTTGTTATGGAATTTGAAAACGAATTTACCGATGACACAGGCAATGTCAGACTTGAAAAGACAGAAAAACTTGTTTTCTGGGATTATCCCGGCTCCAAAACATATGTGGAAACAGTGACATGGGACGACAGCTATATGGATATGAGCTATGTGCATCTGTACAAGGATCCAAACGGAAACACATGGGGATATGTGGGATATTACTTTGGCATGAACGGCTGGATTTATACAGAGGATCCGTCTGTCACAGAAGCACCGTACGTTCTTGAGCGTGACAATGAGAAGCTTTACCCAAATTCAGTTATAGACGAAAACACCACGATAAAAAAGGACGGAATTTCACCTATCTGGATTGCCCTGATACTTGTAGGTGCATCAGGTGTCGTTACTGTAGTTCTTATTATCTTCCTTGCAAAGAAAAAGAAGAACTAACCGAATAAATTCATTATAAGGGCATCGCCTTTTTTACGAACCGAATCAAAATCCATGGCATTGATATAGAAGCTTTCAAGCTCGTCATGGAGCAGCTTTGCTTCCGTCATGTGCTTTGAAGCCTGACTGAGCATGAGCTTTTCGTTTTTCTCGTTTTCAGTGAGCACTTTCCTTTCTTCGGAGGAAAGTGCTCTTTTCATAAATCGTGAAGAATGAATAGTTCTTCCGGCATCAACACAATGAATTCTGTTCGCAGAAGAATAGGCAACGGATGCCTCAGGAATAAGAATGTGTTCAATGGATTCGGGCATCTGAGAGCAGTAGCAGACAACAAGCCCGAAGCCACACTTTGAAAGAATATCTTTCAATCGTCCAAGAAAAAGAGCAGAACATCTGCTGAATCTGTCATCGACGGGAATACAGACATCACATTGATTGTGTATTGTATCCTCAAAAACCACAACTCCGTCCTTTGTGACAGCAGAAAGAAGACGTTCTTCAATAAAACCGCCCAGACCGTGACGGGGCAGATTTTCACGCTGACGGTCAGCGGCACGGTGTATCTTATCAATATCAATCAGAGGATCGGTGACAGAATATGAAGCCTGCCTGAAAGCAGAAGCGGCACTTAGGCAGCGCTGCGCCTGTCTGTGGCAGGCAGAGCAGCCATCGGTCAGTTCAATGATTCTTTCTCTGTGTGGCATAAGCTTACTTTTATCCCAGCATTCACCAAGATCAAGGATAAATTCACATACTCCGGGATATGATGGATTGACAATATGGGGAGCAGTGCCGTCCATGATTACAAATTTTCTGTCCGGAAGGATTACTGCATCAAGGGACTCGGGGTCTGAAGAGCAGAAAGCACGCTGACATTTTTCATCATTCAGAGCTGCTGCTTCAGCAATTCTTTTCATAAGAGAAGATTTTCCCGTGCCGGGACCGCCTTTTATGATGCAGGCAGTCCATTCATGATGATCAAAAGATTTTCTGAAAAGTGAGAAAAATCCTTCGGGAGAGGATGCGCCGAGAAAATAATCGTTGAATTTATTATTGCTCATGTAAAAACCTCCTTTTTGCTATAGTTTATGCATAAAAAGAAAAAGCGTGCATTTTTGCACGCTTTTGTTATACATTTGATTATTCCTCGTCAGGAGCATCCCAGGAATGCCATACATCCTGAACGTCATCGTTGTCCTCAAGCATATCAAGGAGCTTCTGCATCTTGATAACTGTGTCTGGATCATCAATGGTGGTGTAGGTGTCGGGAATCTTCTCGATGTCAGCGTTGACAAACTCGTAACCCTTTGCCTCAAGACCGTCACGCACTGCGGAGAAATCATCCTCCTCGGTGTAAATAACGTAAACATCCTCGTCAGTCTTGAAATCGGAAGCGCCAAGCTCCAGAGCATCTTCCATGACCTGCTCTTCGTCGAGATCTTCAGATTCAATAGCAATAACGCCCTTGGTGGAGAACATGAAGGAAACGCAGCCGGTAGTACCGAGATTGCCGCCGAACTTATCGAAATAATGACGCAGATCGCCTGCTGTACGGTTTCTGTTATCGGTAAGGGTTTCTACGATAACTGCAACACCGCAGGGACCGTATCCCTCATAGGTCAGAGCCTCATATTCCTTGCCGTCGTTGTCGCCGGAAGCCTTCTTAATAACTCTTTCAATGTTGTCGTTGGGAACGTTCAGGGACTTAGCTTTTGCAATACAGTCCTTGAGCTTGGGGTTGGAAACGGGGTCGGGACCGCCGCTCTTTACAGCAACAGCAATTTCACGACCGATTTTGGTGAAAACCTTGGCACGCTGACCATCGGTCTTTTCCTTTTTTCTCTTGATGGTACTCCATTTATTATGTCCTGACATAATGACCCTCCGTGTATAAATATTTGAAGGGCAAAAGCGCACAGATAAAACGCTTTCCCTTGAATGCCGTAATATTTTACCACACAAGTGGCCGTGATACAAGATATTTTTGTTGTATAACGAAATAATCCGTGTTAAAATATCAGATAAGTGTTCAGGAGGTGAAAGGGAATGGATATCCCTCTTTACGCATTATGCAAAACAACAAGAGAAGAAGCAGCAGATATTGTTGAGAATATAATAAACGAAAACGGTGAGTATACCGATAAATGCCGTGAGCTTGAGCTGCAGATGTGCGAAATGGCAGGAGTTAAGTATACAAGAGTGACTCACTGTATTTCATCTGCACTGAGAAATGTGCTTTTGTCCTGGTCAGTGTGTCAGGGTGAGGCGGTTTTTGTTTCGTCCTTTGCAAACAGCTATGATATATTTGCTGTCATGGAATGCGGAGCAACCCCCATACTGGTTGACTGCGACAGAGAAACATGGTGCATGAGTCCGGAAAAGCTCGAAGCTGCAGTAAAGAAATGCATTAAGAATAATGAGCTTTATCCTCGTGCTGTAATAGTAAACGATACTTTCGGAATGCCCTTCGACGCAGATAGGATAAACGAAGTGTGTGCACGTTACGGACTCCTGCTGGTAGAAGATGCCACAGGCGCAATGGGCGGTGAATACAAAGGCAGAAAGACCTGCAGTCTCGGCGATGCCGCAGTAACCAGCTTTCAGCCGCCTATGAATATTGAAAAAAGCGACAGGGGAGGAGCTGCACTGACAGACAACTCTCAGCTTGCAAAGACTCTAAAGATAACCGCCGCAGGAGGAATGAAGGTTTTCAGCAATGCTACAGGAGCAAAGGAAATGGTGCGCCGCGGCAGTGTTTCAACAATGAGTGAATTCGCTGCAGCAGCACTGTCTGTAAGATTGAAAAATCTTGACGAAAGAATAAGCAGACGAAGAAGAAATGCAGAAAAATTAAAAAAAGCATCAGAAGGCACAAAACTGAGATTTCAGAAAGAAAACGAAGGTGTCGCAGGTTCCTGTCCCGTATTTGCCGTTTGTGCACCGGACAAGGAAAGCATGGAGCAGATGGTCGGTTTTTTCAAGAATGACGGAATAGAATGCGAGGCATTATATTCAAAGCCCATGTGCCGCAATGCAGCACTGAAAGATTTCGGATATCTTGTATCTGACCTGCCTGTAGGCTCTGACATTTCCGTCTGTTCATTCATGCTTCCCTGCCATGAAGAACTTGCGGATGAGCAGGTTGATTTTGTGTGCAAAGCCATAAAAAAATATTGCGTGTGAAAATTTAAAAAGAATTAAGAGTTACCGCTTTACATTAGGGTGCATTTTATAGTAGAATATATATAATAACATCATGGAGTGATTTGTATGCAGACAAAATATAAGCGCATACTGCTGAAGCTCAGCGGTGAAGCGCTTGCAGGCGATAAAAAATTCGGCTTTGACGAAGGCGCTATTTCCGAAATCTGTTCGGCAATAAAGGAAGTTGTCGATCTTGGCGTGGAAGTAGGTATCGTTGTCGGCGGCGGAAATTTCTGGCGTGGCAGAAGCTCCGGCGAAATGGACAGAATCAAGGCAGACCATATCGGAATGCTTGCAACCGCAATGAATGCTCTTGCAGTATCCGATGCACTTGAGCAGAAGGGAGTATGTACCAGAGTACAGACTGCACTTCCCATGCCCAGCGTAGCAGAGCCCTTTATCCGCAACAAGGCTGTCAACCACCTTGATAAGGGCAGAGTTGTCATTTTCGGATGCGGAACAGGTAACCCCTTCTTCTCAACCGATACCGCAGCAGCGCTCAGAGCAGCTGAAATCGGTGCAGAGATCATCCTCAAGGCATCTGTCGTTGACGGTGTATACGACAAGGATCCTCACGTCTATGAGGACGCAGTCAAGTACGACCGCATTACCTACGGTGAAGTTCTCGAAAGAGGTCTTAAGGTAATGGACGGTGCAGCAGCGGCTCTCTGCCGTGATAACAAGATGCCGCTCATGGTATTTGATATGCAGCAGCCGAAAAATCTTATCGCTGCAGTAACCGGTGAAGGTATCGGTACAATAGTCTGTGCAGAATAAAATCATAAAAATACATAATCGAAAGGGAGCATAACAATGGATACAATTTTCAAGACTACAGAAGAAAAAATGAATAAGACAATCAACGTTCTTGTTTCCGATTACAAGACCGTCCGTGCAGGACGAGCAAACCCCAGCGTACTTGACAGAATCACCGTTGAGTATTACGGTGCAGAAACTCCTGTCAACCAGCTTGCATCCATCAGCGTTGCAGAAGCAAGAGTTCTCTGCATCCAGCCCTACGATGCATCTGCACTCCGCGGTATCGAGAAGGCAATCAACGCATCCGACATCGGCATCAATCCCCAGAACGACGGCCGTGTTATCAGACTTACATTCCCTCCTCTCACTGAGGAGCGCCGCCGTGACCTTGCAAAGGATATCAAGAAGATGGGTGAAGACAGCAAGGTTGCAATCCGTTCCATCCGCCGTGATGCAATCGACAAGCTCAAGGCAATGAAGAAGGAATCCGCAATTACTGAGGATGACCTTAAGAACGCAGAGAAAAAGACCCAGGATCTCACCGACAAGTTCATCAAGAAGATTGACGAGCTTGCAGCAGACAAGGAAAAGGAGATCATGGAGATCTGATCAGATTGTATATGTTTACCGTGGGCAGAATGCCCACGGTATTACGTTAAAGGGGAAGGAGAATGGATTTGTTCAGACGCAAAAACAAAAAAACTGAGATCGAACGCCATCTGCCCGAGCACATCGGGATAATCATGGACGGAAACGGTCGATGGGCACAGAAAAGAGGACTTCCCCGCATGGCAGGACACCGTGAGGGTGCCAACAATTTCAGAACCATAACAAGGTATTGCAATGAAATCGGCATAAAATACCTTACGGTATATGCATTTTCCACCGAGAACTGGAATCGTCCGAAGGAAGAGGTGGATGCCCTGATGAAGCTGCTTTATGATTACCTTGTGGAATCTCTGAGGGATTTTCGTGAGGAAAACATAAAGACCCGTTTCATAGGCGACAGAAGTATGCTCCACCCGAAACTTCAGGAGCTTATGGCGGAGGCTGAGGATCTGTCTGCAGATAAAACCGGTCTTGTACTGAATCTTGCCATCAATTACGGCGGCAGGGCAGAGATTGTAAATGCCGTGAAGCAGATTGCGGAAGAAGGCATCAGTCCGGAAGAGATAACCGAGCAGATGATTTCCGACAGAATGTACACAGCATCACAGCCTGACCCTGATCTTATCATAAGACCCAGCGGTGAATACAGAATCTCAAATTTCCTGCTTTGGCAGTCGGCATATTCTGAATTCGTCTTTTTCGATGAAATTCTGTGGCCTGACTTTTCAAAAAAGGATCTGGAAGAAGCCATAAATATTTTCTCGGGAAGAAAAACACGATTTGGAGGAGTTTAAATGAAAGTCAGAATAATATCCGCAATAGTCGGTATTATCATATTGGCAGGCGTTGTTGCAGCCGCACTGATGCTCGACGGCAGAGTGCTCTGCTACGCACTTGCAGCAATCGCTCTTCTGGCAGTTTATGAAGGACTCAATGCAGTGGGCACACTTAAAAACGCAGTTATCTCAATTCCCTGCTTTGTCTACGCAGTTGTGGTTGAGCTTACATTCCTTACTCAGGATAAGATCTCTGTAATCGTAATCGCAACTCTGGCATATATTACTGTGATGTTCCTCTGTGCTCTGGGTAAATATGAAAAGATCCCCGTTTCACAGATTGCAATGTCAGTGATGATGACAATGGTCATAACCTTCGCTGTATTCAGTGCAATCACCATGTATTACAAGGATAACGGAGCAGTTACAAACTCCTACGGAATATCCATGCTGGTTTTCTGCCTTCTCTGCTCATGGCTTACCGATACAGGTGCATATTTTGCAGGTACCCTTTTCGGAAAGCACAAGCTTTCTCCCAGAATCAGCCCGAAAAAGACCATCGAAGGTGCAATCGGCGGCGTTCTTGTCTGTGTTGCACTCACATGGGCAATCGCATATCTCTGCACATCTGTGCTTGGCATAATTGACGGACACACCGTAAAGACCACAAATCTTATCATATTGACTTCCATTTGCAGCATAATATCCATGATAGGCGATCTTTCCTTCTCTGTAGTAAAAAGAACTTACGGAGTAAAGGACTACGGCAACATCATGCCCGGACACGGCGGTGTTCTTGACCGTTTTGACAGCTTCATGTTCGTGGCACCCTTTGTCTGTGTACTTTCAGGATATCTTCCCGTACTGGTGGCTGCATAATGATAAAGACCAGAGAAAAATTATCCCTCCTCGGCTCAACGGGTTCAATAGGAACTCAGGCACTCCGTGTAGCGGAGCAGCTTTCAATACCCGTAGTTGCCGTAGCTGCAAACAGCAGCGTAAAGCTCCTTGAGGAGCAGATAAGAAAATTCAGACCCGAGATTGCAGTAGCTGTAAATGAAGAAGCTGCTGCATCGCTGAAAATTTCCGTAGCAGACACAAACACAAAGGTGCTTGCAGGAATGGACGGACTTATCGAGGCAGCAAGCCTTGAAAGTGCTGATGTTGTGCTCAACTCCGTTGTGGGTATGGTAGGCCTTCGTCCTACCCTTGCAGCCATAGAAAGCGGAAAGAAGCTTGCACTTGCAAATAAGGAAACCCTTGTGGCAGGCGGAAGCCTTGTCATGGATGCAGCGAAGAAAAACGGCATCGACATACTTCCCGTTGACAGTGAGCATTCTGCAATATTCCAGTGTCTGCAGGGCAAACCAACAAACAGCGGAATAAAGAAGATACTCCTCACCGCTTCAGGCGGACCTTTCTTCGGCAAAAAGAAGGAAGAGCTTGCAGAGATGACCGCAAAGGAAGCTTTGAAGCACCCCAACTGGAGCATGGGCTCAAAAATAACCATCGACTCTGCTACACTCATGAACAAGGGCCTTGAGGTTATTGAAGCAGCATGGCTTTTTGATGTGCCTCTTGAAAAAATTGAGGTTGTTGTTCACAGAGAGAGCATAATTCATTCTGCAGTTGAGTTTGAAGATAACAGTGTCATTGCACAGCTCGGACTTCCGGATATGACAATCCCCATTCAGTACGCACTGACATATCCTGAAAGATATCCGTCGCCTGCAGGCGAGCTTGACCTGTTCAAGCTTGGAAAGATGACATTCTACGAACCCGATATGGATACATTCAACTGCCTTGCAGCCTGCAGGAAAGCCTTCTCGCTGGGCGGCACTGCCTGCGCAGCGGCAAATGGTGCAAACGAGGCAGCTGTAGAGCTTTTCCTGAAGGGAGAAATCGGATTTCTGCAGATAGGTGAGCTGGTTGAAGGCGCACTTTCACTGTACAGACCCGGTGAATATACCCTTTCGGATATACTTGAAACAGATAAGGCGGCAAAGGAATACGTATACGCCGCAAAATAAGGAGATGAAGAACTCTTGACCACTGCACTTATTATCATAGGAGCTGTTTTTTTGTTCCTTCTGGTTGTGCTTGTTCATGAATTCGGTCACTTTATCACCGCCAAGATGTTCGGTGTCAAAGTCAACGAATTTGCAATAGGCATGGGACCGAAGCTTTTCAAAAAGCAGGGAAAGGAAACGCTCTATACCTTCAGACTTCTTCCCATAGGAGGTTTCTGCGCCATGGAAGGTGAGGATGAGGAAAGCAGCGATGACCGTGCATTCTGCAACAAAAAGCCCTGGCAGAAGTTCATAATTGTAGCTGCAGGCGGTATTTTCAATATCATTCTCGGACTTATTTTCATGCTTATCGTTCAGGCGGTAAATGTTCCCGGTGATTCCAATCTCATAGGCACAAAGGAAATCTGGGGATTCCCTGAAACCGGTTATTCCGCAGCTGAAGCAAGCGGACTTCAGAAGGGTGACGAAATCTACGCAGTAAACGGCTACAGAGTTCTCTGTTCTTCCGATATTTCTTACGGTATGGCATTTGCAAACAGCAGCAATATGACCTTTACCGTAATCCGTGACGGCAAGAAAATGGATATAGATGTCCAGCTGAACACAACCCAGAGAGTAAGCCCCGTGCTGTCTCAGACAGATTTCCCGGCACAGCTTGCACAAAGCCTTAATATCAGTGAATCTGATATAGAGTATACAGACGGAACACTGAGAAAAGACGAATATCCTGCCCAGGATTTCATAATTGTGGGTGAGGAAAAGAATTTTGGAAATGTAATTACATCTACAGGCTCAGAAACAGTGTCCATGTGCAGAGTTGTATATGTCAGCCTCTGGAAGCTTGTCACAGGCGAGTTCAAGATGACTGATATGTCAGGACCCGTAGGCATCGTTGACACAATCGGTCAGGTGGCCGAAGGCTCCATGAGCGAAGAACAGACCGCAGGAGAAAACTTCCTTTCTGCCTTTATCAGTATCCTCAGAGTAATGGCACTTATCACTGTCAATCTGGGACTGTTCAATCTCCTGCCCGTACCTGCCCTTGACGGCGGCAGACTGTTCTTTATACTCATCCAGATGATCATTCGCAGACCCATACCCGCAAAGTACGAGGCAGTCATACATTTTGTAGGACTTATGCTCCTCTTTGCACTTATGATTTTCGTAACATTCAATGATATAGTAAAGCTTATTGGCTGTTCAGGATAAGGATTGATTTTAATGCAGAGAAAAATCACTGACAGAATAAGTATCGGCAACAGGCAAATCGGAGGCGGTTTGCCTGTACTTATTCAGTCCATGTTAAACACACCGTCGTACGACATAGAGGGAAGTGTAGCTCAGGCAGTAGCTCTTGAAAAGGCAGGCTGTGAAATAGTACGTGCAGCAGTGCCCGACAAAGAAGCTGTAAAGCTTATCACAGCTTTGAAAAACGCACTGACTATACCCGTGGTTGCAGACATCCATTTCGATTACCGTCTTGCACTTGCATGCGTTGACGCAGGTGTTGACAAGGTGAGGATAAACCCCGGCAATATCGGTGATGAGGATAGAGTAAAACAGGTAGTCGACAAGTGCAAGGCAAACAATGTACCCATCAGAATCGGTGTAAACAGCGGCTCTGTTGAAAAGAGCATACTTGCGAAGTACGGCTCACCTACAGCAGAAGCTCTCTGTGAAAGTGCCCTTTACCATGTTGGACTTCTTGAAAAATACGACTTCCATGATATAGTTGTGTCCCTCAAGTCTTCCGACGTGCAGACCACAATAGACACATACCGCCTCATGAGCGAAAAATGCAGTTATCCTCTCCACCTCGGTGTAACCGAAGCAGGCACCACACGCATGGGAATCATCAAATCCTCCGTAGGTATCGGTGCATTGCTTTCCGAAGGCATCGGAGACACCATGAGGGTATCACTCACAGCAGACCCGGTAGAAGAAATCTATGCTGCAAAGGATATTCTTTCAGCACTGGGACTTCGCAGAGAGGGAGTTCAGTTTGTTTCCTGTCCTACCTGCGGAAGAACAAGAATCGATCTTGTAGGACTTGCAAACAAAGTGGAGGAAGCCCTCAGAGGAGTCGAGAAGAATATTAAAGTAGCGGTCATGGGCTGCGTTGTAAACGGACCCGGAGAAGCCCGAGAGGCCGATATCGGACTTGCAGGCGGCGACGGCTGCGCTGTTATATTCAAAAAAGGCGAAGTAATCAAAAAGGTAAGTGAAGAGCAGGCACTTTCTGCCCTTCTTGAGGAAATAGACAAATTGTAGGAAAGGAACTTATGAAACAGACACTCGGTCAGCTTTTTTCAGAATGTGCGGTGAACGAATATGTGTCGGCAATAGCCGACCTGAAAATTAATGAAATTCTGCCACGCAACAATTTCAGGTCACTGACAGTACGTGTCAGTGCAGACAAATTTATAGACTTTGAAAAATTTCATAAGGCAGAGGCCGTTATCAAAGGCTGCTATCTCCTTGATGAAGTTAACATAATACCAAAATTCACACCGGAAAGCTTCTCGGAAAATGTCCTTGACAGTCTTATCGGAGAGCTGAAAAAGACAGTTTCCACAGTTAACGGAGCTTTTTACAAGTGCTCGTGGAATTACGATGAAAGCAGCAAGGTGGTATCCGCAGTCCTTAAAACAGACAGCCTTATGCTGCTCAAGGCAAAGAAGTTCAACGAAAAGTTTGAAAATGCGGTTATCGAATATTTCGGACTTCCCGTTGTGCTCAGCCTTGCATACGATAAGGATGCACAGATACCGAAGATTGAACCGGATGTTAACATAACACCTCCGTGGGAGAATGAGCCTGCAGCATCAAAACCTGCAAGTGCACCTGCGGCAAGACCGGCAGAGCGTACTGTGCCTCAGAGAAAAACAAGATATGCACCGCTGCCGGTTGAAAATCTTCTCAACGGTCTGCCCGATAAAATCAGCAGCCCCGTACTTATCTACGGCAAGGTGGAAGCATTGCCCGCAATAGAGCTTGTAAAGCTTGACCCCATGCAGCACAGAGCAACAGTATGGGGTAGAGTTTTCGGCTTTGAATCAAAGCTTACTAAATCAGGCAAAAGCTACATAGTAAAATTCAACATTACAGACCTTACATCCTCCAATACTGTCAAACTCTTCATGAAAGAGAAGGACATGGAAAAAGCAGAGGATTTAAAGGACGGAGCAGTTGTAATTGTTCAGGGCGAATATGCCTACGACAGCTATGATAAGAGCTATTGCCTTATGGCAAGCTGCATTGCTCTTGCAAATGAGCGCCAGCGCATGGATAACTGCGAAGGCAAGCGAGTTGAGCTGCATATGCACACAAATATGTCAGCTCTTGATGCCGTAACTCCTGCATCAAAGCTCATTGAGCGAGCAGCGAAGTGGGGACATACAGCCATAGCGATTACTGACCACGGCGTTGCGCAGGCATTTCCGGAAGCCATGAATACCGCCAACAAGCTGAAAAAAGGCGGTACACCGATAAAAATTATCTACGGCGTAGAGGACTACTTTGTAGATGACAGTGTACGTGTAGTAGTCGGCAAGGCAAACAGCCCGATCGAAGGGGATATTATTGCCTTTGACCTTGAAACAACGGGACTCAACGCAAATAACTGCCGCATAACAGAAATCGGTGCAGTGCGTCTGCGAGGTCTTGATATAGTCGATAAATTCGGCACCTTTGTAAATCCCGAGCAGCATATTCCTTCCAAGATAACGGATATAACGGGAATATCTGATGAAATGGTTGCAAACGCACCCAAGGAAGCGGAAGCTGTTGCAAAATTCCTTGAATTCTGCGGAGATACAAAGATTCTTTCTGCTCATAATGCCTCATTTGATATGAGCTTTCTGACAGCAGCCTGCAAGAGATGCAGCTATGAATGTGATTTCACCAGCCTTGACACTCTTGCACTCAGCCGTGCCATGTTCCCTGATATGAAGAATCACAAGCTTGATACGGTAACATCCTATCTCAAGCTTCCTTCTTTCAATCATCACCGTGCGGTTGATGATGCCGTTGCCCTGGCTCATATCCTTGTCGAAGAGCTGCGCAGAATGCGTGACGACTACAACGTTACCGAAATATCCCAGCTTAATACAGCAATTACCGACAGACCCATAAAGACCTTTGATTCTCACCATCAGATAATTCTTGTAAAGAACAAGATAGGTCTTAAAAATCTCTATAAGCTTATTTCAAGAGCGAATATCCAGGATTTCTACAAGCGTCCGAGAACAAGGCGCAGTATGATAGAAAAGCACCGTGAGGGTCTTATAATCGGCTCTGCCTGTGAGGCAGGCGAGCTTTATAAGGCAGTCGCACTTGGTGCATCCCATGAACGTCTTGTAGAGATTGCATCATTCTATGACTATCTCGAAATCCAGCCCACAGGCAATAATATGTTCATGGTGCGCAACGGTGAAGTTCCCGATGTAGCAACACTTGAAGAATATAACCGAACCATCTGCAAGCTGGGTGAGGAGCTTGACAAGCCCGTTGTAGCAACCTGCGATGTCCATTTCCTCGATCCCGAGGATGAAGCCTTCCGAAGGGTGCTCATGGCAAGCTTTGAGGATGGTGACCAGCAGGCACCTCTGTACCTTCGTACTACGGAAGAAATGCTTGCTGAGTTTGAATACCTCGGCAAGGACAAGGCTTATGAGGTGGTTGTCACAAACACCAATCTCATAGCCGATATGGTAGAAGAAATATCCCCCATACCGCCCGGAGTATATCCTCCCCGAATCGAGGGCTCTGACGAAAACCTGCGTTCAATCAGCCGCAACAGAGCAAAGGAGATATACGGTGATCCTTTGCCTGAATATGTTCACGAGCGTCTTGAGCGTGAGCTTGATTCTATCATAAACAACGGCTTCTCTGTCATGTACATGACAGCACAGATGCTTGTTGCCGACTCCGAAGCTCACGGCTACCTTGTAGGCTCACGAGGCTCCGTCGGTTCATCCTTTGTTGCGACTATGGCAGGTATATCCGAGGTTAACCCTCTTGCACCCCACTATGTGTGCCCCAAGTGCCAGTGGAGCCAGTTCTTTATAGAAGACCCCAACGTAGGCTCGGGCTTTGACCTGCCTCCAAAGAACTGTCCTCTCTGCGGTGAGGAATGCAGACGTGACGGACACGAAATTCCCTTTGAAACCTTCCTTGGATTCTATGGCGACAAACAGCCGGATATCGACCTTAATTTCTCAGGTGAATACCAGTCCTGCGCACATAAATACACTGAAGAAATATTTGGTGCAGAGAACGTTTTCAAGGCAGGTACAATCGGCACTGTTGCAGAAAAGACTGCATACGGCTATGTTCTCAAATATGCAGAGGAAAGAGGCCTTACCCTTCCTGCGGCAGAAATTGAGCGTCTGAAAAACGGCTGTACGGGTATAAAGCGCACCACCAGCCAGCACCCGGGCGGCATGGTTGTTGTTCCCAGAGAATACGAAGTGTACGACTTCTGTCCCATAGCTCACCCGGCGGACAAGGTGGATGTTGACATAGTCACAACCCACTTTGACTTCCACTCAATACACGATACCATTCTCAAGCTTGATATACTCGGACACGATAATCCGACCATTTACCACTATCTCGAGGAATACACAGGAATCCCCGTTATGGATGTTACAATGAGTGACCCTGAGGTAATGAGTCTGTTCACATCAACTGAGGCACTGGGTGTAACACCTGAGGACATAGATTCCCTCACAGGTACATTCTCCCTGCCCGAAGTCGGAACATCCTTTGTTCGTCAGATGCTTGTTGATACCCAGCCCAAGACCTTTGCCGATCTTCTGCAGGTTTCAGGTCTTTCTCACGGTACCGATGTTTACCTCGGCAACGCAAAGGATCTTATCGACCAGGGAATATGCACTATTTCCGAAGTTATCGGAACACGAGACAACATCATGGTCTATCTTATCCAGAAGGGCGTTGAAAAGGGACTTGCATTCAAGATAATGGAGATAGTCCGTAAGGGCAACGCAAAGAAGCTTCTGACCGATGAAATGGTACAGATAATGAAGGACAACAATGTTCCTGACTGGTACATTGATTCCTGCTTCAAAATCAAGTATATGTTCCCCAAGGCTCACGCTGCAGCTTATATGATAGCAACCCTTCGTCTGGGCTGGTACAAGGTTCATATGAAGGAAGCCTATTATGCAGCTTACTTCACCGCACGTCCCGATGACTTTGATGCAGAATCCGCCGCCGCAGGCAGAACTGCCGTCAGAAACAGAATGAAGGAGATAGTTGCAAAGGGCAAAGGCGCAAGTGATAAGGAAAACAAGACCTACGCAGTGCTTCAGATAATAAATGAAGCATTGGCAAGAGGTGTAAAATTCCTGAATATCGACCTTGAAAAGAGCTCATCGTATAAATTCCTTGTTGAGGAAGATGGCATAAGACTTCCATTCTCCGTCCTTGAAGGTGTCGGACTCAATGCAGCAAAGCAGCTTGAAGAAGCAAGAAACGAAGCCATGTTTTCAACTCGTGATGATATGCAGAAACGCTCAGGCGTAACAAAGGCGGTTATAGCCGCTCTTGATGCAGCAGGAGCTCTTGCTGGACTACCCGAATCCGACCAGATATCCTTTATATAGTGATAAAAGTTTTGGTCAAGCTTTTTCAAAAGCTTGCTGATTCCAAAGGCAGAGCCTTTGAACAGGAGCTTGAGGGCAGAGCCCTCAACATAAAATAATCCCACACACCCACGGTTTTTCCGTGGGTGTTATTTTTATGTCATATCTGAGAAAACCCGTCCATATACATTACCCATGAGGTGAATGTATATGAATACAATCCCGTTTGACCAGGCGGTACACTCTCTTTCTCCGGGTATACGTAATATGCTGCAAAGTCTTGACGAGCGGACGAAATTACAGACCCAGGAAATACGTCTTCGTGCGGAAAACAAAATAAATATAAGAATAAATGGAGAAATAAGAACTCTCGAACACCTTCCTAAAACGACTTCAGAAGATATTTCAGAAGCCTTTGAAAGTATCTGCGGCTACTCTGTATATGCCCATCAGAACAGTATAGCAAAGGGCTATGTAACTGTAACCGGAGGACACCGTGCAGGAATCTGCGGCACAGCGGTAGTAAGCGGCGGACAAGTCACAATGCTTCGTGACATATCGGCAATCAATCTTCGAATAGCACGGCATTATCCCCATTGCAGCGTACCGCTTTTTGATCGTATTGATTTCAGCGCTCCGAGCGGAATTCTTATTGCAGGAGCTCCAATGAGCGGTAAGACAACCCTTCTTCGGGATATGGCATCAATGCTGTCGATGGGATTTACTGGCAGAAGGTATGCTGTTTCCCTTATTGACGAGCGGGGAGAGCTTGCGGCAGTGAGAAACGGAGTAACGCAATATGAATGTCTTCGCTCCTGCGATATTCTCAGCGGTTATCCCAAGGGCGAGGCGATAAGCCTTGCATTGAGAAGTATGTCGCCCGAAATAATCATCTGCGATGAAATAGGAACACAAAAGGAGGCAGAAGCTGTATCGGAATGTATGAATACAGGTGCAAAGCTGATTGCAAGCATTCACGCAGGAAACGAAAAAGATATCCTTGCGGGACATACATCACGTACCCTTCTCAAAACAGGAGCCTTTGACTATATAGCCATGCTTTCGCAAAAGCCAATGAAAATAGAAAAGGTTATAAAAACGGAGGATATAAAAAATGAAACCTGTATTATGCATACTGATCATTCTCGCATCTGCACTGATAGGAAACGGCTTTCGCTGGGATATAAAACGCAGGAGCGAATCGCTTGAAGCTCTGAACAGCATCTGCAGAAAGATACACAGCGAAATATCCTTCAGGTCACCGCCTCTGAACGAACTTATAAAAAAGTACGGCACGGATAAACACTGCGGGGAATTGCTTTCCGATGTCAGCGCAGAATTCTCATCAGGATTTTCGGCGGCATGGAGAGAAAGTGCGCTGAAATGGGCAAACCGCAACGGACTCGGGGAAGAAGAAAAACACACGGTTCTCATGCTTGAATCCCTTGGCAGTACAGATACAGAAGGAGAAAAGCTCTTGCTCAAAAATGTTTCTGACCTGCTGACAATCCATTCAGAAAATGCAAGAAAAGAGCTTTCAGAAAAGGGAAGAATGTTGTTTTCCTGCTCGATGCTGGCAGGACTTGCCCTGGTGATACTTATAATATAAAAGGAAGTATTTTATGGATATCGATCTTATATTCAAAATTGCTGCAGTGGGAATAATTGTGGCGGTGCTCAATCAGGTGCTCATACGGGCAGGCAGGGAAGAGCAGGCGACAATGACAACCATAGCAGGCATAATTGTTGTGCTTACAATAATTGTAAAGGAAATAAGCACACTGTTTGACACCGTAAAGTCGGTGTTCGGACTATGAGCGCAGCAGCGGCAGCAGGCCTGATGGTTGTTATATGCCTTGTTGTTGTTACAGTAAGGCAGGTGCGTCCGGAATTCGGGACAGTGCTTCTCATACTCGGCGGCTGTGCTGCCGGAGCGGTGTGCCTCGAATGGATTGCACCCATAGTAGAAGAGATAAACAGCCTTTCTTCAGACTATGCAGTAAATGAAGGGTTTAAAATTGTGCTTAAATCTGTAGGTATATGTTTCATTGCCCAGACAGCAGCAGACACCTGCCGTGATGCATCATGTGCATCTCTTGCGGTAAAGGTTGAAACAACAGGAAAAATCGCAGTGCTGATAGTGGTTTTTCCACTGCTCAGATCACTTCTCGAAACAGCCATAGGAATAATAAACGGATGAAAAAACTGATTTTGATATTTTTACTTTCTGCTCTTTCTGCCTTCAGTGCACTCAACGTGTCAGCAGCGGAGCAGGAAAGCTACGAAGAACTTTTTGAAGAAAGCGGAGCAGCAGGGCTGACAGATTATCTTCCAGATGAAACGGTGGAAAATCTTGAAAATGCAGGGATACCGTCGGCATCCGAGGAATATATGACGGATATGGATATTTCTCAGATGCTTTCTTCCGTTATGGAAATAACTGCAGAAGAGAGCCGACAGCCGCTGAAAATCGGAACTGCAGTCATAGCCGCAATTCTGCTTACAGCACTTCTGGGAGGTTTAAGGGATTCCCTTGCCGACGGAAGAACAACACAGACGGCATACACTGCGGTGTCTGTATTTGCGGCATTTACAGTGCTCACACCGCTGCTTGCATATTTCAATGATGTGATAAATACAATAAAGGGAGCAAACAACTTTGAAAGGGGATTCATTCCCGTTTTTGCAGCAGTTCTTGCTGCTTCGGGGCAGACAGTTACAGCCTCGGGAAGCGCCGCAGCCATACTCACTGTTTCTGAAATAGCATCGGGAATACTCTGCGGTACAGTAGTTCCCTTCATACGTATTCTCACAGCTGTATCCGCCGTAACATCTGCCACTCCAGACCTTAATATCGACTCTGTTGTTACCTTTGCGGAAAAATGCATTAAATGGCTGCTGGGAATTCTTGCAACAGTGCTTGTAGCAGCCCTGACCATATCGGGAATGGTAACAGCGGCAGCGGATACAGTAGCAGGAAAAGCAGTAAAATTTGTAGTTTCGGGTTCGGTGCCGGTAATAGGCGGTGCGGTAGGCGAAGCTCTTGCATCTGTGAAAAGCTGTATTGCACTTCTGAAAACCTCAGTGGGAGCATTTGGAATAATAGCCTGTGCCTATGTTTTTTTGCCGGTTATTATCAGAGGAATTCTCTGGAAACTGATGCTTGAACTTTGCTCAGGTGCTGCAGATTTGTTTTCTGCAGGTGCAATTTCAAAGCTTCTCCGATCTCTGGCAACATCTGTCGGAATGCTGATTTCAGTGTGCATATTATTCATGATTCTGCTGACCGTATCTGCGGCAGCGGTAACAGTTACAGGAAAGGCGGGAGGTTAAATGGAAGAAGTAAAAGAAGCTGCAATATGTATATGCGTGTGCTGTATCCTCTGCGGAAGCATAAAGATGCTGACACCTTCAGCGTCGTTTGACAGGCTCATAAAACTTGCAGTGGGTGCTTTTCTTGTCTGCTCTCTTGTTTCTCCTGTAAGCCGTGCTGTAAAGCAGATAAAAGCACCGGAAATAACAGAAGCGGTAATTGAAGAAAACAGGAAGGTGGAAGAAGCAGTGACAGAATTTACAAGCGATATGCTAAGCAGCGTTATAAGGGGACAGATAGAAAATGCATTGCTGTCGGAAAATACAGAAGCAGAAAATATCATGATATATATGGATATTCTCTCAGACGGCAGCATATCAATATCTCAGGCGGAAGTAACATTGTCCGAAGAGGATTATAAAAACCATTCACAGCTTGAGAGTGCGGTGTTTTCCAAAACAGGGGTTAATGTAACGTTCATAACGGAGGCGGATTGATGGAAGGAATAAAGGAAAAGCTTTCCGAACTTTTAAAAAAGGAAAACCGTGCAAAGCTTGTAACTGTGCTGGGAATTATAATCCTTGTCCTTATTCTTCTTTCGGAAATGGGAACATCCTGCACAAAGGAAGAAAAATCAGAGGTGATGCAGGGCTTTGACTGCGATGCTTATGCCTCGTCCATAGAAAACCGCCTTTGCGATATTGTAGGCTCCATAGAAGGAGCAGGAAGGGTAAAAGTTCTTGTAACACTGGAAAACAGCGAGGAGTACATATTTGCAAGCGACTCAAAGCAGAACAGTGATTCATCTGAAAACCATGACACTGACGGCAGTACCAGCACTGATACAAAAAGCGACAGCGAGGAATCGGTGATAATCGTAGACGGGGAAAAGGGAAGAGAAGCCCTTGTGCGTACAATGAAACTTCCGTCTGTTGGAGGCGTAGTGGTTGTGTGCGACGGAGCCGACAATGAAAAGGTAAGGGAGAGAATCACAGAAGCAGTAACAACCGCACTGGGGATAACCTCAAGGCGAGTATATGTAACAAAACTAACAGATTGACAGGAGGAAAACAGAAATGTTGAAAAACAGAAAAAGAGGATTAATTATTGCAGGACTTGTTGTAGCACTGGGTGCAGCAGTTTATCTTAACTGGCAGTTTGCGCCGAGCGAGGACTATATACAGTCAGGCCAGCCCATATCCGATGAGTCCATGCTGGGTGAAGCGCTTCTGGTTTCAGCCCAGGGCACACAGTCCGCCTCGGATACAGATACAGTGCAGACCTCGGCAGAAGAAGACTATTTTGAGATGGCATATATGCAGCGTGAAAATGCAAGAGAAGATTCCTTAGCGCTCCTTGAAGAGATTATCAACGACGCAGGAAAGAGCGGTGCAGACAAAACCGCAGCGGTGAACAAGAGCGCAGAAATCGCAGAACAGATTCAGGATGAAAATGCAATAGAAACCCTTGTTAGAGCAAAAGGCTTTGAAGATTGCATAGCTATTGTCGGTGAAAACAGAGTAAGCGTAATTGTTTCTGATCCGGAAGAGCTTACGTCCTCTGAAGTGTCTGTAATAACAGACGCAGTTCTTTCGCAGACTTCTCTTTCAGCTTCTGCAATCAGCATTATCCAGCCAAACCTCAAAACAAGATCATAAATAAAAAGCCGCTCGTAATGAGCGGCTTTTTATTTATCTCAATGTACGCAATCCTTTGGGATATCTGTTTTTCAGTCTTCCTCCGCTGACCTTGCCGAAGCCCGTGACTATACCGCTGCAGCAGACAGCGGTGAATCCATTTTCGCCGTCGCAGGCAATTTCCTCGCCATGAAGAAATGCCGAAAGCTCGGCGCTGTCAGGCGCAAGATCAATATATCTCAGGCAGTTCTCGGGCTTTGAAGCCATAAACAGTCCGTGGGCAGGCTCAATTCGGTTGTTCTTTATTTCGCCTACGGGAATACCTGCACGGATAACACCGTCCAGAGCAACATCAGGCATACTCTCAGGGAGAAGGTAGCCGTTATTGCCGTATACGGCAAATGTACCTGCAGGAGTATCTGAAAAACAGCTTTTGTAAAGTTCACGAAGCATTTTTATCTGAGGTGTTTCCTTTATGTTCAAAAAGGATGCACTGTTTTCCGTCAGTTCGCCTTTTTTGCGAAGTCGTGCGACAAAATGTCCTTCGCCGCCATCCTGAGGATAAATCCTTCGTGTAAGGGAAAGATCATATATATCACTCAGTGCAATGCCCGACCTGCCGAATGAAACAGGAATTTCCTCAAGGGAAAATTCGGGGTGACGGTCAAGAAAAGCGACTATATTCTTTTCGTTTTCCTCAGGAGCAAAGGTGCAGGTGGAATATACGAGCACACCGCCGTCTTTCAGACATTGCGCAGCAGAATCAAGAATTTCTGCCTGCCTTACAGCGCAGGCTGCCACATTTTCGGGAGACCAGTCACGGATTGCATTTTCTTCACGTCTGAACATTCCCTCACCTGAGCAGGGAGCATCCACAAGAACACGGTCAAAAACAGCACCGGTTTTTGCAGCCAGCGCATCGGGACGCATGGAAGTGACGATGGCATTTCTTATGCCGCACCTTTCAATATTGGAAATCAATATGTTGGCTCTAGAGCGGACATATTCATTGCTCCAAAGACAGCCTTTTCCGCCGAGACGAGAGGCAATCTGGGTTGATTTGCCGCCGGGAGCGGCACACATATCGAGAATATATTCCCCTTCCTGAGGGTCAAGAGCGGTAACGGCGCTCATGGCGCTGGGCTCCTGAGAATAGAATGCGCCTGCGTGATGGAAGGGAGAAGCACCGCTCTTTTCACCTGAAAGGATTCTGAACCCCTCAGAGGCAAAAGGAACTTTTTCAAGATCAAATCCGATGGATTTGTACTCATCAATATCCATTTTCAGTGTGTTTATGCGAAGACCCCTTGAATGAGGCTTTTCATACTGAGCAGAAAAAGCTTCAAATTCATCACCGAGGAGTTCACGCATTCTGTCAAGAAATGCTTCAGGCAGATTCATATCAAAAACCACGTTTCCTTGCATATTTTAAATTGAAAGGTGTAATAATAGCACTGAAAGGGGGTGTCCTTCATGTCCAATCAGAAGAACAACCAGAATCAGCAGAACAACAGCCAGAATAACAATCAGAATAAGAACGAGCAGAACAGCAAGAACGAGCAGAACAAGAAGAACAACTACTAAGTTTTCTTATTGCCCCGATGCATTGCGTCGGGGCAATGATTATTTCAGCGGTTTTCTGAAATTAAGCTGTTCCTTGTTTTGCGCATATCCGCATTTTTTATAAAATTCATGAGCATCCTTGCGTTCAGAGCCTGATACAAGACGAACACTTTCAGCACCTGTGCTAATAGCCCATTCTTCAACTTTCTGCAGAAGAGCACGTCCGATTCCATGCTTTCGATAGGATGAAGACACCGCAATGCCCATGATATTCTTCATGTGAGGCGCATAAAGAAGGTCATAGTCATTGGCGTGGATATAACCGATGACAGTATTATCAGTTTCGGAAACAAATAATTTATCAGAAGCTGAACTGAGAAGCAGGTTGAGCTTTTCGCTTGTCAGCTCAGGACTGTAATCATATCCAAGCTCATCACGATTCAGCCGTGATAAAGCCTGTGCATCGGAAAGTGCACATTCTCTGATAATATAATCAAGCATCAATATTCCTCCTGCTTATTGAAAAAGCGGCCTTTTTAAGATAGCTCAGTGATTCCTTTGTTGCACCGGCAGAATCTTTATACTTATTTCTTCGCAGCAGCTGTGTCAGAGAGCCTGTGTTATCAGGTCGGAGTATTCTGTTTGCAGTAAGAAAAGCATTTTCTGCAGCGGAAAAATCACTGTTCTTTAAAGCAATAATGATTTCTGCAACCGCCTTGTAAAAGGCAAATTTCTGAAAAGACTGACAGAATTCATCTGAAAAAATAGCCCTGTCATAATACTTGTGCAGATTTTCGGTATACTTAAAACGGCTGATATGCATTTCCATGCGCATCATATGAGCATAATATTCTGCCTCATAGTGCTCTCTCTGAGCGGATTCAACAGAAAGCAGAGCCTGATTGTAGGCATCAAGAGCACAGTCATAATAACAGTTCTGCTCATGGAGAATAGCCATGTTGTGATAGGAACGCATTACATCAAGCCAATCAGTGCAATCCGAATCAAGCCCATACTGTATCAGCTCAACAGCCTGAATGTAGTACCGAGGCTTCATAGAAACCGCAGTAGTATAGCAGTGCTGACATCTGTTACTTTTCGGGACTCGTTTCAACGCAGTCTTAAACAGCTCCATTGTTTCCTGAGAACAATCTCCCGATATAATTTTATTTTCAATTTCTGTAATTTTCATTTTGCCACACCTGCCTTTTTACAATGTGTCTAAAATGCATATGATTTCATTTTCGAGTAAAGGAAAAGTATCATCACTTTCGCTTTTGACATTTTTTGTGAAACACACGGTGATAAAAAGCCATAATACAGAGAAAAAGACAAAGATAATACCTGCGGCTGTATATGAAATCTCGTTGCCTGCAATGGAAAAGGATATAAAGGCAGAAAGGAGCACAAACAGTGGAAAGAAAATCAGCCATGAAAGCCTTATGAACAATAAAGAGTCGTCAATGAAATCTGTGGTGATTTTTGTGGATGTACCGTCAACAGGAGTAAGAATGGATTTTGCATACTTGTGATGAACAGTAAGATCCGGCAGGTTTCCCGGAATAAGAGAAATATCCTCGTCCTCAAGTTTTTTGTGTCTATAGTAAAAAAGAATTTTTTTGCCTGATATCCTGCCGATTGCGCCTGTTGGCGATATCGTATGCTTACGGTTTTCGTTTTTAATCTTTTTCACAAGCAGCAGGCGCAGTTCATCAATACTGTGGTTTAAAATAATCTCCCTGCTGTATACGATTTTTGCCATTATATATACCTCAACGCATTTTTTACCATTATACACCATACATATGAACATTTCTACAAAAAACTGATGCCCTGCAGATAAACGGGGCATCAGTGGGATATTATTGATTTTCCTCGCAGAGCGCCTTCTTTTTCTCGCTGTTTTTTCTGATAACAGCACATACTGCATAATAGATGCAGTAAACAACAAAGCAGGTACCGAATACGCAGAAGACCACCATAAAGGGCATGATTTCATCTGAAAGGAAGGGGAAGATACTTTCCTCGATGAAAAACCAGTTGTAACCTGCATCATATACGGTGTTGCCGAAGGCAGCCCATACGAGAATAAGCAGTATTGCAATAAATTCCTTCCAGATTTTCTTGAATTCAAGCCTGACAGAGCCGAAGGCGAGATTCAGGAATCCCCATGCAAACAGAAAACTGTGGTATACAAAGGTCTGGAAAATGACATAACTGAAGGGAGGCTGACCGCCAAGGGCGGTGCCGGGATAAACCATCCACATAAGTGACGATGCAATGGAAAGAGAAACTATAACATCCTTTACAGGTCTGAATTTAGGATTGAACTGAGCGAAAGGAACAAAAACAGCCATTATGGTGCATATGTTGAAAGGAAGCTTATAGGCGCTTATGCCGTCATAGCTGTCGGAAAGAGGCATGATGAAGAAGTCAATAATATAAAGCCCAATGGTAAGATATGCGTAAAGCCGCAGCGTTTTTTCCTTGGCCTTGTCCGATTTGTTTTTCAGAATGAATGCCAGAAGAATGGGAATAGCGAAGGTGAAGAACAGATACATAAAGTGCCATTGATCAAAAAGTCCGATTTTAAGATTGGAATTATTCTGGCTGAATAACCACGCAAAAAACTCTTTCATAAAAATAATCTCTCCGATGTTCAGAAAAATTGTCGATCATTGTAATCGTACATCACAAGAATATCACAAAGGAAAAGAAAAGGCAAGAATAAAAAAGAAAAACCCTGAACACAAAGTGTTCAGGGTTTGGGAACTGACTTGTATTTATGCAAATGCATCAAGTTTAAAAATCAGGAAGTGCAAATTGGCTTCGGATGGGTGCATTATGCATTGCATTCGCCTGACAAGATAGGATTAAAGACTTTAAGTATAGTGGCATATCCCACAATACGTTCGCCTTCCTGAATATTAATCTTCTTACCTACCCATAGACAGTTTGGATAGGATTCAGGCGAAAGAAATGTGATTGTACCTTTGGCTGTACCGTTAGGGGAAACGGTCTGTGTATCATAATAGTGATGAACGCCTGTTGTTAAATAATTCCCTGTCACTAAATGATGAGGGCGATAACCATCAGCAACGGGAGATTTTCTTGTTCCAACAAATTCAAAAAAAACTTCTACATCTGGTTGCTGGTTAATAATAGCTTTGTCCATACAATTACCCTCCTTTTCTTCATTATACCATAAAAAGAAAATAACCGCAACTTTGTATCAAGATTACGGTTATTTTTGAAGACTAACCCTAATTTTAATTCAAATGCACCCCCTTTTGGGTTTAGGGGGTGCAAAAGCGCAGAAACCTATTTCAAATCACTTATTTTCTAATTTCTGAAGCCACTCTGCGGGCAAAACGTAATCCTTGCCTTCAATAGAAATCGAATATGCCAAATCGTTATATGAGGTAATATCCATTCGCACTGCTAAATTAGGTTCTTTCTCAAAGAATCCGTAGACTACACCATAAACATAACAGTTTTCCAGCATTCCATCCGTTTTCCTAATTAGATCATATAAGCCTGCCTCACGAGGATCCTTTTGTGAACGGACATCGGATAAGAACTCTGCAATTTCCGATGCTTCAACGATTCCATCATCACAAGTTGTGTGAGTTGTATCGTCTTCCGTATTTCCGATACCGGAAACAAATTCAAATCGAATGCAATTATCTACAGCAAAGTCGAATGATGGCAACGAGGTCTTGCGGTAAATACTAAACCATTCATTATCGGGAGCGTGTCTGATCAAGATGTTGTCATTATCAGCATCTTTGATAGCAAACATCCCTGTTTGATACAAAAGTCCCAAGTGTTGAGATGTTTTTTCTTCTCCTTGTATGCTGCCAATAAAATCCAAGTCACCCAAATAGTAAAGGATTCCTTCGTTTGCCAAGTGGGTGTACTCAACTCCCGAATTACTGACTATGTTCCCATTCTTATTTTCTGTAAATGTATCTTCTTTTGCAGGAGAACAACCGCACAAAAGTATAAGTGTTGCGACGATTAAACATAATACTTTTTTCATATACTTACCTCCGTTCACTTATCCTTTAAATAATTATAGCATGGAAAAAGCTTATTTTTAATAATTTAACGATTGCCAACTGTAATTCAACGATTACTTATCTTTTAACGATTTAAAATAGAATTTTATTGTCAATTCAGAGAATTCTCTTTCCAAAAGTTCTCGAAAAGCTGATTTTGGGGATAAAATAACCGTCATTCCGTTGTATCAGAATGACGGTTATTCTTTGGCGGAGATGGAGAGATTCGAACTCTCGAACCGCTTTTAACGGTTACACGATTTCCAGTCGTGCGCCCTCGACCAACTAGGCGACATCTCCATGTCGATTGCAAGCGGTCTCGTGAACTTGCTTGGCTATTATAACAAATGGTTTTTAATAATGCAAGCCCTTTTTTCAAAAAAGTAAAAATTTTTTATTGTGAGAAATTTGAGAATGTCTTAAAAGTCCTTGTAGAGCCCTTGGTTATGTGATATAATTTCAAAACCAATACAATGTGAAAGAGAGAAATTGCCATGAGATCAAAAATGAAGCGAATTTCTGCCTTTGTTCTTGCGTTAGGCCTTATAGCAGCAATGCTCTGCGGCTGCAAGGAAGAGGAGAAGGTAAAACTGCCCTCGGAATATGTTTCCACAACAGATGCCATTTCCGCTCAGGTAGTTGATTTTTCCGCAGGCAGCGGTGTGTATGAGGATGAATTCATGCTCACACTTACAAGCTCAAAGGATGCGGTAATCTTCTACACCACTGACGGCAGCGACCCCACAGAAAGCGAAACACGCATGATCTACAGCGAGCCCATTTCCGTTACAGACCGTGCGGGTGATCCCAATGTGATCTCCAACATGGATCCCAATCTCTTTGATTCCGCACACTGCAAGCTGGATTTTGATACACAGCAGTTTGTGTCAGAGCTTACTGTGCCTGAGGCTGATAAGGTAGACAAGTGTACCGTAATAAAGGCTGCAGCACTTGATGGCGACGGCGCATACACAAAGGTGTTTACCAATACATATTTTGTCGGAGATATTGAAGATCACGTGCAGGGTGTAACCGAAAGCAGCAAAGCTGCAGGCGGTACTCTTGCAATCATATCCATAACCATGGATTCCGATGACCTTTTCGATTATGAAACAGGCATATATGTAAAGGGCAAAAAGTTTGATGATGACCTTAAGTACAAAATTGAAAACGGTAAATACGGCGACTATAAGGATGCACGAGGCATCGATGCAAACTATAAGCAGAGAGGCAGAGAGTGGGAGAGAGAAGCTCATATCGATTTCTTCGAGAGTGACGGAACAACTACCGAGCTTGTTCTGTCCCAGGACTGCGGTATCCGTGTCCAGGGCAACTATTCCCGTTCCGACTATCAGAAAGGCTTCAGACTTTATGCCCGCAGAGATTACGGCGACAACAACTTCAACTACGCTGTTTTCGGCGATGAGCTGAAAAATGACGAAGGGGAAGTAATGGACAAATTCAAGACTCTTATTCTCAGAAACGGCGGCAACTGCGCATTCACAACCAAGTACAGCGATACTTACTGGGGCTCTCTCGTAACCGAAATGGATGTTGATACCCTCACATCCCGTCCCGCAGTGGTATATCTCAACGGCGAATACTGGGGACTTTACGTTCTTCAGGAGGACTTCTCCGATGATTACTTTGAAGATACCCACGGTGTAAACAAGGACGATGTAGTCCTTTACAAGGGCGATGCCGAAACCTACAGCATCGGCTACAAGCTTGACCTGGGTGACCTTCCCGAAGGCGTAACAAATGTAGATTACTACTTCTCAGATCTTCTCAATTTCTTCAATACCCATAAGAATCTTGAAAGCGAAGAAGACTTTGCGGAATTTGAAAAGCTTGTTGATGTAGAGTCAGCAATGGATTATTATGCTATCCAGCTCTGGATAAACAACAAGTGGGACTGGCCGGGCAAAAACTGGTCGATGTGGAAAACCACCACTATTGACGAAAGCAATCCTTATGCAGACGGACGCTGGCGCTATTGTATCTACGATGTCGAGTTTGGCGGAGTTTCCGGAAAGAGCGATGCATATACCAATACAATAAAGGACGACAACTACAAGGAATACGGAATGCTCGACATGAGCACAAGCAATCCTTCTGTTCAGGTATACACCTACCTTATGACAAATGTCGAGTGGAGAACAGCCTTCATAGACAGACTTTCCTCCATGGGCTCCACATACTTTGAATATAATACCGCAATGGAGCGCCTTGACGAGTTCAAGGATATCTACACTCCTCTTTATGACCAGTTCTTTGAGCGTCACAATAATGGCAAATGGCTTGGCGACGCCAACAACAGCAACTACGGCGGATATGCAAGCTATAAGTGCATAGCAGACTTCCTTGAAAAGAGAGCAGATAATATCCAGCCAATGATCGACTATGTTGACTGGTACTTTGCAGAAATTTATCCCAATCTTTAAAATGAATCCAAAATGCCCACAGCTTATTGCTGTGGGCATTTTACGTGTAAAAGAGATTTATAATCCGAGCAGCTGCTTCTTTTTAATATTAAATTCCTCTTGAGAGATTACACCGGCATCAAGAAGACCCTTGAATTTCTGCAGTTCTTCTGCAGGTGAGAAAGCATTGGATATAGGTGCATTTTTGCGTTCTTTTGCCTCCCTGATTTTACTTTGAATAAATTCAAAAACCTCACGCATAATTTTAGGGTCGATATTTTGCTTTGCGAAAATAAAACTGTTTTCACTTCCAAAATTATCTCCGCTTCTTGATCCGGGATACTCAAACTGAATAAAGCCATTTATTAGTGTGCTTGCCTCTTTGTATTGTACGGCAGTTAAATCGGAATAATAAAATTCCTTATTTCCGTTAAGTGCTCTGCCGGTGAATGCACCGAGTACACTTTTTCCACCGCTGATAACACAGCGATTTTCATAGACTGTCATGCTGCAGCCCCATCCCTTTGAAGAAAATGAAACAAGTTTTAAAGAAAAGATCAATGATGAAATTATATCAATTTTAGAGTCGTGTACATCTCAGCAATCGGAAATTATATGTGAAATAATCAAGTCAACCAAGTCGGCACTGGATAGATATAAATAAAAAGCCCGCCGCAGCATTATCGCTGCGGCGGTTTTTCGATATTCATTTCTTTCTTGCAGTAATCAGAAATCTGTGGATTCGGCCTTCTATGCAGCCTTCAGACTCCAGAATTTTCTGAGCCTCAAAAAGCTGATTGAGATTTTTCTTTACAGAAAATCCCGGGAATTCCCATTCAATGATTTTTGCAAACCAGACGAGTGCACCCACGTCGTAAAATTTTATAGGGCGAAAGCACTCCTGCGCATCTATAACATCGAATCCCACAGCAAGAAGCTTTTCGGATGCAATACTGAGATACTGATCAGGAAAGGGCAGTGTCTCAGCATCAGAAAGAAGAAGCCTTGCAAGCTCACGGTCATTTTCGGCACCGACCTGCTCTGTTATCAGCATACCGCCGTGCTTTAAAACACGGTGTATCTCCTTCTCGTCAAAAATACCGTGACGGTTGATAACCATGTCAAATCTGTCAGATTCGAACGGCAAGATTCCGCTGCCGTCGGAAGGTCGGAAATCAATTCCGAGGGGAGTGAGAATCTGTTTGCAAAGCTCAATGTTGGGAGGATAAGATTCAGCGGCAGCTGTATTTTTGTGCGGATGTCCCAGAGTTAATAGAAATTCACCGCCGCCTGTGTCGATATCCAGTACACTCATATCCGAAGAAAGAAATCCCAGGATAAAATCACGGTAATTCCACGGCAAATCCGTTTCCTCAGTGTAACGTCCTTCAATATGAGAAAAATCCCAGCCGTGAATATGTGCGGCATCTTCTTCTGCCAGCCAGAAATCTATCAGTTCATTTTTGTTCATGGTAACTACTCCTTGATTTCAATTTGTATTTGAAAAGGTGCAGTTAACTGACAACATAAAACTCAACCTCGGTGCAATCTGCTGTCAGATTTACAACTGCACCGAGCAGTTATCTCGAATAAAATGCATAAAAGCATTCACCGCCTTGCATCAATCAGTCAGATAATCATAAAGTTCCTCGGGAGTTTCACAGAAAACCTTGCCGCCTTTTGCGGTAAGCTCATCTCTTGTTCTGAAGCCCCAGAGAACGGAAATGCAGGGGAGAGCGGAATTTTCGGCGGTTGCAAGGTCAACATCGGAATCACCGATGTAAACAGACTCACTCTTGTCAGCGCCGAGAACTTCAAGTGCCTTATCTACCATGTCAGGCTCAGGCTTTCTTGCAAGTCCGGGCTGATCACCGATAACAAAATCAATGTTGTCACCGAAGAATTCCTTTGCAAGGACCTTCAGAGCACCGTCAACCTTGTTTGAAACGATAGCCATTTTAAAGCCGTCGTCATGGAGCTTCTTGAGCATATCACAGATACCTGCATAGGGACCTGTCTTTATCTGATTGTGGGTTTCGTAATACCCTTTGAAGAATTCAAAGATTTCATCGGCTTTTTCACCGTCAAGGTCAGCAGGAGCGGAAAGATTGAACATATGGCGCAGACCCTTGCCCACAAAAAGACGGGTTTCGTCAATAGATCTTTCGGGCAGACCATATTTTGAAAGAGCAACATTGACACAGTCGGTCAGGTCATCGAGAGTGTTGAGAAGTGTACCGTCCATGTCCCAGATAATATTTTTGTATTTCATAAGAGCATACTCCTTAAGAAGATTTCTTCGCTCAATATAATACACTCAGTTTTCGTGTTTGTCACCTGTTTTGCGAAGAAATTTATGTCAGAGAAGAAGCAAAATGACGCAGATATCCGAAGCGCTTATTTTTTGTTTATGTTGTGCAGAAGCTTGATTATTTCAGAGATTCCCAGGAATAAGGAACCGATAAAAAATGCCTTGACCCATGTCTGCAGAGCGACAAAAATAGCGACATCATCGGAATATTCTGAGATATTTCCGGCCTGAATAATTCCATAAATCAAACCGATGGCAAAGACAGCAATAGCGACAACAAGCAAAAAAACGGAAATCGCATTTGTGCTTTTTTCGGCTGTTGTTTTGCGTGCGGAAGAATATTTTTTCAGTTCATCGTATTCTTCGTCTGTTACTTCAATAGGCTCTTTCTGATAATACCGCTGCTGCTGAGTGTTTTCGTCGAATTCCGAATAAGGGTAATCAGGAGAGTACTCGGCCTTGTCTGAGTAAGTTTTGGTGTACAACCCTTCACGGAGAAGAAAAGCGTTCTTTTCACGCTGCTTTTGGTTAGCGATCTGCTTTTCCTTCTCACAGATGTAATATTCGGCCATTTTATGCATAATTAACCCTCTTTTACATTCAGTATAACGTGAAATTCAGATGATAATTCCCCAGTCTGAAAAACACACTTTAATTGTAATTCAGCTGAGGGAAAAAGTCAAATAAAAACCTCCCTCGTAAGAGGGAGGCAGCACGAAAATGTCGTAACAAATGGAATGATTATCAGTCATCCCATTCCTTGTCATAAGAAATGATTTTGCCTGTTTCCGCATTGATATCATAGTCGTACTCATAGCCGTTATAATCAAAGGTGACTTCGTACTTGTAAACTCCGTCATCTCTGTCATATTCGACCTCAAGACGTTTTGCATTGCTTTCGGAAACGCCTGCGTGTTTTAATGCAATGGATTTAGCTTTATCACGTGAGATTTTTTCTGTTTCCTTCTTGTCAGACTGCTCCTTGTCTGTACTGATCTTATCTGTATCAGAGCTCTGAGCAGGCTGTTTTTCGGGCTCTTTTTCAAAACGGATTATTTCAAGAGTATCGGCATTGATATCATACTCGTATTCATATCCATCGTACCAGAAATCGACTTCGTACTCATAGATTCCGTCATCGTAATCGTAATCGGTGCGAAGTGCAGCAACATCCTCCTGCTTCAATCCTGCATGAGCAAGAGCTGCAGCAACGGCATCGGTATAGTCAGTGGCATTTTCGGAAACATCAGATAAATTGCCTGCGTGAGCATGATCGCATTTTTCCTTTTCGTATTTGATAACCTCACCTGTCACAGCATCGATTTCATAATCATATTCAGTACCGTCATAGCAGAAATCAACATCGTAATCAGGAGTACGGTCATTAAGGTCAGGCTCCGAGCGGAGGGACAGAGCAGCATCGGCAGAAACGCCTGCGTGACTGAGAGCGGCGGATTCGGCATCAGCTGCGGTAATAAAAGTTACTTCCGCCATAGCCTCATCTGCGGCAGATGTGTCAGTAGGTGTAATTGTTTCGCTGAGAGAAAAATCAGGGGCAGGAGCTGCTTCATTGGAAACGCCTGCAGCGGTGGGGTTGTTTGCTGCACAGCCTGTTAAAACAAACGCAAGGGCAAGCAGCAGAACGGGAGCAATTTTTAACAGTTTCATACGAATCCTCCTTTAATTGGAATCATTTTAATTAAATGCAAGAGCAGGGAATGCCTTAAAAAGTATTCCCTGCTCTGACTATTGTTTTATTTAAGCAGGGGCAGATTAGTGTCCTTGCTGCACAAGACAAATATAATACTCTAAATAAATTCCTTGGCTTTGGCGATTATTTCCTTCTCCGCTGCATAATATTCAAGCTGCATTTGTCGAAGTTCCTCAGCTGCTTTCATAATCACATCGGAATTTTCAATAAGAGTATCTGAAGTCTGCTGAAGCTTAACTTTCATTTCGGTATTGAAGGGAAGATCTTCTGACTCTCTGGTAAGCTTTCCTGCAATATAAGTAAGCTTTTCGGCATATTCAGTATATCTGCGAATTGCTTCGCATAAAGGATCGAGATGTATCATTAACCAAAATATCTGTTGAGGAGACCCTCGAAAGCTCTGCCGTGTCTTGCCTCGTCCTTAGCCATCTCATGAACGGTGTCGTGGATAGCATCAAGACCGAGTTCCTTTGCTCTCACTGCAAGCTTCTTCTTGCCGTCGCAGGCGCCTGCCTCAGCGTCAACACGCATCTGGAGATTCTTCTTGGTGGAAGCGGTGACTACCTCGCCCAGAAGCTCAGCAAACTTAGCAGCGTGCTCAGCCTCTTCCCATGCAGCCTTCTCCCAATAGAGACCGATTTCGGGATAGCCCTCACGGTGAGCAACTCTTGCCATTGCAAGATACATACCAACCTCGGTGCATTCGCCCATATAATTAGCACGAAGATCCTCGATAACATCCTCGGGAGCACCCTCAGCAACGCCTACAACGTGCTCATCGACCCACTTGTTGCCTTCGTCCTTCTCGGTGAACTTCTCAGCAGCAGCCTTGCAGATGGGGCAAGTCTCGGGAGCTTCGTTACCTTCGTGAACATAACCGCAAACAGAACATACAAACTTTTTCATAATTGATAATCTCCTTTAAAATTGATATTAGTTAACACAGTCAGGGCAGATGCCGTTGACATAAAGTTCGTAGGATGTAACCTTTGCACAGGATTTTTCTTCGATAAGGGAAGTGATATCTCCAAGGTTCAGATCAACAAGCCTTCCGCATTCGCAGCACAGCATATGATCGTGTGGTTTGGTGGATTTATCGTACCTGTCGGGGTGTCCTGCAATAGGAATGCGTCGGATCTCTCCTGCATCGACCATCAGACCTAAGTTCCTGTAAACAGTTCCGATGGCGATATTGGGCATTTCTTTTTTAGCTTCCATGTAGATCCCGTCAGCACAGAGGTGCTCACAGGAATTATTGATTATGCTGTGAATGATTCGGCGTTGTCTGGTCATCTCTCGACCTCCTTTTTAAGAATCATTCCTATTACGATTCTTATTATACACATATTTCAGCATATGTCAACAGCAAAATATAAAAAAATCAAAAAATAATTTTGCCAAATAGAGTCGTAATTGCTATTGCGCTTTACACGTTAAAGTGATAAACTATTGTACATACAATTTATAAAAGCAAGGAGTAATTTATTATGGAAATAAAGATCACCAGAACGACCGCTCCCAAGGCAAAGCCTGCTGATGAAAGCAAGCTCGGCTTCGGCAAGACTTTCACTGACCACATGTTCATCATGGAATATGATGAGGGTCAGGGCTGGCACGATCCGAGAATCGTACCTTTCGGCGATATTTCCCTTTCTCCTGCTGCAATGGTATTCCATTACGGTCAGGAAGTTTTTGAGGGTCTCAAGGCATACCGCACCGCTGACAACAAGATTCAGCTTTTCAGACCTGACAGAAACTTTGCACGTCTTAACTCCTCAAATGAGCGTCTCTGCATTCCCGCAGTTGATGAGGAATTCTGCGTTGAGGCTCTCAAGGAGCTTATCAAGGTAGAGAAGGACTGGGTTCCCCATTCTGAGGGCACCAGCCTTTACATCAGACCCTTTATCTTTGCAGCAGATCCCTTCCTGGGCGTTCACCCTGCAAAGAAGCTCTATTATATGGTAATTCTCGCTCCCTCGGGCGCATACTATCCCGGCGGACTTGCACCTGTTAAGATCTATGTAGAGAACAACTATGTCCGTGCAGTTCGCGGCGGTATGGGTTACACCAAGACAGGCGGCAACTACGCAGCAAGCCTCAAGGCTCAGGACGAGGCAGAGAAGCTCAACTATTCTCAGGTTCTCTGGCTTGACGGTATCGAGCACAAGTACATCGAAGAAGTCGGTGCAATGAACGTATTCTTCGTATTTGACGATGAGATCGTAACTCCCGAGCTCGACGGCGCAACCCTTCCCGGTGTTACCAGAGCCAGCTGCATTGAGCTTCTCCGCTCCAAGGGCTACAAGGTTTCAGAGAGACTTCTCTCCATCGACGAGGTCGTTGAGAAGTACAATCAGGGCAAGTTCAAGGAAATGTTCGGTTCAGGTACTGCTGCTGTTATCTCTCCTGTCGGTGAGCTGAAGTACGGCGATACCATCATGAACATCAACAACGGTGAGATCGGCGAGGTTTCCCAGATGCTCTATGATACCCTCACAGGCATTCAGTGGGGTAAGATCGAAGACACCTTCGGCTGGACTGTACCTGTAGAAGACTAAGTGAAAACATTGGAATTCAAAGTGCCGTGCGAGCAGGACGGAATTACCGTCCGTGGCTTTCTGCGCGGCACTTGCCGTATATCTGCACGGCTTCACACAAAATTAAAGCATATTGAAAACGGCATAACTGTAGATGGAAAGCTTGCAAAGGCAAGGGATATTCTCAGAAGCGGCGATGTTGTGGTGCTCCACATTCCCGATGAGGAGAGTGTGGAGGCTGTTTTGATGCCTCTTGATATTGTGTACGAGGATGAATATGTCCTCGTGCTTAATAAGCCTGCCAATATGCCTGTTCACCCCACAAAGGGTCACGGCTCCGACACCCTTGCAAATGCCGTTGCAGCATATCTTCCGAATCTCGCATTCCGTCCCATAAACCGCCTTGACAGAGATACTACAGGACTTGTCCTTGCAGCAAAAGACAGCTTCAGTGCAGTCAGATTGCAGGAAAGTGCCGAAAAGATATACTACGCAGTCTGTACAGGGAAACTCACGGGAGAAGGGACTATAGATCAACCTATCAGAATCAAGGAAGGTCACGGAATACAGCGTGAAGTGGGCGAGGGGGGAGAGCCAAGCATCACCCACTGGAAGAGCCTCTCGGCAGATGATGAAATGTCGCTGATAGAATGCCGCCTTGAAACGGGAAGAACACATCAGATTCGCGTTCACTTTTCATCTTATATGAAAATGCCTCTTTTAGGGGACGATATGTATGGCGGATCGAGAGAGAAAATATCCCGTCAGGCGCTTCACTGCGGCTTCATGGCATTTACCCATCCCGTATCAGGCGAGCGCATGGAGCTTACCTGTCCCATGCCCGAAGATATGATGAACCTATCTGTGTGCAAAGAATATTTTTCTCTGTAAATGTATATACATTGTATGCCTTGACTAACCGATACATGATGAGGTAAAATCATTGATAAACATATCACACGGAGCTGAAATCAAATGACGAATCTGCTGATAAAGCTGTTTATAAAGGACGTTGACCCCAAAGATCCGAAGTGTCGTGGTAAATTCGGAACATTATCAAGCATAACGGGAATGCTGTGCAATCTTGTGCTTTTTGCGGCAAAGCTGTTTATAGGTATGATATCGGGAAGTATTGCGATCACAGCCGATGCATTCAATAACCTTTCAGACCTTGGCTCCTGCTTTGTTTCCATGCTGGGAATGAAGCTTGCAGCCCGTCCTGCAGACAAGGAGCATCCCTTCGGTCACGGAAGATACGAATATCTCACAACCATGGCAGTTGCGGTGGTGATTCTTCTTGTTGCATTTGAACTTGGAAAGAGCTCTGTACAGAAGATAATCGAGCCTACCGCAGTGAACTTTTCATGGGCACTTGTTATCGTGCTTGTCGTTTCCATACTTATAAAATTATGGATGTTCCTTTTCAACAATAAAATAGGAAAAACCATAGATTCAGGCGTGTTCAGGGCATCCGCAAAGGACTCTGTCAATGACAGCATATCAACAGGTGTTGTGCTTCTTACCACGGTTGTGCTTCACTTCCTCGATCTGCCTGTAAATATCGCAGGCAGAATAGACGGCGCAATGGGTCTGATTGTTGCAGTGTTCATTCTGTGGTCAGGAATCTCCGTAATAAAAGAAAATCTCGGCAATCTGCTTGGTGAGCCTCCTTCAAAAGAGCTTGTAGACAGCCTTTATTCCAAAATAATGGCATATGAAGGCGTTCATGGTATTCATGATATGATAATTCATAACTATGGTCCTACAAGAACTATTGCAACCCTCCATGTTGAGGTATCCTCATCTCAGGATGTAATGATAAGCCATGACCTTATTGACAGCATAGAGAAAGAAGTTGGAGAAGAACTCGGTCTTATGCTGACAATACATATGGACCCCATCAGTGATGACTGTGAAAAGACAGTATCCATAAGAGAAAAGATTCAGAAACTTGCTGCAGCCATTGAAAATGGAGTCACAATTCACGATTTCAGAATGGTTGAAGGTCCGACTCATACAAACCTGATTTTTGATGCAGTTCTTCCTTATGAATCGAAGATGAAGGAGAATGAGCTGAAGGAAAAGCTTTCCCGGGCAGTAAGTGCCATAGATGAAACCTGGTTTACAGTTATTACCGTAGACCGTGAATTTGTATAACCAAATTGTAAACTTTTTGTATATTTTCAAAATATGGTGAAAAAACCGCCTGCTTTTACAAGATGTGGGCGGTTTTTTATTTGACTTAAATAGTTAAAAGTCGTATAATGTGTCGGTAATTTACAATGAGGTAAATGGCACACATATGTGCATATACTGAAATTTTAGGAGGGTGTGGGAGAAAATGAGTGCTCTCGGACCGCAGAAAAAGAAAATGCTTTACATTATGATCGGTGCATTTCTGCTGATTTTCATCGCTGCGCTGGTTATAGATCTTATGATGAATCAGGGCGGTGTGGTTATACTGACCGGTGCTATAGCAGGTGCAGTTGCCGCAGCGATAGTATTCCTTGTGTTCAATTTCGTTCTGAAAAAGGATCCCGCTTCAGAAATAACTGAGGAAATAGGCGAAGAAGGCCGTTTCATGAGAAGCAGAAGAAACAGTAAAAAGTCCGATAACCTGTTTGAAAATGCAGGTCTTGAGGATAGTTTCTCTGACAATAACGACCTTGACTTTTCAGGCTTTGAAAACGATGACTCTGCAGAAAGTCAGGCAGATATGAACGAGCTTGAAAGCCGTTTTGCAGTACCTCCCAGCCAGCAGCTTCGTGAAAGAGGATTTTTCGGAAGAAAGAATTCAGCTAAAGAAGAAAAGGTTGAAGAGTCCTTCGAGGTTCGGGAAGAAACTGATACATGGAATGAGCCTGAGTATGCAAACGATTTTGAAAATGAATTTGACAATCAGTTTGAGGAAGGATTCGATGAGGAGTTTGCAGAAGAAGATTTTGCAGCGCCCGTAATTTCCTTTGGCGATCCCGCTCCTGCAGAGGAAGTTCAGGAAGAAGATTTTGAGTCTTTTGACGAGGTTGAGGAATTCTCCGCAGACCTTGAGGAAGATTTCACTGAGGAAATCCAGGAAGAAATCATTCCCGAAGAACCCGTATATGAGGAAGCCGCAGAGGAAATTCAGGAAGAAGCACCTGTTGTGCCTGAGCAGCCCCAGAACAACCTGCTTCTCAAGGATATAACCCCCGGAATGGTTGTTGCTTCACAGTCTCCCGGTCAGACCCTTGAATCCTTCTACACTGACATGACAGAAGAGGATATAATCTACCGTGACTGCGTAGAGGTATGGTCAAGCGCAGCAAAGAACCCCATGCTCAAGATACTTGAAAAGCTCAAAAGCATCGACGATAAGAAGGTCGCAGGCGAGCTTGGCAGAGATTGCGAGTATGTAAACGCAATGATCGACAGAATGCTTTATTTCACACAGCTTGAAATGATCGATCAGGCGCTCAATATGCAGGTTTACAATTACTCCGTACTTGTCAAGGAATGCCTCAAGAGATTCTCTCCGTTCTTTACAGAGAAGAAGATCAGCCTTCTCTGGAAGGGTCTGGATGTTGACATCATTACCGATAAGAGATGGTTCATCTTTGCAATGACCCAGGTCATTTTCAACTCCATCGAGTTCACTCCTTACGGCGGTAAGATTGCAGTTTCTGCAAAGAAAACCGAAGATTATGTTGATCTTATCATCGATGACAGCGGCGAAGGCATGGACGAAGAAGAACTGCCTTATGTATTTACAGCAGGCTTCATGGGCGATGAGGCACCCAATCCCGATGAAACCAGAACCGGCATGGGTCTGTTCATTACAAGAAGCGTCCTTCAGAAGCTGGGCGGTGAGTGTATGGCAGAGTCCTCAAAGGGTAAGGGCATGAGAATTGTCATAAGACTTCCTTCCATGAAGGAAAATACTGAAAACTGATAACACACCCCGCTGTGAATAGACAGCGGGGTTGTTTATTTATACATTTTATTTGGGGAGAAATGTATAATTATAAGAGCGAACGATGAGAACTTACAGCAGAAGCGACTCGAAAAAAGAAACAATCAGGCACAAGATATACATGAACAAAGTGAGAAAACTACAAATTATACTTTTAAAGTGTGTATAAAAAAGAAAAATAAAAATGTTGACAAAACAGAAATGTGTATGTATAATACAAGTGATGAGAGGAATACCTCGAATCCTGATATTTGACAACGTCTTCATAATCGTTCCCCATCCACAAACCACGAAACCACCCTCTTTTGAGGGTGGTTTCGTGGTTTATACGGTTAATCCTATAAAAGCACTGTGTCGGTTGACATTACTATAATATATGTGCTAAAATATGATGATTAAATCGATTTTTTAAGGTGGCGTCGCAATGATAAGAAGCATGACAGGCTACGGCAGAGCACAGGCTGTCGTAGACGGACTTGATATTACAGTTGAAATCAAATCTGTAAACCACAGATACTTTGAATTTTCGGCAAGAACTCCCAGAGGATATTCTTTTGTGGAGGAAAAGCTTAAATCCTACGCTCAGTCAAGAGTATCCCGAGGCAAGATCGATATGTATGTGACAATAGTCGCAGTGGACAATCCTGCCTGCGAGGTAGTGCTCAATGAAGCACTTGCACAGAGCTATGTCGATGCAATACGTAAGATATCGGAAGTCACGGGTGTAAAGGATGACCTGACCAATGTTTCAATAGCCCGTTTCCAGGACATTTTCACAGTGCGCAGAGCAGTTGCAGATGAAGATCAGGTCTGCGAAAACATAATGACCGTTGTCCGTGAGGCAATGGACAGATTCATCGAAATGCGAGAGGCAGAAGGCGCAAAGATGCGTACTGATGTGGAAAGCAGAGTAGAAACAATCAAAAATCATGTCACATTCATAGAGCAGCGTTCGCCCCAGACTGTTTCTGAATACATGGAGAAGCTGAAGGCAAAAATTGCTGATCTGCTTGATGGTGCAGCTGTTGATGAGCAGCGCCTTATTACAGAGGTTGCAATCTATGCAGATAAGGTTGCAGTTGCGGAAGAAACAGTAAGACTTCGCAGCCATTTTGATCAGCTTGCACAGATGATGGAATCGGGCGAAGCAATCGGACGAAAGCTGGATTTCCTTGTTCAGGAAATGAACAGAGAAACAAATACAATCGGCTCAAAGGCTCAGGATGCAGCACTTGCTCATATTGTTGTTGATATAAAGGCAGAGCTTGAAAAGATCAGAGAGCAGATTCAGAATATCGAGTAAGGAGAAAAGACCATGAAGCTTATAAATATCGGTTTTGGTAATATGGTTTCCGCAAATCGTCTGGTTGCGATAGTAAGCCCTGAATCAGCACCGATAAAGAGAATTATTCAGGACTCAAGAGACAGAGGATGTCTTATAGATGCAACCTACGGAAGACGTACAAGAGCGGTAATAATCACCGACAGCGAGCACGTTGTGCTTTCCGCACTTCAGCCCGAAACAATAGCAAACAGACTTAACGACCGTGATGAAGACGATGAGGAGGAGCTCAATGAAGAATAATTGCAACGGTCTGATAATAATCATATCAGGACCCTCCGGAGTCGGAAAAGGAACACTCATAGGAGAAGTAAACAAAAAACTTGCAGCAAAGGGAATAAACACACGATTCTCTGTTTCTGCAACCACAAGAGGCCGCTCCGAGCAGGAAATTGACGGAGTACACTATCACTTCATAACTGTCGAAAAGTTCAACAGCATGATAGAAAACGGCGAGCTTGCAGAATACAACAAGTACGGTGAAAATTACTACGGCACACCCATGGTAAATCTCACCGAAGCAATAGAGGCAAAGGAGCCTATCATCCTTGACATAGACCTTAACGGTAAAAATCAGGTAGTTGAGAAGATTGACGGATGCCTGACAGTTTTCGTACTTCCTCCATCAACAGACGTTCTCGAAAAGAGAATAAGAGGCAGAGCAAGAGAGACAGATACAGAAGAATCCATCAGATTCAGACTCAGCCGTGCGGTTGAAGAACTTGTACATAAGGACGAATATAAATACAGAATAGTCAACGATGATCTCGAAACCGCAGCAAATGAGCTGTACGAGATAATTGTTTCCGAAATAAGCAGATAAACAACTGATAATTAACACAGAAAGGCAGATAAAAATGAAAAAGACAATCGACGAAATCTTCAGCGAGGCAGACAGCCGTTATGCACTGGTTGATGCAATAGCAAAGAAGGCACGTGAAATAGCAGACAGCGCAGAGCTCAACAATGTATCCCTCAACGAGAAGCCTGTCAATATGGTCCTCAGATATCTCGCAGAGGGCAAGGCACACGTTGATAATATAAGCGAAACAGAAGTAAAGATCGTCATCGACGAAAAGAATGAAACTTTAGGCTTCTGATAACAAAGAAAGGAACGACAGCAATGAGGGTGGCAGCGGTAGCGATTGAAAAAACAGCATATCATTTTGATAAGCTGTTTTCGTATTCGATACCTGTTCATATGGCTCAGTCCATCCACCCGGGCTGCCGTGTAACCGTACCCTTTGGCGCAGGCAACCAAAAGCGCCAGGGAATGGTATTTGAGGTCGAAACCGAGACAGAGCTTGAAAAAATAAAGCCAATCTGCGAGCAGCTTGACAAAGAGCCTCTTCTTACGGAGGAGATGCTGAAAATGGCGCAGTGGATGAAAGAAAATTACTACTGCACCCTTTTTGAAGCTGTGCGCCTGATGCTCCCGACGGGAATAAATATAAACATAGTCCGTTCATATAAGCTTAGGAAGGAAACAGACGAAGAACTGACCGAAAATGAGAAGCTCATATACAGCACTCTCAGGAATTGTGAAACAGCTGTTTCATTCGACAGACTTATTGATATAATCGGGGCAGAGGGAGAAAGGGCAATAGAATCTCTTCACAGAAAGGGAATAATCGAAAGAACTGACGAAGCCGTGCGCCGAATGGGCGATGCAACGGTGAAGATGGTAAGGCTGAAAGAAAATGCTGCTGAAGCAAAGCTGACATCAAAGCAGCAGTGTGTTGTTCAGCTTCTTGAAACAGCAGGCAGTGCATCTGTCAGAGAGGTCTGTTATTTTACGGGAGTGACATCTGCAGTTGTTGACAGACTTGTCAGAAACGGATATGCAGAGTATTTCGAAAATGAGGTTTACCGAAATCCCTATGAGGATGCGGAAAAATCAGAAAATGACAGACCTATTGAGCTTTCAGAAGAGCAGAATAAAGCCTTTGAAACGCTTATGAATGAATACAGAAGCGGAAAGCCAAAGCCCACACTGCTTTACGGAGTGACAGGCAGCGGAAAAACTTCGGTGTTCATGAAAGTCATCGACAGTGTAATGGAAAGCGGCAAAGGCATAATAGTAATGGTGCCCGAAATTGCGCTTACACCTCAGACACTGAGCAAATTCCACAGCCATTACGGCAAGAAATGCGCAGTCTTTCACAGCGGACTTTCTTTAGGACAGAGAATGGACGAATGGAAAAGAGTGAAAAACGGTGACGCACAGATAGTAATAGGCACAAGGTCAGCGGTATTTGCACCCTTTAAAGAGCTTGGACTTATCATTATCGACGAAGAACAGGAATACACGTACAAATCGGAACAATCGCCAAGATATCACGCCCGTGACGTGGCAAGATTCCGATGTGGCTACAATAAAGCGCTGCTGATTTTATCCAGTGCAACGCCCAGTATAGAAAGCTACTATGCGGCGATAAAAACAGGTGCATATACCCTTGCACCGCTCAGAAAACGCTACGGCACAGCAGTGCTGCCCGGTGTTGATGTGGTTGATATATCCCAGAGCAGAACAAGTGAAGGGATAATCAGTAATGAGCTGTATGAAGCATTGAGAGAAAACCTTGAAAACGGAAAGCAGTCAATACTGCTTCATAACCGTCGAGGTTACAACACCTTTGTTTCATGCCGCTCCTGCGGTCATGTGCTCATGTGTGAAAACTGCAGTGTATCCATGACATATCACAGCGACAACGGCAGACTTATGTGCCACTACTGCGGTATGTCTGTACCATTTACCGATAAATGCCCCGATTGCGGAGCCCATCAGCTCAGATATGCGGGACTCGGCACACAGAAGGTTATTGAAGAAGTGGAAAAACTGTTTCCCGATGCAAGAATACTTCGCATGGATGCAGATACCACAATGACCAGATTTTCCCATGAAGAAAAGCTTGGAAGCTTCGGAAGCCACGAGTATGATATAATGATCGGTACCCAGATGGTGGCAAAAGGTCTTGATTTTGAAAAGGTCACCCTTGTAGGAGTGCTCATGGCAGACCTTGATCTTTATTCCGATGACTTCAGAAGCATGGAGAGAGGATTCTCCCTGCTGACCCAGGTAGTCGGAAGGTCGGGAAGAGGAAAAAATGCAGGCAGAGCAATAATCCAGACCTTAAAGCCTGATAATCCCGTAATTCCCCTTGCGGCACAGCAGGATTACGATGAATTTTTTGAAAGCGAAATAATAATGCGAAAGACCATGCTGTATCCTCCTTTCGCAGACATATGCCTTGTGGGCTTTGTGGGTCTGAGCGAAGCTCAGGTCAAAGGCTCAGCATTCAGATTTTTCAGAATGCTCAAGGACAAGGCAACAGACGAATACAGCGATGTCCCGCTGAGAGTGCTTGGACCTACAAGTGCCTCAATAGGAAAGGTAAATAAAAAGTTCAGATATAAAATAATCCTCAAATGCAGGAACAATGCAAGATTCCGTTCAATGATGAGTGAAATGCTCAGAGAATTCGGAGCGGACAGAGAAAACGACGGAGTAACTGTCTGGGCAGATATTAATCCTGACAGTGTAATGTAAAAGAAAGGTGCTGCATATAAAATGGCATTGAGAAGAATACTTGGTAAGGACGAAGATACTCTGAGAAAGATATCCCGTCCTGTTACAAAAATAGATAAGCGCATCAACACCCTTATTGATGATATGCTTGAAACCCTTGAGGACGCACACGGTGCAGGACTTGCCGCACCTCAGGTGGGTGTACTTCGCAGAATAGTTATTGTTGATGTAGGCGAAGGCCCTATCATCATGATAAACCCTGAAATCACCTACCGTGAAGGCGAGCAGGAAACCCTCGAGGGCTGCCTGTCCGTACCGGGCGAATGGGGAATCACACGCAGACCCATGAAGGTTCGTGCTCAGTATACCGACAGAAACGGTGACGATTGGGAAATTGAAGGAGAAGGACTCCTTGCAAAGGCAATCTGCCACGAGCTTGACCATCTGGACGGAATTCTTTATATCGACAATGTTGTCAGAATGGTAGATCCCTCAGAGCTTGAAAGCGATGAGGACGATGACGAATAAGGTGAGAAAATGAAAGTAGTATTCATGGGAACTCCCGATTTTGCAGTGCCCGTACTCACAGCGCTGTACGAAGCGGGACATGAAATTGTGGGCGTATTTTCCCAGCCTGACAAGCCCAGAGGCAGACATCAGGAACTGACGCCGCCTGAAGTAAAGGTGGAAGCGCTCAGACTGGGTCTTGAAGTATATCAGCCGAAGTCCCTTAAAAACGACGAAGCCCTTGAGCTTGTAAAAAGCCTTGAACCCGATGTTGCAGTAGTAGTTGCATACGGAAAAATACTTCCCGAGGCAATACTAAACGTGCCGAAATACGGCTGCATCAACATCCACGGTTCAATTCTCCCGAAATACAGAGGCTCCGCACCCATACAGTGGGCGGTAATCGACGGTGAGAAGAAAACCGGTGTAACATCCATGCAGATGGACGCAGGCATTGATACGGGCGATATGCTTCTTGTTGATGAAACCGAAATCGGAGAAAACGAAACCGCAGGCGAAGTTTTCGACAGACTTTCCGAAATGGGCGCACGTCTGGCGGTAAAAACTCTTGAAGTTGCCGAAAAAGGCGAACTTGACCCGAAGCCTCAGGATCACTCAGCCGCAACCCATGCTCCGATGCTTGACAAAACCATATGTCCTCTTGATTTTACAAAGGACGCACAGATACTTCACAATAAAATACGAGGTCTTGCCGGATGGCCTGTAGCAACAGCACAGCTTGACGGTCAGACAATGAAAATCCACGCATCCCTCTGCAGGAAGGACCTCAGTCACGACGGCAAAGAGGGAGAGATAATAAGTGCAAAGCCGCTGCTTGTCTGCTGCGGAAACGGAACAGTTCTTGAAATCTGCGAACTGCAGGCACAGGGCGGAAAGCGCATGAAAGCAGAAGATTATTTCAGGGGACACCCTTTAAAGGAAAATTCGTCTTTTAAATAAGGAGAATGAATATGTTTCTTTTTGATGCAAGTAATGACCTGAGCGGTGCCGGAGCTTTCTTCTGGGGAATAGACTGGTATTATTTTATTCTTGTACTTCCCGCTGTAATTCTGGGTCTTATTGCTCAGGCAAAGGTGAAAACAACCTATTCGAAATACAGCAAAATTCCTAACGGAAGCGGACTTACAGGTGCTCAGGCAGCCCGTGAGATTCTTGACAACGGCGGTTTGTACAATGTTCAGGTACAGCCCATATCAGGAAACCTCACAGACAACTTCAATCCGAAAACAAATGTGGTATCCCTTTCTCAGGAAGTCTTTTACGGAAATTCCGTGGCTGCAATAGGCATTGCAGCACACGAGTGCGGACATGCACTGCAGCACGCAAAGAGCTATGTGCCCGTAAAGCTGAGAACAGCAATGGTACCCGTTGTAAATTTTGCAAATTCCATTTCATGGATAGTAATCATGGTCGGTCTTCTTATGGCAAACTATACAATCGCAATGATAGGCGTTGTCTTTATGGCAGCCGCAACAGTATTCTACCTTGTGACACTTCCGGTAGAGTTCAATGCAAGCAGCCGTGCAAAGAAGATTCTCAAAGAGCTTAACATTGCAAAGGGTGACGATTCAAAGGGCGTAAAGAAGGTATTGTCCGCAGCGGCTATGACATATGTAACCGCACTGCTGACATCCCTTATGTCCCTTATCAGAGTTCTTCTTATCGTAAGAGGAAACAGGAGAGATTAAACATGACTCAGGCACGCAGAGCAGCATACAAGGTCCTTATGAAGGTTGAAGCTGAAGGTGCATATTCAAATATTGCCCTGAATGCAGCATTATCTCAGATAGAGGACGAAAGAGAAAAAGGTCTTGCTGCTGCCATAGTATACGGAACACTTGAAAACACGGAAATATTCGATTTGCAGATAAGCTCCCTTACGGGAAAAAGCGCAAAGAAGCTGCAGAATGAAGTGCGTGTGATACTTCGCATGGGTCTGACCCAGCTTGTATACATGGATAAAATTCCCGAAAGCGCAGCGGTAAACGAATGTGTCAACCTTGCGAAAAAGTTTGCACCGAGAGCATCGGGACTTGTAAACGGTGTGCTCCGCTCATTCATACGTGCAGGAAAAAAGCTTGATCTCCCGAAAAAAGAAAAAGATGCAATACTGTATCTTTCCGCAAAATATTCCGTGCCGAAATGGCTTGTACAGCTTTGGCATAACAGCTACGGAGAAGAAAAGTGCGAAGAGATACTTTCCGCAATAAAAGGCAGAGCACCTGTTTATCTGCGTGTGAACACGACAAAGATAAATGAAGAGGAGCTTTGCGCAAGGCTTTCCGAAGAAGGCGTAAAAACAGAAAATACAAAGCTTGCAGGAGCGGTTGCTGTTGAAGCATCAGGCGCAATAGATAAGCTCGGGGCATATGAAGAAGGTCTTTTTCATGTGCAGGATCTTGCATCCCAGCTTTGCTGCAGCCTTCTCGAAGCAAGGGAAAACAGCGTGGTCTATGATGTCTGCGCTGCACCCGGCGGAAAAAGCTTTACAATAGCCCAACATATGAACAACACAGGAAAGGTGATTTCCTGCGACCTTTATCCCCACAGAGTATCCCTTATAAAGCAGGGCGCAGAAAGACTGGGCCTTACAAATATAGAACCCTCTGTCCGTGACGCAATGACACGGGAAGAGGATAAGGCGGATTTTGTACTCTGTGATGCACCGTGCTCAGGCTACGGAGTAATCCGCCGCAAGCCTGACATAATGCTTAAATCAAAGAGCGAGGCAGAAGGCGAAATGGAGTCCATTGCCGAAATTCAGAGAGATATCCTCAGCGCAGCATCGGCGCTTACCCGAAAGGGCGGTGTGCTTGTCTATTCAACCTGCACCCTGAACCCTGCGGAAAATGAGGAAAATGCAAAATGGTTTGCATCGAACAATCCCGATTTTGAGCCAATGCCTTTTGAACTTCCTGAATGGGTCGATCACAGATACGAAAACGGCATGGCAACCATATTCCCCCACAGAGATGGGGCAGACGGATTCTTTATTGCAAGATTTCGCAGAAAGGGCTGAGATAAACGGACAGAGCAGACATAAAAAGCATGGATATGCAGGAGCTTACCGACTTTGTCACAGGGCTCGGCATGGCGAAATTTCGTGCAAAACAGATATTTTCATGGCTTCACAAAGGGGTAAGCTCATTTGATGAAATGAGCAATTTATCCAAAAATGACCGTGAAAATTTGTTACAAAAGAGTTACATATCGGATGCGTTAATTGAAAAGAAACAGGTATCCGAGTATGATGGAACAGTAAAATATCTTTTTTCCCTGCATGACGGAGAATGTGTCGAGGCTGTTCTGATGAGATATAAGCACGGTCTTTCGCTGTGCATATCCACTCAGGTAGGCTGTCGTATGGGATGTGCATTCTGTGCAACAGGACTTGGAGGATTATCCCGTAACCTTGCAGCATCAGAAATGCTTGCGCAGGTAATGACAGCCCAGAAGGATGCGGGGGAGAGAATATCTCACCTTGTACTGATGGGAATGGGCGAACCGCTGGACAATTATGACAATGTCCTTCGATTCCTTCATCTTGTTTCACATCCCGACGGACTTTGCATCGGAATGAGAAATATTTCCCTTTCAACCTGCGGAGTGGTTACGAAGATAGACGAACTTGCAAAGCTGAATATGCAGTTCACCTTATCGGTATCACTTCACGCACCAAACGATACAATAAGAAACACAATAATGCCGATAAATAAAAAGTGGAATGTAGATGAGCTTCTCGCCTCGTGCAGAAGATATGCAGATGCAACCCACAGAAGAATATCCTTTGAATATTCTCTTATCCATGGGGTAAATGACAATGAAGCCTGTGCCATGGAGCTTGCAAAAAAGCTTCGAGGTATGCTGTGTCATGTAAATCTCATACCGGTAAATACAGTAAAAGAAAACGGATTTGTCCGTTCAGATACAAAACAGATAGAAACCTTTAAGAATATACTTGAAGGAAAAGGAATCCGAACAACGGTGCGGCGAACTCTGGGGTCAGATATTGATGCGTCCTGCGGTCAGCTGAGACGCAGACATCAGAGTGAGCAATAGGGCAGCCATTGCACCGGCATGGAGGAAACAATATGAATATTTTCGGACTGACTGACGTAGGAGTTGTCAGAAGCGTAAACCAGGACTCATTTGCATACGGAAAGGTAAACGACAATCTGTCGTGGGCTGTAGTGTGCGACGGAATGGGCGGAATGAACGGCGGTGATCTTGCCAGCCGTACAGCAGTAGATACCATGAAGGAGATTATCTCAAAGGGTATCATTGAGGGCACAGATGCAGAAACTGCGGAAAAAGTCTTCGAGGCTGCAATAAATGCTGCAAACAACAGTGTTTATGAAGAGGCAAAGAAAGACATAAGCCTTATGGGAATGGGTACAACGGTAGTTGCTGCGGCCGTTATAGGCAATGAGCTTGTACTTGCCCACGCAGGCGACAGCAGGGCATATGTGCTTTCTGAAGACAATATACGTCAGGTAACAAGGGATCACTCTCTTGTCCAGGAAATGGTGGACAGCGGAGAAATAACCGAGGAAGAGGCAAGGATACACCCACGCAGAAATGTAATAACAAGAGCGCTTGGTGTTGACGATATAATCGAGATTGATTTTTCGGTACTGAAACTTGAAGAAAATGAAGCAGTTCTTCTGTGCTCAGACGGACTGACAAATTTCCTTGATGACGAAGAAATACTCTGGCTTTTCTGCAACACGCAGCCTGAGGAGCTTCCGAAGGCTATGATTGACGGAGCCAACAACAACGGCGGCGGTGACAATATAACCGCAGTTGTAATGTATCAGGCTCAGAAAAAGGAGGATTAACCGTGGATAAGTACATGGATAAATACATCGGCAAGCGCCTCGACGGACGTTATGAAATAGAGAAGGTCATCGGAGTAGGCGGTATGGCTGTCGTTTACAAGGCACGTGACCTGACAGCAAAGTGTGATGTTGCAATCAAGATTCTCAAGGAAGAGTATCTTTCCAATGAAGAATTCTGCCGTCGTTTCAAGAATGAATCCCAGGCAATCGCTCTTCTTAACCATAAGAGCATTGTAAAAATTTACGATATGAACAACAGCGGCAATCTTCAGTATATCGTAATGGAATTCATCGACGGTATCACCCTGAAGGAATACATTGAGCAGCAGGGTGCTCTTACAAGCAAGGAAGCTGTTCATTTCACAACCCAGATTCTCGGAGCACTTCAGCACGCACATGAAAAGGGAATCGTCCACCGTGACATAAAGCCCCAGAATATCATGCTCAAGCACAACGGCGAGATAAAGGTCATGGATTTCGGTATCGCACGTTTTGCAAGAAGCGAAACAAGAACAATGACCGATAAGGCAATCGGCTCTGTTCACTATATCGCACCTGAGCAGGCAAAGGGCAGCAAGACAGATGCCCGTGCAGATATTTATTCTGTAGGTGTAATGCTTTACGAAATGCTTACAGGTCAGCTTCCTTTCGAGGCTGATAACGCAGTATCCGTTGCTGTAATGCAGCTTCAGGTTGACCCGAGAATGCCCAGAACAATCAACCCTGATATTCCTGAAGGTCTTGAAGAAATCACCATTCAGGCAATGCAGAAGGATCCGGGCAACAGATATCAGAGTGCTGCAGATATGCTTCTTGATATCGAGGATTTCAAGCGTAATCCTGCTATTCGCTTTGAATATCAGTACATGGTCGACAACACTTCCCAGCGCTACATGGACGCCTATGAAAACGCAAGACGTCAGCTTGAGGAAGACCAGGTGGATGAAAAGAGCCCCATAATTCCTGTCCTTTCAGGTATAGCAGTAGCATTCATCATGGTAGCACTTGTATTCCTCTGGGTAGCTCTTGATATAAGCGGCTTCTGGGTAAAGAAGCAGGAGCAGATTCAGCTTCCTGACTTTACCGGCGAAGTATATATGGAAGTCATCGAACTCCCTGAGTATAAGGACAAGGTAGAATTTATCCTTGAAAAGCAGTTCAGTGATGATGTCCCTGAGGGATGTATAATTTCCCAGAATCCGAAGCCTTATGCAGATATCTATATTTATGACAGAGTCACTCTTACCGTAAGTAAGGGACCTGAACGTCTGCAGGTTCCTGATCATGAGGGCATGAATTACGATGAATACAGCAGAGTTCTTGCAGAACTCAGTCTTTTTGCCGCACTTTATCCCGTGTACAGTGACGACTATGAAGAAGGCACGGTAATAGCCACAAACCCTCAGCCTGACACCGACATGAAAGAGGGCGGAAGTGTTGATGTCTATTACAGCCTCGGCTCAAAGCCCGATTCCCTTGTAATGCCCAACTGCATAAACATGACCTACGATGAGGCAAAGAGCTATCTTTCTGCTATGGGCATGACTGTTGCTTCGGCAAACCCCATTGACAGCGAAAAGCCCGCAGGAACTGTTGTAAACCAGGAGCCTTCCTACGGAACAGAGCTTGAAGAAGGTCAGACCATAGTTTTCTATACCAGTAACGGCAATGCAGTACAGAAAGAGGTAAAGGTAGAGGTAAAACTTCCTTCCGGAGTAGACCAGAACCTTGCCATGGCAATATATCTTGACGGTGAAAAGGTAAAATCCGTCACAGTCAACCCCATTGTAACTGATGCATACTATATCACTCTTGCAGGAACAGGAACATCCGCACTGAGAGTATACATCAACGATAACCCCTATATGGATTACAGCGTAAACTTTGATTCAGGAAAGTATACAATAACTACATCCTATGAGTTTACACCTCCCACAACAACCACCGAATCAACCACTACAACAACAGAACCCACCACAGAGGCTACCAGTGCACCCACAGAGCCTGATCCCGTTGTATCACCGGCAGATGCAGCATAAAAGATGAAGACATTTGAAGGAATAATTATCAAAGGAATAGGCGGCTTCTATTACGTGGAAGTCGCCGACTCCGTATATGAATGCAAGGCAAGAGGCGTGTTCCGCAGGCAGAATGTAACCCCTACAGTAGGCGACAGATGTATCATTGAAGTCCCTGAAACGGGTTTTGCATCTGTGTCTGAAATACTGCCGAGAAAAAATATTCTTGTAAGACCGACCCTTTCAAATCTTGATAAGCTCATAGTTGTAGTTTCAGCCTGCAAGCCGAAACCAAATTTTCTTATAATTGACCGTCTTATTTCTGCGGCGATAGACAAGGAAATAAAGCCGGTGGTGGTAATTACAAAAACAGACCTTGCTTCTGCCGATGAGCTTCTTGAGGTTTATAAAAAGGCCTGTGTCGATGTAATAAGCATTGATTACGAAACCGGTGATGGAATCGAAAAAGTCAGGAATGAACTTAAAGACTGCATAAGCGGGTTTGCAGGGAATTCAGGTGTCGGAAAATCGACCCTTATAAATGCGGTTGAGCCTGAACTGAAGCTTGCAACAGGCGAAATAAGCGATAAGCTTGGTCGAGGCAGACACACCACAAGGAGTGCCGAGCTTTTCAATCTCAGCTTCGGCGGCAAGATAGCAGACACCCCTGGCTTTGCATCCTTTGACGGCGATTTCGGAGAGCCTATAGACAAGGACAATCTCCAGTTCTGCTTCCCGGAATTTGAGCCGTATATAGGCAGATGTAAATTCACATCCTGCGCTCACCTTTGCGAGCGGGGCTGTGAGATAGTAGCTGCAGTGGAAAGAGGGGAAATATCTCCCCAGCGTCACGAAAGCTACTGTGCACTTTACAAAGAGGCAAAGGAAAGAAAGGAATGGCAATAAAAAGATGAACGTATGCGTTGTAGTATCAGCAGGCAGAATTGCCGACTACAACTTCATAAAGAGCTTTATTCCCGAAGAAGCTCCCGTTTTTGCCGCAGATGCAGGCTTTGCCCATCTGGCAGAAATGGGACTTGAAGCAATGGCAATAGTAGGAGATTTTGACTCTCTCACACCGGGAGAGGGCAGAGCATATCCCTGTGTCAGCTATCCGCCCGAAAAGGATGATACAGACACTCTCCTTGCCATAAAGCTTGGTATCGAAAAAGGCTACGATCAGTTTATTATGATCGGTGCGCTGGGAGGCAGATTTGACCATGCCTTTGCGAATGCAACAGCCCTTGCCTATATGCGGGACCACGATGTAAACGGAATAATCATCGATGATGAATGTGCAATGTTCATGCTGGAAAGCGGCGAAGTATATGAGCCTGATACCGATGACCTGCTCAGAACCTACGGCGAAACCATTTCCGTATTTCCTTTCGGAATCGAGTGCGCAACAGTTACTATGGAGGGCGTAAAATACCCCGTGGATACATATGAGCTTTCCGCAAGCATTCCACTGGGAGTAAGCAACAAGATAACCGATATGGAAAACTGCAGAATCACCGTTCATGCAGGAAAAGTTCTTGTAATAAGAGCAAAAACAGACACACAAACCGAGAATCCGCAATAATATGTAGTGAACGGCAGAAAACTGCCGAAACTGCATACGGAGGTAAGGTTATGAAAGTCGTAGTATGGAAGAGCCCGAAGTTTTTAGGCGGTATCCTCAGAGCGTTTTTCGGAATCAAGAAAGTCAAATAAAAAGGTTTCCAAAGGTGCTTTGCACCTTTGGTGGAGTCGAGAGGTGAAACCTCTCGTGGGTTTTAAGGGCAAAGCCCTTAACCAAAATAGCGAACAAAAAAACCGTGTGCTTTTGCACACGGTTTTTATATTATAGCCGTAGGGGAGATTCATGAATCTTCCGTTGCCTATATCAAGCAAAATGCAAACGCACGGTTTTTCTTCTCATCTGTGCATATATCGGACAAAGTGCGAATATTCATTACACAGAAAACCGAAAAGGAGAGGAAACAAATGGAATGTACTTTAATAAAACAGACAGTTCTGCTCAATGACACAATATTTGAAGGCTCAAATGAGCAGCCGATAGACGCAGAGCTGACACTTCCCGACTACTGCAGTGATATCGGCAAAATACTCAAGTGCAGAGCAGTGCCCAGGGTAACATCCAGAATAATCCGAGGTGACGGACTTACTGTTGAGGGCATTACAAGAATCATAGTTCTTTACTCAGAAGGAAAAAATTCAACCCTCTGCTGCTACGAGCATGAAATTCCCTTTTCTGCAGTTTATAAACTTCGTGAAATTCCTGCAAATGCAAAGACAACAGCGTTTATCAGACCTGAGTACATCAACTGCCGTGCCGTGAGCCAGCGGAAACTTGACATCCACGGTGCATTTACAGTGTTTGCAAAGGTGAATGTCGGCAGTGAAACTGAAATACTCAGCAATGCAAAGGGTGCAGGCGTAAAGGTAAGATGCGGCAAATGCAATATCAGCAGCCTTGCAGGCGCTGCACAGAGCACCTTTACAGTCAGCGAAGCTCTTGAAATAGCAGACGATAAGGCATCCATCGGAAGTGTCATCAGAAACGACGGACGCATTAAGATTACAGAGTGCAAAGCAATATCCAATAAGCTGGTTGTAAAAGGCGAAGCAACCCTTGAGCTTGTATACTGCGGAGAATCAGGAGAGGGTGTACAGCATATGAATTACACCATCGACTTCAACGAGTTTATTGACGTGCCGGGTATAGATGACGAGTGCATGTGGGATGTTGCCTGCGAATGCACGGGAGTTGATATCGGACTACGTACCGATTCAAACGGTGAGTACAGACGAATGAACGCAGACATACATGTTTTTACAGATGTAAAGGCATACAAGGATATTTCCGCCGATATAGTCAGCGATGCATATTCCGTTGACTATGAAATAGAAACAGAGCGCAGACAGCTTAAATTCACACGTTTCTGCGGTGCCCTCAGTGACAGTGTTACAGCACCCATGCTCATTGAAACAGGAGAAACACTTTTTTCTGCCATTGATGACGTAAAATGTGAAGTCACCGACTGCAGAATAACCACAGGAGAAGGCAGAGCAAATGTCAGAGGTACGGTGTCTGTGGGGATTATCGGAAAAGATATGGAAGGTGCCTGCGCATACTGTGAAAAGCTTGTTGAATTCACATCAGAAAGCGTAATGGATTTCAATGCTGAAAATCCGAGATTTGATCAGCATATTGAAGTTGCAGGCTGCAGCTATGTGATTACAGGCAGCGGAAAGCCTGAAGTAAGACTCAATCTGGGAATAAATGCTGCAGTATATGACGAGATTGTCGTTTCTGCAATCTGCGCAATCACACCCGATGAAAGCAGACCAAAGGCAAACGGAGATGCGGCTGTTGTAATGTACTGTGCAGACGCAGGCGAAAACCTCTGGGATATCGCACGTGCTCATAACACCGGAATGGAAACCATCATGGAAGACAATGAGCTTGAAAGCGAAATCATCGAGAATAATACAAGACTGCTCATTTCCATATAAGGCGGAGAGGAGAGATAAAAATGGATAATATGAAGATATATAAGGATATTGCCCTGCGCACAGGGGGAGATATCTACATCGGTGTAGTAGGTCCCGTGCGCACAGGAAAGTCCACACTTATAAAAAAGTTCATGGATACCCTTGTTATTCCCAACATCGACAGCAAATACAGTGCCGAGCGAGCCATTGATGAATTGCCCCAGTCAGCAGCAGGAAGAACAATAATGACCACCGAGCCCAAATTCATCCCCGAAGAAGCGGTTGAAATAAATGTGGATGATGTGGCATCCTTCAGAGTGCGGATGATTGACTGCGTGGGCTATATAGTCCCAAGTGCCCTGGGATATATTGAAGAAAATGCACCCAGAATGGTCAAAACCCCGTGGTTTGAAGAGGAAGTACCCTTCAACCTTGCTGCAGAAGTTGGAACAAAGAAGGTAATCACAGACCACTCAACCATCGGTCTTGTGGTTACCACCGACGGCAGTATCACAGATATTCCGAGAGAGGAATACGAAGAAGCGGAAGAGAGGGTAATAGGTGAGCTTTGCGAGCTTGGAAAGCCCTTTGCAGTGCTTCTCAACTGCACAGACCCCGTCAGCGATAATGCCCGTGAAACAGCAGATAAGCTTCGTGAAAAGTACAGTGTACCCGTGATTGCGGTCAACTGTCAGAATATAACCGAGCAGGAAATACGCAATATTCTTGCAACCATTCTCATGGAGTTTCCGGTGAAATCTGTTGCCATAAACCTTCCCCGCTGGCTGTGTGCTCTTGAAAAGGGACATTGGCTCAAAAATGAGATGTATACGGCAATAAGAGGGGCAGCAGGAGATGCTGAAAAGATAAGTGAGGTAGAAAAAATCTGCTCTGCTCTATGCGAATGCCGTCATATTATCAGTGCAAAGGTGTCGGGTATCGAGCTTGGCTCCGGAAAGATAAAGCTTGACGTAATAATCACGCCTAATCTTTTCTACAAAATTCTTGGCGAAAACACAGGCCTTGAAATTGAGGACGAAGCAGGTCTTCTCAGATCAATTCTTGAGCTTGCTGAAATAAAGCGCAAGTACGACAAGGTAGCAGCAGCCCTCGAGCAGGTGGAAGAAACGGGCTACGGAATCGTAATGCCATCCCTTGATGAGCTGAGCCTTGAAGAGCCTGAAATGATGAAGCAGGGCGGCAAGTATGGAGTACGCCTTAAAGCCTCCGCACCGTCAATTCATATGATGAAGGCAAATATTACAACAGAGGTAGCACCTGTTGTGGGCAGTGAAAAGCAGTCAGAAGATTTGGTGCATTATCTGCTCAATGAATTTGAGGAAGAACCGTCGATGATATGGGAATCAAATATGTTCGGCAAATCTCTTCATGAGCTTGTGAACGAAGGTTTACATAATAAGCTCAGCCGTATGCCTTCAGATGCAAGAGCAAAGTTCCAGGAAACCATCGAGCGAGTTATCAACGAAGGCTGCAACGGCCTTATCTGTATAATTCTTTAATACGCAACCCACCATTGACGGTTTTACGTCAATGGTGGGTTAAAATTTGCCGCTTGTTTTCTTAAAACAACCACTTATTGAAAATCGCTGGAAAATATGAGGAACAGAATATATACTGTAATCAAAGCAAAGGAGTTGAGGAAATGCAGATAAAGATAGAAATTGATCAGAAATGCGCAGAGCCAAAAGTAATAATTCTTACGGACAAAATGACAGAAGAAGTCAATGAGATTGTAAGAAAGCTTTCGGAAGAAAAACCTGAAATAATTGCAGGCTTCAGGGAAGACACTCTGGAAATTCTCGAAAGAAGCGATATCATCCGAATATACTCAGAAACGGGAAAGGTTATTGCAGTTACAGACAGAGGTGAGTATTCTCTTCGACTCAGGCTTTACGAGCTGGAAGAAATGCTTGCAAAGGACAGCTTTGTGAGAATCTCCAATTCAGAGATTGTGAATCTCAGAAAAGTAAAAGGCTTTGATCTAAGCCTTGCAGGCACCATATGCGTGTCATTTACCGATGGGAAAACCACATATGTATCCCGTCGTTATGTAGCAAAAATCAAAAAAGTATTAGGTGTATGAGGTGTTAAATTATGAAAAGAAATGCTGTTATGAGAGGTCTTCTTGGGTGTGTGCTGGGTATTGTGATAAGCACGGTGATTTCTCTGATAATTTCCGCCTGCATCGGTGACGGAAGCTACTATGCTGTAGTACCGTCCCTTATTGAGGAATGCGGAAGTGAATTTAATGCAGTGCTTGTGCAGATGCTGTTTTCTGTGCTCTACGGTGCAGCATGGGGCAGTGCATCGGTCATATGGGATATGGAAAGATGGAGCCTTATGCGCCAGACTGTAACTCATCTTGCAATAACCTCCACAGCAACCTTTCCCGTGGCATACTTTACCCACTGGATGGAACATTCCATAGGCGGAATCCTTAAGTATTTCGGAATCTTCCTTGCCACATATTTCATGATATGGCTTTGTCAGTATCTGCCCATGAGAAAGCGCATCGCCAGAATGAACGAAAAGCTTAAGGAAAGCGGAATGGATGCCGAATAAAGTTTATACTGCATCGTGTGTGTAATAAAAAATCCATCTGACGAGGGGCTGTCACCGAAGGCGACTGAGGGAGAGATTTTCAAAGTATAATATTCGATTCCTGCATATATAAAAAGTTTTGCACATACAAACAATCCCTGCATCAGGATTGCCTGATGCAGGGATAAATTTTATTTCTTGCCTTTTTCCTTTGCACGTTTGTCGCTGATAATCTTCATATGCTCAGCGGTAATAAGCTCAACATTGTTTTCCTTTGCCCAATCGACACAGCCCTTGAGAACAAGAGGCAGGAATACTCTGGGCACAGCAAGAACAGTTTCAAGAGCATCATCGGTGAATTTTACCTTGTCATCGGCTCTCTTTGCAGCATAACGGACAGAATCGAGAGATGTCTTGCGCATCTGCAGAAGCTCAGCTTTCATTTTTGTTTTTCTGTGGAACCAGAAATTCTTGCTGTCACGGTAGCCGTAGTCAACGGGAAGTGCAGGAAAATCCTTGGCCTTTACTCCGTTGATTATGGCATCCTTATATTTTTTCTTCATAAGGATTTTATCAACACGAAGAATAAAATGTGCACCGAATTCACTGGTTATGCCGTTGAAATCGTGATAGGGAGCGGGGTAGCCGTTAAGCTGACCTGCTTCATCCTTATCTGCTCCGTCAAGCTCACGCATCCATGTGCATTCTATAGCCTCTATTGCATCAGTAAGTACCATAGGGCGCTTGTCATCGGGGGTTTCTTCTTCAAGAAGGCTCTTTTCAAGCTTGAATTTGCACTTGGGCATTTTTTCCTCGGGCTTGTCACCGGGCCAGGAAAGCTTGACAGCTTCCTTGAAAGTTTTGGGCTTGTCATCTATGAAATTCAGTGTGCACTTGCCGTTTCTGAGAATATTCTGTGCAGTGTTCGATGAATTCCGGCAGCAGAGAAGCATGGCATAGTAATCCTTGCCTGCAACATAATAAGGCTGAACAAGAGAGTAAGGACCTAAGTTTGTGCTGCCGTCCTCGCAGAGTGTGCTGATTATGACCGTGGGCATGGGGAAGAAGAGTGAAGTCTGATAAAAATTATCAACGATACGAAGATTTTCAAAACTGCTCATTACATCTGCTCCTTTTGTTTTTTCGCCAATAAGCGCTCATATAATTATAGCCCGAATGAGTAAAAGTGTCAACAAATGCAAAGTTTTATTTCTTTTTTATTGGATGACGGATTACAGTTTTCCATTTGTCAGGTGCAATTTTTCTTGCATCTGACAGATATATTTCGTGATGCAGTCTTTCTGCCGTAATATCATTTGTATACCCCTGCTCATCAATATACTCATCCATAAAAGCAACAGATGCAGGCTCATCATCGAAAGGACCAATGTGCATAATCTGCACACACAGACCTTCATTCACGGTCAGAAACTCAGCTGCGCTGCAGTCAATCTTTTTCTTTCTCTCCGCTTCTGATACAGCCCAGCGGAAATCCTCTTCCGTTACAAAATCAGGCAGCCGTATAACGGATATCCAGTTGAATGAAGATTTATCACTGAAATCAACGCCATCCACACCATCCTGCCACCAGAATCCCTCCAGCGGCGGTACAACATACTCAAAGAATCCGTCTATTTTATGCTCACTCTTATAACTCATTTTAAGAGTGTAAGCAATAGCATAAAGAATCCCTATCGCCTTGCTGTACGTTCCGTTTTCTTCGTTGGGATTACCTTTTCCACGTACAGCGATGTAATTCACAGAGGGTACATCTATAATCACAGGCCTGTTTTTCGGCATGTAAAATTCCTTATATTCCTTTTTAAAATCAAAAGCCATTTTCTCAGCTCCTTTTGTATTATAATACAGAAAAAGCCTCCGAAGTGCAAGCTTCGGATATGCCGTAATATCCGAAGAATATAAGTTTTTCGTCTGTGATAGTGTGATGTAATATCCTACTGCCTGCAACAGTCCAATAACCTGTAGCGGTATTTCACCGTCCCATTATTACGTATGCCGAGCGACCTCGCTTAAGCAAGCGAGGTCGCTCTTTCATTTATCTGTAAGCTTTTCAGATGAGATGATTGTTATTCAAAGGGATAGAAAACACCGTCAAGCTCAATACCGGAAACAGTGCTGACATCTATTGGATCTTTAAAGGATGTAGATGCGATTATGCAGCTGTTTTCTTCTTCACTGCCGTTGCCGCTGCAAAGCGTATACGTTGTTCCGTTGGTAAAGTGGGCGTAATCCTTCAGCAGATTGACATGAGAGCCGTCATTGAAGCACAGGAACAGTCTGTCAACCTTATCTTCAGCATTCAATTTTATATAATTTGCGCCATTTGCCTCACCTTTCTCAAACATACCCAGATCGGTGCCGTTGATAACCAGAGACAAGGGCGAAATATTTGCACTCTTGGGAAGGTAAAGCTTCTCCGGTGCATCAGAAGGGTCAAGCTCATAGCTGCTAAAATCCACGCATGCGGAGGCATCCAGAGTGATTTTTTTCTCACCGCCGGGCATGAGATAGCTCAGCTCAATATAATCCTCTGAAGCCCAGCCTATACGGTCCGCTTCCATAAAGACAACAAAGAAGCGTTCGCTTTCAGTACGGTATTCCTCAAGCTCTCTGGATCCGCAGCTCCAATTGAGTCCGTACACTGATATATTTCCAGATAAGTCGGGCGTTACCTCAAAACCATACAGATCGTATTTCAATGCATCATCTTCATATTTGAGTTCTTCAAGCCATTGATGACCCTGTTCGTCCAGCGCATGATAATGCACCACCATGCGTATGGTCACACCATCACTGAGCATTTCCTCGACGGTCATTCCCACATGGCTGTCAGCATCATCATAGGCATCGGTTACAACCATTTCACCGACTATCGCATCCTTTGCAAACAGTCCGGTAAACAGCTCCCCGATATCATCGGCATAGACTGTCATTCCGAACACACAGCACAGAGCAGCGGCAACTGCCGCAACACGAAGCCATTTTACGCCTTTGCAGGCGGGCTTTTTTACGGTTTCTTCGGCAGCTCTTTTCTTAATCCCGGACAGCATACGGGTCTTCTGGACTTCGGTAGGTTCGATAGCATCAAAGGTATTTTTGAAATCGTTATTCATATTCAATTCCTCCTAACATTTTCTTAAGGCGCTTTCGTGCGTAAAACCATCTTGAGCGAACGGTGGACTGCCTGATTCCGCTGAGACGGGCTATCTCGGCGAGAGAGTAGCCCTCATAGGCGTGCATATAAACCACCTGCTTACAATCGTCGGGCAGAGCAGAGATCAGCTCAAACAGCTCGGCAGAGCGCTCGTCGGTAAAGATGCTCTCGGGCAGTCTTTCCGTGTCAGTCAGCGGGTGGCGTTTTCTCCACCGCAGCTGGCTCTTGCAGTAGTTACAGGCGGTAACTATCAGCCAGCCTCGCTCGTCACTCTCGACGGCAAAAACAGGCGACCTGCGTATCAGCCGCATAAACACCTCCTGCACTGCGTCCTCACTGTCGGCGACACTGCCCAGATAGGTAAAGCAGATGCGGTAGACTGTGTCTGCGTATTTCTCAAACAGACGCTCAAGGGTCTGTTCGTTCATCTGCACCACCTCGTTTCTGTCGTTAGTGAAAGGGTCCCTTCACTAATAAAACGCCTGAGAAGAAAAAAGTGTTGAAGGATATTATAAAGAAAAGTACCAAACAAAAATAACTGAATACAGAAAACCGACCCAAAGCACATATGACGTACTTCAGACCGGTCTGAAATCAATATATTTATCTGTTAAGAATAAGCTTGGTAAGCTCAACAGGCTCTACGATTGTATCGCCCTTATAGACACGCATGTTGCCGGATGCGATCTCATCGATGAGAATAACCTCACCGTTGTTGTAGCCGAACTCAAACTTGATATCCCAGAGATCGAGACCGATGGTCTTGAGATCGTCTGCGATGATCTTGGTGATCTTAAGAGTCTGCTCCTTCATGCTTGCGAAAAGTGCCTCGTCCATAACACCGAGAGCTGCAAGACCTTCGCCGGTTACGAGGGGATCACCCTTTGCGTCATTCTTGAAGGTGCATTCTACATAGCCGCCCTCGAGAACGGTGCCGTCCTCAATGTACTCGCCGTATCTGCGGATGAAGCTGCCGGTTGCAACAAGGCGGCAGATAACTTCAAGACCGTGACCGAAAACGGTAGCGGGGAGAACTTCCATGGTAGCCTCATCGATGTTTGCGGAAACATAGTGAGTCTTGATGCCTGCTTCCTTGAGCTTTTCGAAGTAGTAGATGGAGGTCTTCAGGTTTTCCTTGCCGATACCCTCAATAGTCAGACCAACAGTGTTTTCGCCCGGATCAAAAACGCCGTCCTTGCCGGTGCAGTCGTCTTTGAACTTCAGCAGAACGTTGCCGTTTTCAAGCTTATAGACATCCTTTGTCTTGCCTTTGTACATCATTTCCATAGCAGATAATCTCCTTTTTAATAGGTTCATTCACGCATTTTCTGCGTTTTTCTTCCGGGTTTTAGAATATCATTTTGAGCATTTGATGTCAAGATTTATATGTAATTTTTTCGTTGCGGAACTTTGGTGTATATCCACAAACCACAAGTTTTTTATTTGTTTATGTTTAACCTCATATATTGTTTACACTGGTTCCTATGCGATGTATAATAAGATGATACTAAAGTGACCATAACAATATGGAGGATGAAAAAATGAATAAATGGCGGTCAAAGCAGAAAAAATCTTCTTCAACAGGGAACAGGGGAAAAACCGCACGTGTTTTTGCAGACCGTATTCGTACTGCAGTAATATGGATAATGGCAGCAGCTTTGCTGCTTGTCATGCCCGGCTGCAGCCCTGACGAAGTTCAATTTACAAAACCCGAAGAAAAATCACTGTCTGAGTATATGGAAAATGAGCTTTCTGCAAAACTTGGAATTTCAGATTTGAAAAGCTTCAAAACCTATGATTACGAAACAAACAATTATGAATATACTGTTCCGGACAGTACCTGCGGAATAGTTGCATATTCTGTTGAAGATCTTGACCGTGACGGCAGAGATGACATGCCGGTAATAACCCTTGAAAAAGACGGCTCTGTAGGAATAACCGTATATGAATATGATGACAGAAATATCATATGTGAAACGGAAAAACTGAAGGAAGATCTAAAAGCTGCAATCCCGAACTGCGGTGAGCTGAATGTTGGCATAGCATCCGGATATATTATTGCCGAAATGCAGTTCATCACCCCTCCGGGCTACAGCCGTTACGGCACACACGTGGCAATATACCGATATAATGCGGATGCACTTGAATGCGTGAATTACTATCTGTTCTACAGAGTACCGGGAGGAATTTACTGCAGTGATCTTGCAAATAACAAAGAATTTTTCTCAGGTGATGAGTCAGATGCAGATGAATATGTTTTTGAATCCATAAACAATGAAGTAAAAGGGCAGCTTGACAGACTTGGAATCAGATATTCCGACTGTTTCACAGGATGGTATGGCGAAGGTCTTTTCGGACTCTTTATAGAATTTGACTCAATGGAAACAATATTTACCACTTCAAACAAGACCATGGATGATAATTCTGAATCATGCGTGATAAACGGAAATTTAAATTCAGCTCAGTCGGATGAAACAGAAGAGCAGCCTGAAGAAGATACCGAGATAGTACCCAACGGCACAGGCTCATCGGTAATATATACAGAGGTAAAGCCTGTCGATGCATTGGGTGAAAGCTTCAGCAAGGAAGGCACATATTATGACGACATAGGTAACAAATATAATTACAGCTACCATGTGCCGATGCTTCTGATAAATACTCAGGATGCAGAAAAAATCAACAAAAGAATAGACAGTTTTATGATGGAGGATATAAATTCAGAGCTGGAAAATATGAAAGGCGAATTCAGCCTGATAACATACAAGGCAGGCTACGCAGCGTATACAAATGACAGTGTTCTTTCGATTCTGCTCTATAAGTACACCGATTACGGCTGGAATGATTATGAAACTGTAAATGTCGATCTGAGTACAGGCAAAGAACTGAGCAATAAAGAAATATTCAAACTTAAGGGCTGGGACGAATCTGATTTCCTGAAAGCCCAGAAAAAGGCTCTTGATAAGGGATATCTGAAATTTACCGACGGATATGAATTGGGCTCAGACGATTTTATGGATGAATTCTATAAAGAGGCATATGCCAATACGATTTCGTCTGACAATCTGTCTGCGGACACTCCGATTTATCTTGGAAAAAACGGTGATCTCAGATTTGTGGGAAGACTCTATTCACTGGGCGGCGCAGATTTCTATTATCACATTCTTTCTGCAACCAAGGCAGACGGAAAGATAATATATGAAGAATACAAGCCCGTAGGAAAGAAAGTTGTCTATGCAGCAGAAAACTCCTATATCAGCAAGGTAACAACCTCAGGAAACCTTCCGGCAGCGGGAAGCCGTACATATACAGGAGAAAACACAATCGACGGTGATGCAGATACCTGCTGGCTTGTAAATAACGATGTGGAAGGTGCAGCAGGCGCATGGATCAGATATGATTTTGACAGAACCTGCACTGTAAGCGGAATCAAAATGATCAACGGCAATGTGTATAAGGACGGATATTATTATCTTAACGGTCACATAAAGAAATTCCGCCTCGATTTCAGTGACGGAACATCAATAACCCTTACAGCTGACGAATATGAAACACGGGATATTGATTTCAATTCATTTACATTTGATAAGCCCGTGACCACTTCTTACATAAAGCTGACTGTTGTTTCAAGCTATATCGGAACGAAAGAATCGTACCGTGAAAACACAGCAATGACAGAATTTGAAGTGTTTTAAAAAATCAGACCACCGTGGTGTTCCGTAAATAATGCCACGGTGGTTTTTACCATATTCTGACCCCTTCTATGTGAATAAAACGGGCGGTGTCATAAGTGTATGATGAAAGTGGTCTGTCGAGAGCATCATATGTGTGAGCAGCAACGAGTATTTCAGGGAAAACAGCTGTAATAACGGGTGAATGATAGAATCTGCCGTTACTTGTTCCAAGCTGGACAATATCCCCGACCTGAGCTTCTTTTTCAGGCACAACCTTTGCAAAAGGACCAACAGAACGGTTTCTCACCAGGAAATTATAAAGGAATTCAACGCCGCTCCATGCAGGAACACGATCATTTATCGAGCGGTAATACCAGCCCATTGTGGGTGTGTAATTCATCACCCCCGAACCTGCAAAAATACACTGAGACGCAAAATTTGTGCAGTCACCGCCTATATTCTGAAAGTCGTAATAAGCAGGGTTTCTGGAAAGCGCCCAGCGCCTGGCATAAATAACAGCAGCATTGCGGTTGTAAGGTCTTATCGTCATAAAATATCCCTCCGTGTATATTTTATGACGGTAAATCTGATTTGGTTAAAAAAGAAAGGCTGATCAAAAAGATCAGTCTTTGTAAGACTTCTGGCAACAGTTGATAAAAATGATACGGTTTTATATGGTTGCATAAGGGTTGCATCGGAGTTGCAACCATCAGAGGAAAATGCAACCCTCGTAAAAGGAGTTAGACAAATTGGAATTTATCAAACTGAATTTGTAAACTTAATATTTTTGATTGTTCTTACAAGTTCATATTGATATGTCTTAAAATATTTATTCCAGAATCCTCGTGCATTCGGATTAGCCGTTCCGTGTCCAACCCATAGATATCTGGCATCCTTTTGTTTTTCATGTTCAATGACAAATTGAAGCAAATCTTTAGAAAGAGAACTTCCTCTATATTTCGGCATCACATATATTTCCCCTACATTTACCGATTTGGTGCTATGAAAAGCAAACACATCTGATTCACTATTACTTTCTATCATTCCAATTATTTCATCATCCTTTGAAAGAGCAATATGAAGATTCGTCTCTGAATCCATAAAAAATTCTTTGTATACCTGCTCTGTAAATTCATGACCTGGATAAAAAACAGGTGCCTGTTTTAAATGTTTTATTATTGCATCTGTCAGTGTCCATATTTCATCCCAGCGTTTTTCAATTTCATCTTTCTCCAAAGTCTTAATTGTATATGTATCGTTAAATTGGTAAGGATAATCTGTAATTTCAAGTCTGCCTTGTTCGTAAATATAGCCAAATTGCATCATTGAAAACAATGCTAATGCTTCATAATCATGAGCATACAGATTTATTTGAAATTTTGTATCACCATTACTTATTACTGTGTCTGATAGTTTACAGAATAATTTTGACAGGGTCTTTTCTGATGAAGCATAATACCCATACACGGGCACATTGCAA
>JAZUNN010000007.1:0-1823 GCA_045604155.1 Acutalibacteraceae bacterium
ACCTGCATACCAAGATATTTCTGAGTCATACCACGCATATTGCGGAAAAAGTTGATTCTTTCGCCAATAGCCATAATCATTCTCTCCTGTCGTATATGTCTTGTTTTTAACATTATAACATATTTGTTTAGGATAGTCAAGATATCTTAAATAAATTTGTTTAATATTTTTCTGCAAACCTCTTGACATAAACATAAATGTTTAGTATAATAATGGTGAAGCTAAACAAATAAGCTTAATTTCTAAAAACAGCATGATAATACTCGCTCGGGCAAATCGGAGGCGACAAGAAAGTATCCGACACGAAATAAGGATTATTATGCCAAAAGCTCAGAGAGCAAAGTCAATGGGAATCTGAATCAATGTTTTCAAAATTTTTTCTAACCGGTTGAATTTTAACCCTCTGAAATTCCGAATCAGTGAAAGGAGTGATTTACAAAGCAATTCAAAACAACTGAATAACAGCTGCAGGAAACCATCAGTCAACCGCAGATCAACAAATCACAGGAGGTACGCTTATTGAACGAAAACAACTTTATGAGAGTCGAGGACGTGGCAAAGGAGCTTGGGATCTCTATCTCCCATTCCTACAAAGTCATGCAGCAGCTCAATAAGGAGCTGAAAGCAAAAGGGTATATGACCATCGCAGGAAGGGTCAACCGCAAATATTTTATGGAAAAGTTCTGCTACAACGGAACGGAAAGGAAGTGATCAAATGGCAGTTTATAAAGAAGAAAAAACAGGCACTTGGCGAGTGATCTACCGTTACACCGATTGGACGGGCGAAAAGAAACAGACACAGAAGCGTGGTTTTCAGACCAAGCGTGAAGCACAGGCTTGGGAGCGTGAACAGCTCAATAAAGCGAGAGCCGATCTGGATATGACTTTCAAGAGCTTCGTGGAGCAGTACACGGCAGATATGCAGACCCGCATTAAGGAAAACACATGGGCAACCAAGGAGCATATCATCCGTTCCAAGCTGCTGCCGTACTTCGGCAAACTGAAGATGTCTAACATCACCGCCCAGCAGATCATCACATGGCAAAACGAGCTTATGAATTACAAGGACGAAAACGGGAAAGCCCTTTCGCCCGTATATCTCAAAACGATCAACAATCAGCTCAGCGCCATCTTCAACCATGCGGTGAAGTTCTACAACCTCAAAGAAAATCCTTGCAGGAAAGCCGGCAGCATGGGCAAGAAGAAAAACCGAGAAATGCTGTTCTGGACGAAAGAGGAATATCTGAAATTCGCAGAAGTGATGATGGACAAGCCGCAGTTCTACTACGCATTTGAAATGCTTTACTGGTGCGGTATCCGTGAGGGCGAGCTGTTGGCACTCACCCCGGCAGACTTCGATTTCAAGAAAGGAACGGTGAGCATCAACAAGTCCTATCAGCGTTTGAACGGACGTGATGTTATCACTACTCCCAAAACAGAAAAGAGCAACCGCATCATCACTATGCCGCAGTTTCTCATTGAGGAAATACAGGACTATCTCAGACAGCTCTACGATGTCGGGATGGATGAGAGAATGTTCCTTGTAACCAAGAGCAGTCTGCACCGAGAAATGGCAAGAGGCGCAAAGGAAGCGGGCGTACAGCGTATCAGAATCCACGATATTCGTCACAGCCACGTTTCCCATCTGATCGACATGGGCTTCTCCGCTACGGCGATTGCAGACCGTGTAGGACACGAAAGCATCGACATCACTTACAACTACGCACACCTATTCCCGTCCAAGCAGACGGAAATGACAGACAAATTGAATATGGAAAGGGGCGCATGATTATGTCAGCAAAGAATATGGACAACCACAACAG
>JAZUNN010000008.1:0-15844 GCA_045604155.1 Acutalibacteraceae bacterium
AAGAGCATCGTTGGTGGTGGGCATGTTGGAAACCTCGATGTAGTACTTTACGCCGTTAGCAGCGATCTTCTCAGCCTCAGCCATGTTGACCTCGTTCTGAGTTGCGCAGGGCATGATGATGTCAACCTTGGTGCCCCAGGGCTTCTGACCTGCGAAGAACTGGCAGCCGGACTTGTCAGCGTAATCCTGGGCCTTGTTGCGGCCGCTTGCACGCATCTCAAGCATATAGTTGATCTTCTCTTCGGTAACAACACCGTCGGGATCGTAAACGTAACCGTCAGGACCGGAAATGGTAACTACCTTACCGCCGAGCTCAGCAGCCTTCTTAGCTACGCCCCATGCAACGTTGCCGAAACCGGAAACAGCGATGGTCTTGCCCTCGAGGGTCTCACCGAAGTTAGCGAGAACCTGCTGTGCATAGTAAACAGCACCGTAGCCGGTAGCCTCGGGACGGATAAGGGAGCCGCCGTAGGAGAGACCCTTACCGGTGAGAACGCCGTTCTCAAATGCGCCCTTGAGTCTTCTGTACTGACCGTAGAGATAACCGATCTCTCTTGCGCCAACACCGATGTCACCTGCGGGAACGTCGATGTCAGGACCGATGTGACGGTAAAGCTCGCTCATGAAAGCCTGGCAGAAACGCATGATCTCGCCGTCGGACTTGCCGTTGGGATCGAAGTCGGAACCGCCCTTACCGCCGCCGATGGGGAGGCTGGTGAGGCTGTTCTTGAAGGTCTGCTCAAAGCCGAGGAACTTGATGATACCGGAATATACGTTGGGAGCGAAACGGAGACCGCCCTTGTAGGGACCGATAGCGCCGTTGAACTGTACGCGATAGCCGCGGTTTACTCTTGCGTTGCCATTGTCGTCAGTCCAGGAAACACGGAAGGAGATAAGACGCTCAGGCTCGACCATACGCTCGAGGAGACCGGCCTTTTCATACTCGGGGTGCTTCTCAACAACAGGCTCAATAGACTTGAAAACTTCTTCAACAGTCTGAACGAATTCAGGCTCGGAAGCATTCTTTCTCTTGACCTCTTCAAGGACTCTGTTGATGTACTCGGACATAATTATTCCTCCTAAAATGGAATCCGATATGGCGAGGATACGCCATTCGATATAAATATAATAAAATTTAACGCGTTAAATTGCAATTGTGAATTATTTCAAAATTACGGCTTTATAAGTAGAAATTTGTATAAAAAATATGTAGAGACAGGTAAATTCATTAACCTTTCACAAATTAACCTTGATTTTCCGGGTGCAATGGACTACAATACAAAAGCTGGCACTCGCAAGTGAAGAGTGCTAATTATCATTTTGCAAAGAGGTAAAAAACATGAGAAAGAAGCAATTCAAGGCAGAGTCCAAGCGCCTGCTTGACTTAATGATCAATTCTATTTACACCCACAAGGAAATATTCATAAGAGAGCTTATTTCAAACGCAAGCGACGCTATCGACAAGCTCTATTACCGTTCTCTTGACGGCGGCATAATGGGTCTCAATCGTGATGCATTTTCTATTGAAATAGATATAAGCAAAACCAACAGAACCCTTACAATAACCGATAACGGCTGCGGCATGACGAAGGAAGATCTTGAAAACAATCTCGGCACCATTGCCCACAGCGGTTCTCTCGACTTCAAGCAGAACATGGAAGAAAAGGAAGAGATCGACGTTATCGGACAGTTCGGCGTGGGCTTCTATTCTGCGTTCATGGTGGCTGAGAAGATAACCGTTCTTACCAAGGCATACGGCGAGGAGCAGGCATATCTCTGGACTTCCGAGGGCGTTGAGGGCTATACGATAGAAGAGGCTGAAAAGGCTGACCACGGCACAGTCATAACCCTTTATATCCGTGAAAGCACCGAAAACGAGGACTACGATACCTATCTTGACGAGCACACCATCAAGGGACTTATCAAGAAATATTCCGACTATATCCGCTATCCCATCCGAATGGACGTTACCGACTGGCGCAGGGTAGAGAGCACAGACGGCAAGCCCGATGATTATGAAGAAATAATCGAGCGCAAGACTATAAACAGCATGGTTCCCCTCTGGAAGAAGAACAGAAGCGAGATAACAAAGGAAGAGTACGAGGAATTCTACAAGCAGAATTTCTTTGATTATACAGCGCCTCTCAAGTATGCTCATATGTACACCGAGGGCGCCGCAAACTTCAATGCACTGCTTTACATTCCCTCCAAAGCACCTGCAAATTACTATACAAAAGAGTACGAAAGCGGACTGAAGCTCTATGCATCAGGTGTTCTTATCACCGACTGCTGCAAGGATCTGCTGCCTGATTACTTCGGTTTTGTCAGAGGACTTGTTGACTCTCAGGATCTCTCCCTCAATATTTCCCGTGAAATGCTTCAGCACGACAGACAGCTCAAGCTTATTTCAGGAAGAATTGAAAAGAGAGTAAAGAGCGACCTTCTCAATATGATGAAGAACGACAGAGAGAACTACGAGAAGTTCTTCGATGCATTCGGACTCCAGCTCAAGTACGGCGTATACAGCGGCTTCGGACAGAACAACGAGCTGCTTTCCGAGCTTCTGCTCTTCAAGTCAAGCCGAGGCGGTTACGTTTCCCTTTCTGATTATGTTACTTCAATGCCTGAAGATCAGAAGGCAATATACTATGTCTGTGCCGAGAGCGAGGCAAAGGCGGCTCTTATGCCCCAGACCGAGATGCTCTGCGACAAGGGCTATGAGATACTCTACTTCACTCAGGAGGTAGACGAATTTGCGATCAAGATTCTCCGTGAGTTTGAGGGCAAGGAGTTCTGCTCTGCCGCTTCAGCCGAGCTTGATAATGACGACAAGGCAAAGGAAGCAGAAAAGGTCGCAGAGGAAAAGAAAGACCTCTTTGCAGCTATGCTTACTCAGCTTGAGGGCAAGGTCGTTGCGGTCAAGCCTTCAAAGATTCTGAAAACCCATCCCGTGTGTCTTACCACCGAGGGCGAAATCTCCCTCGAAATGGAGAAGGTACTTGCATCAATGCCCAACGGCGGCGGAATGAAGGCTCGTAAGGTGCTTGAGATAAATACCTCACACCCCGTTTTTGAGCGCCTTTCCGCCCTCTCCGACAACGAGGAGAAGCTTAAAAAATACTGTGACCTGCTTTATAATCAGGCACTTCTTATTGAGGGACTTCCCATCGAAGACCCCGTGGCATTCTCAAACGCAATCTGCGAGCTTATGTAATGAAAAAAGGACTCAGCCACTGAAAAGCTGAGTCCTTTTCTGTTTGTGGATTCAAAAGGACGACGTCCTTTTGCGGGTTGTTAGGGCAGCGCCATGACGCAGGTGTTTGAGGGGCGCGCCCCTCAACTGTATTCAGATAAATAAAAGCAGGCTTCCGCCTGCTTTTGAAAGCAATGAAAGTTAAGGGGCTCTGCCCCTTAAAACCCCGGCAGAGACGTTGCCTTTGCACTCCACCACTTTTGAAAAAGTGGACAAAACTTTTATCTCTTTCAGCAGTCGATCATGGCTTTTCTTGCCTGAGAGTGCTGGAATTTTCTTTCAACAAGATACAATTTACCGTCTTTTCTGAAGCGGTAGCCCGTTTGCTTGAAATGAAAAGAAACTCCAGAATCATAACATTGTCTGCGAATATCGAGAATCCAGTCAAAATCACACTCCCGAGCCTCCAATCCGGATTCGCCGCCAACAGTTACATTTACAATATTGGAATTAAGCCACGGAGAAAGATCGATTCTTTCAAGAAGGGGCTCGCAAGCAATATATTTTCTCTTTATGGGGAGAGATACAAAAATCGGAAGCCTGAAATTTGCTCTGTCCTGATTTTCAGCAGTGCAGCATATGCTCACATTATCCCAGCCATCACCCCAGTCATGGGGAATACAATCCATAAAACGATGAATACGTTTGGTGATGATGAAAAAATGCAGGTCATATCGACAGCGAATCATATCCCAGACTTCATTTCGCCATTCGTCGGCTTCCTCAAGAAAGAAGTCCGAGGTCATGCAGGTAAACACCGTCTCACTGCCCCGAAGCTTATAAAGCCCCGAGCGGTCATGCCTGATGGGAAGGTCGAAATCCTTGTTTTTTGTGACAATTCCGCTGTTCTTCTCGTATCTGCTGTCACGCCGATAAACATAGCAATTCATGCACCCTGAACTTATCTTGTGACAGCCATGCCAAGGATTCCAGACAGCCATAAAATCACCCTAATCTGTAATCGGGAAACTCACTCAAAAACGGCACGTTCTTTGCCTGCACCACCTTGCCGTCGAGATAGGCAAGCTCGAAAGCATCGGTGGTAAATTCAAAGGTCAGCCTATATGAATAAAGCGCCTGCTTTGTGTACCCTGTACCCTTATTGAGCGCATTTGTGCCGTATTTCCCGTCGCCTAAAAGAGGGTGTCCGACAGATGCCATGTGCGCCCTTATCTGATGTGTACGTCCCGTTAAAAGGTCGATATGCATGAGGGACAGATTGTTCCTCTCAGCCAGAACAAGATACTTGGTGCGGATGGTCTTTGCATCGGGTGAGGGCTTCGAGTCAATATAAACTCTGTTCTGCTCCTCATTTTTTACAAGATAACCCGTCAGAGTAGCTTCCTTCGGGCGCACCTTGCCATGGACGATGCAGAGATATTCCTTGTGAATCTCCCTGTCCTTCATTTTCTGATTGAGAATCCTCAGTGCGGCAGCCGTTTTCGCGGCAATGACAAGCCCGCCCGTGTTGCGGTCTATCCTGTTGACCAGCGCAGGGGCAAAGGAGTTTTCCTCATCAGGATTATACTCGCCTTTTTCGTAGAGATAGCGATGGATCCTTGCTATCAGAGTATCTGTCTGATAGTCGTTGTCGGGATGCACCAGCACCCCGGGCTTCTTGTCGGCAATGAGTATGTGCTCGTCCTCATAGGCGATCTCAATATTCTTCGATGCCTTGAGAAAATCGTATCTGTACTCAGGCTCGGAGAGGACATCATCGGGAAGATAGACCTCCAGAACATCGCCCTCGGTCAGCCTGTCGGAAATCTGACAGCGCTTTCTGTTGAGCTTGATATTCTTTGTTCTGATAGCTTTGTACATCATGCTCTGAGGCAGGGAGGGGAAAGCCTTGCCGAGAAATTTATCCACTCGCTGACCTGCATCGTTGTGTTTTATGATAAGCTTTTTCATCTGATAACTCCGTAAATGTGATGAAAGAATTATACAACAAAATAAGTAATAATCAAATAGCAGATGCAATATTTTCTTTATATAGGCAAAATATCTTGAAAAAAACTTGATATGGAGATAACTTGTGTGGTAATATTATATCGGCAAAATGTATCTGCATATTTTCACTCAGGGGAAGTGCGCAAAATGAAAAAAAGATTATTATCGATCATAGCTGTATTGCTTATAATATTCACTCAGTCTGTCATATTTGCTGCTCCGGCAGGAGCAACATCAGGCTCAGAGAGTGTAAAGATAGAGCTTACCGTGGATAAGCAGAGTGTAAGAAAAGGTCAGACTTTTTATATTACATACAATCTGTCAAACGCAAGCCAGTATGATATAAGCTATCTTTCGTTCTCCATCTACTACAACAGTGCTGATTTCGAATACTGTCAGTTTGTGGCAAATGATGAGAAGCATTATCATTCAGGTTCAAATGTGGTTGTAAATACAAATACAAACAAAATAAACCTCGAATTTGAGGCGAATCCTGACTATGCATATTTCCACAATCAGTCAAGGACAGCAAGTATTGCTCTGAAAATGAAATACAAGGGCAACGGCTACATGGAAGACACAGTGCAGGAATTTTACATTGGCGATACAGTTGTAAAAAGTGAAGCAAACTATACCTACACAGCGGTTGATCACACCTTCACAGCCAATGAAATCAAAACCCAGAGTGCATCCATAAAGCTTACCGCACTTTCTTCTGACAATACCCTTTCTTCAATCGACCTCAAGGCAGGCGGCAACAAGATTGCTCTTGAGCCTACATTCTCTCCCCAGAACACACAGTACACTGCATATGTAGAATTTGCACAAGGCGCAATAAGCGCAAATTTCCCGGTAAATCATGATGGCGCAAAAGTATCACATAATTTCAGCCAGCAGATAAATACAGGCAGCAACGATTACTACATAGTTGTAACAGCTGAAAACGGAAGTATCAGAACCTACAACATCAACCTGCACCTTGTTCCCCAGGGAATGACCCTGGCAGAATACAAGGACTATCTGGCATCCCTCAATGCACCGGTACCGTCTGAGCCTGAGGTGATCGAGCCTGAGCCGGAGCAGTCACAGACAGATACAACTCCTTCGGAGGTACAGCCTGAAGCGCCCATTGTAGAAGACGTTGTGTCACCTACAGAGCCGGTGGAATCAGTGGTCGAAAGCACTGTGAAAAAGAACTCTGGCGGCTTTAAAGGCTTCCTTGAAAATCTTTCTCCTGCAGTTCTTATAGGAATAGTGGGAGGACTTATAATCCTCGTAGCAGGCGGATTTACCGCAGGCTATATAGCACACAAGAAAGTCCAGAGAGAAAAAATGCTGGCAAGCTATCTTGATTACTATAACGACGATTATTACGACGATACATATACCGACTACGGTTATGAGGACGAATACTACGATACCGAAGAATACTACGACGAATATTGATAAGGCATCAGACTTCTCTGCAGGCTGCAGCAGGGAGATGACATGGAATTAAATGTGCAGCCGGAAAGGCTATGGGAATCACTATGAATAAAATGAACGGAAAGGTAAAGCTTTGGCTCATAATTACACTGTGCCTCGCTATAGTGGCGTTTACAGTACCGTTTATGACTGCAAAATACAAAGCAGATTCAGATGCTCCTGTGGTGATTGTACTTGACCCCGGTCATGGAGGTCCCGATTTCGGAGCCTGCAACAGAGCGGACGGAATATATGAGTCAGAACTCAACCTCACAATAGCCAGAGCCTGCTATGCAGAGCTTCAGCGTTATGACGGAGTGGTTGTTTACATGACCCATGACGGACTCGACGCAAAAGGCAAGAAAATGACACTGGGTGAGCGTGTACGTCTTGCAAACAGTGTAGATGCTGACATACTGATAAGCCTTCACTGCAACGATGCACAGAGCGATACCGCATCGGGAGCAGAGGTTTATGTATCCCACAGTACATACAAGGAAGAGTATAATGAAAAGAGCACAGAGCTGGCAGTTTGCTTCCTTAAGGGATTCCGTGAGCTGGGCTTTGAAATACGAGGGGTAAAAACCAGACTCAGCAACGGCTCAAGACAGTATTATCATTCTGACGGAACCCAGGAAGTCGGTGACTATTATGCAGTTATCGGCGATACCATCAAATATTACGCAATTCCCGGAATACTGGTTGAGCATGGCTTTGTAAAGGGCGATGCCGAGCGGTTTGATACCGATGAAGAGCTTGTGGCAATCGGAATTTCAGATGCTCATGCCATTGCTGAATATTACGGACTTACCCTTAAAGAGGATGCAGGCGACTCGCCTACAGCCGACAGCGTTGTAACTGTTTATCTCACAGACGAAGAGCGTAACGAAGTAACAGCTCTGGAGGAATATATTCTCAGTCTTCCCATCGAAATATCACTCGAAGATGAGTTTGATGTTGAGAAGATAAAAGAAACATACAATGCCCTGACTCCTGACCAGCTTCAGGTAATGGACGATGAAGTCGTTTCCACATTCTATCAGGCACTTCTCCAGCTTGAATACCTGAGATACCCTGTCCGTCTTGAAGTTCGTGAGGATGAAAACCTTTTCATCAATATGTTTGACAAGACAATAAGCGGATTTGAAATCGGCGAAGAAGGAGTAACAGTAGAGCAGATTATCGGCAGCATAAACGTGGGCTTTGATATGAATGCTCTTGTGGAAAATGAAAAATATACCGCAGAGGAGCAGCTCATTGCAGAGGAAGTCTTCAATCCCACATCTGAACAGATTCTTGAAAGAGCAAAGAGCAATGTAAATGATTATCTCCTGAATGCTGCATTCAATATCATAATGACAGATCAGAATGGTGAGGTCATAAGCGGTGATGAGCTTGTAGGCAACGGATGTCAGATAAGCATTATTGCAGATATGAAGACCATCCAGACCGTAACCGTAATTCTTTCAGGAGACATAAGCGGCGACGGCATTGTCGATTCTCTTGATAACCTTATGCTGTCAAGATATGTATCAGATAACACTGAGCTTACAGAAGTCCAGCTGTTTGCAGCTGACATGAATGGCGACGGAGTTGCAGATGCAGCAGATTCCGAGCTGCTTGCAGCAATGATTTTAGGCTGAGATTAAAACTCTCATAACTACGGAGGAAATGCACTTGAAATACACAATCAGAAAAACAGTGCTGTGTGCATTGATAATATGTGCGGTAATGTTTTCCATGCTTATTTTTCCTGCAGGAAAAATAAATGCATCGGAAAGCACTCCTTCTCCGCAGTTTTCTCTCAGTGTGGATAAGTCCAAAGTATCCCAGGGAGAGTATGTAACAGTAACACTCATGGTGGAAAATGCCACAGAAATACCGATCACAGCATTCAAAGGAACAATAACATTCAACACAAGATACTGTGAATATCTTTCCTACATTCTTGAAAGTGATATGGGCAACTGTGTCATGTGCGGCGACAGCAGCGCATATATCAAGGAAAATACAGTGAGCTTTCTCTTCAATGATCCTTCAGCAGAGGTCATTCCGGGAGACGGAAGGAAACTGAGAGTATTCAGTGTAAACTTTGTTGTGCCTGCCAATGCACCGATAGGGACAACCTATTTCTCTGCATCTGTAGAAGGCTGTTACGGAAATGAAGCAGGAGATCACACTTTTTCTGTCGGCTCCATAACCCAGGCAAGTGTGAGTGTAAAGGCTTCAACCACCACAGCAACCACAACGACTACAACCACTACCACAACAACTACAACAACCACAACGACTACAACCACCTCAGCCACAAATGCAAAATCATCCGATGCAAGTCTTGCAGAGCTTATAGTGTCACCCGGTGACCTCAGCCCCAAATTTCATCCGGATAATATTGCATATTCGGTAACCGTGCCTTATGAAGTAACGGTAATCCGTATAGTGGCATCCCCGAATTATTACCGTGCAAATGTGTACGGCACAGGTGCAGAGCCTCTCAATGTGGGAAGCAATGTGTTCAACGTAATGGTAATAGCAGAGGATGGCTCGGTCAAGCAATATGGAATAATCGTCCAGCGTCAGGCGCAGGTGATAACAGAAACAGTGACAAAGACAGATTCCGTTATTATAGAAATGCCTGAATCTGATTCGGATGTTATCATAACACCCATTGTGACCGAAACAGACATTCCCGCCGTAATAAGCCCTTCCGATAAGAGCGAACTTGATGCCTTGCTCAACGCAGGTCCCAAAGAGGAAGAGAAAGAAGGGGATGACACACTTAAGATAATCGGTATAGCCTTTGCTATACTTGCACTTTTCTTCTTCGGATTCCTTTCAGGATACTATATTGATAAGGCAAACAAGAGAAAAGCGGAAGAACAGAGGCTGGCCCGTGAGCTTGCCTACGGAGCATATGCAAATCGCGGAGGCATGCAAAACCACCAGCAGTCTTATGATAATCAGGCCTATGGCGGAGGATATGACAACAACATATATGATCATGGATTTGAACAGAATTACGTTCAGAATCTTGAGTATCAGAATGAAATGAATTACAATCAAAACGGCTTTGATGAGTACAATGATCCGCAGCCTTCTTACGAGGACTACGACAGCGGAATTTATTGACAGATGTGAAGACCGCTCTGCAAAATGGCGGAGCGGTCTGTTTTATGAATATACTGACAGCGGAGGCTTTTATGAAACATCTGAAAAAACTGATTATAACAATGATACTGTTTACTCTTGCTCTTATGGCAGGAGTATCGGCTCATGCGATGGAAGTAAATAATGATGAAGAACTGGTAAAAGCACTGCGGGATGAAAGTGTCAGTACAATAAAATTAAATTATTCCGGTGCAAAAATCGGTGAGTTTGTCACCGTAAAAAGGAATCTGACCATTGAAGGTGCAGGTGCTTCACTTACAGCAAAGAACGGAACCTGCATAACCTTTGAGTCAGGTACGGCACTGACGCTGAAAGATGTTGTTCTTACAGGCGAAAATGACTTTGCAATCAAATCATACGGCAGTGTGAAGCTTGAAGGCATAGTGGAGTTTGCAAGCGGCTACGGACTGCTGCTCAACAATGGCTCAGCTCTTGATTCGTCAGCAACTCTTGTCGCAAGAACAGATAATAAAATAGCCATTGCAGCAAATACCAATGGCGGAGAAATTACATTAAACAATATAAATATCACAGACAATACAACAGCTGGAACACTGCTCTATATTTACAGAGGCGGCGGAAAGCTGACATTTTCAGGCAGCAGTTCTTTTAAAAGTGCATACGGCAAGGCTGTCACAGCGGGAACTGACAGCAAGTCGCAGCAGCAGATAACAATAGCATCATATGCATCTGTCAATGCAGAAGCAGAAAATGCCAGAGAGGGAGAGAGCTACGGCAGTGCATTCAATGTAAGAGAATGTGCACTTGTGCTTGAAAAAGAAGCACAGATAACTGCAAAAGGCAGCTATGGCGGAATATACTGCGATTCTCTCAGGACAGAAGAAGGCTGTACAATAACATCAGAAAACAAATCTGTTTCCTATTCAGGCGGTGCTGTTACGGTTTATGGTAAGGTAGCCGGTGCACCGATAGTTTCCATAGGCGAAAAAAATAAAATATCCCTCAAAGGTCATAACGGATTTGCAGTTTACGGCTGCGAGAATATGAATGTAGGAAAGGAAACAGTTATTGAGGCAGAAATCCGATCGGGAGATACAATAAGCTCCTATGGCGGCTCAGTAACATTCGGAAATAATGTGAATCTTGATTCCGTTTCAAATGGAGCGGCAATAAGGACAAAAAAGAATTTTACCTGCGGAGTGGACTGCGATATCAATATTTCGGTGCTGACTTCCACTGCAGACAGCGGAATAAGCAGTGACGGAAGAATTACAATAGGTGATTATTCCGTTGTAAAGTGCAAATCCACAAACAAGGGAATCTCGGCGGGTGAGGCAATAACCTTTGGAGAATACGCCACATTCGATTGTGAAAAGGTTAAAACAGGAATAGAAACAATGCGTGGTGTCCAGACGGGCAAAGGCTGCATGATATCAATAAAGGATGCATCTATTCACGGTGTGTACGCAACAGGAACACTCCTTGCAGATATCGTAAGCTTCGGTCAGGAAAACACCGTTAATATCACCTCTGAGGGCTCTGCGCTCTACTCCGGCGAAGCTGTTATTTTCAATAAGGGCTGCAGTGCAAATCTCAGCTGCGGAAAGAAGCTTCCCGCAATATGGGTTAATACAACAACCACAACTCAGGGCTACCTGCGCATAACAGGCTCAAATGTTGCGGTAACAAGCAAGCTTGCCGCAGACAGCGGTGATGCAGCAGTAAATATAGTAGGCTCAGTCATAGTGGAAGATGGGGGAAGGCTTAACGTTGAAAGCAATGGAGCTTTTGCAATGCTCTGCAGAGCAGGAGACCTTATAGTCGCAACAGAGAGTACTGTGTGTGCCGAAGGCGGATGCGCAGTTTTTGTGGAAGACGGAAACGTGCGTATTTCTCAGGGTGGTGCACTGTGTGCAAACGGAACACTTGATTCAGGAGTCCGTGTCAGCAACGGAATGCTGCGAGTCGGTGAAGACAGCACAATTATCACAGAAGGCGTCCGTTACGGCGCCGAAATACTTATCTCCGGTGGTATATGGCTGGAGAACCCAAAAGAATTTGACTTCAGAAGCAACAGTGCCAATGCAATTTACATTGCTGACGGAGTTTTCAGCGTGGCAAATACAAAGGCAATCTCTGCATGGTACAAAAAGGAAGACAAAACAAACAGAGAAACCTGGTGGAATACAGATGTATCATCAATGAAGCCCTGGGAAGTCAATTCGCAGATTTCGGACGAAAACAGGGGATATGCAGATTACACACAATACGATGTAAACGGAACATCCTATTTTTCATACGGAACGGAAATTACTTCAGAAGGCTTTGAGTCGAACATAGATACGTTCCGAGCAAGCTATGCAACAAGAATATCTGCATTCAAAACAAGACCTGTAAGCTCATCGAACTATCTGTTCATCCCTTCAGGCAGATCGTTTTCATGGAAACTTGAAGCTGAGAGCGTAGAAGGCACAGGCGAGGTGTTCGAGCTTATAAAAGCTCCCGATTCGGGTACAGCATCCATAGATAAGAATGGATTGCTTGCCTATACAGCACCTCACAGCACCCGAGGCGAACAAAACCTTACCTATGTGGTAACAGGTCTTGACGGTGCACAGTCCCTGCCGGTGCAGGTAATCGTAAACGTGACAAGGTCAAAGCCTCCTGCAGCCTATAACCACACATTTAATGTTTTGGCAAACGGATCGCTTATAACCAATGTTTCGGCGACGGATTTTGACGGAGCCATAGCATCGCTGACAGTTACCGAAAACCCTGCACACGGAACAATATCACTCGGGAGCGACGGAACACTCAAGTACACTCCGGAAGGCTCATATGTAGGAATCGACAGCATTAAATACACCGCTCTGGATAATGACAGCGACGAAAGCAACGAGGCTGTTGTTACGTTCCTTATAGGAATCAGAGGTGAAACCACTGCAAAGAACGGAACTTATATAGCTGCAAAAAATGAGGAAACATCAGGTCGTTTTGAAGTGACCACCGCAAAGGATGAAGTGTTCTCGCATATTGATATTGTGGCAGAGCCCAGGTACGGAACACTTATGGTGGAAGGTACAGATTTTGTGTATACTCCTCCCGAAAATTTTGCAGGAACAGAAACATTCACATATACTGCAGTTACCGAAAACGGACTGAAAAGCAATGAAGCGGTTATCAGCATTATTACGGTGCCAAGTGAAAAACCAAAGGCCGATGCACTGAAGATCGAATGTGCATCAGGAAAAGGCTACAGCGGAAAGCTGAGTGCAAAAGATCTTGACGGAAAGATCAGCACATATATGATAGAAAGCTATCCGCAGCACGGAACACTGGATTTTGATGCATCAAACGGAAAGTTCACCTATACCGCAAGCGGCAGTTATACAGGAAGTGACAGCTTTACATTCTATGTCTATGATGACGAAGGCTTAAAGAGTGAAATGGCTGCGGTAACAATATCCGTTGATACCTATTTGAATATCCTGAAAGCAAGCGGTGAGCTGACAAAGATTATTGTAATCGGAGCAATATCCCTTGCGGTTATAATTACACTTATTGTAATCATAGTAACAGGAACAATAAGAAAGCGGAAAAAGCAGGATCTTGAGTATGAACAGCAGTATGGAAATGGTCCATATGACGATTATTACGGATTCTGAATAAAAAACATCCCTCACGCCTTTATAGGCGTGAGGGATGTTGTCGTAAACAACACAATGTGACAAATCAGCACTCTATTAATTTTATGTAGTATTTTCTTTTTCTCGGACCGTCGAACTCAACGAAGTAGATGTTCTGCCAGATTCCTAAAAGAGGCCATCCTTCATTGATAATAACAGAAATCTGGCTGCCGAGGCTGCTTGAACGAATATGAGCATGGGAATTACCTTCGGAATGAAGGTAATCAGAGGTTTCGGGAAATGCACGTGACAATCCCATCAGAAGATCCTTTCCCACATTTACATCAGTGTTTTCGTTCATGGTAATGGAAGCTGTGGTGTGAGGACAGAATATCAGTGCTATGCCGTCCTCGATTCCGCTTTCCTTGATGGCGTCAGAAACAGTCTTTGTAATGTTATAAACGCCGGTTGCTTCGGTCTGAAGAAAATATTCAAGAACTTTTCCCATAATATAACCTCCCGAAAGAATGGTGGAATGAAAATGAAGTTAAGAAAAACGGATATCATGATAATCATTGCAAGTGTCATTCTGTGTGCAGCTATAGTAGTACAGAATTTCATCGAATACAGGCAAAGCAAGGAACTTGTAATTGAAGATGTATTTTCGGAAAACAAAAGAGAAATCAGCTTAAATGTATCAAGCCCGACAGATATAGAAGGAACAATAGACATAAACGAAGCGACAGCAGAGGAAATAGCTGATTTCCTGCCGGGAATAGGTTTGTCAAAGGCAGAAAACATAGTCGCCTATCGCGAAGCAATAGGCGGCTACAAATCTGTCGAAGAACTGTTGGAAGTCAGTGGAATCGGGAAAGAAACGCTGGAATCTATCAAAGAATATTGCAGGGTAGGTGATTAGAAAATAGCGCTTTCCATATGATCGGGAATACCGTCGCCGTCAGCATCGGGCATGGAATCGATCATTTCAGCACCACGCATACCTCTGGAAGATCTGTCACGCTCAAGATATTCGGTAAGATAAGCACGGAATTCTCTTACATGCTTGATGTTCTTGATTTCAAAGTTGCCGCTGGACTGATCCTTTGAGTTAACCTGAAGGCTTCCGAGACCGACAAGTTTCTGCCAGAGAGAACGGCGTACAGTCATATCGACGATACGGTAGAGCTTTATCTCATCCTCGGTGGTATTGAGGAAACCGTTCTTGATGATAAGAAGCTTATCGGTAAGGGTGTAAGTGGTAAAAGTGAAGGGAAGACCTAAAAACAGCCATCTCTTACGTTCTTTGATGATAATGTTGTCTTTTGCAACTGCCATAACAATTACCTCCATATACTTTTTCTTTAGTATAGCACATAAATGTGAACAAAACAATATTTCTGGAAAAAACATATAAAATTAAAAATAGGAAATGAGAAAACAGGAGATATAAAGAGCAAAACGAAGAAAAACAGAGTTCGCTCCGAAGTACATTAAATTTGTCGGAAAAAAGTGTTGACAGCTGAAATGGGCTGGGATATGATACTCAAGCAATGTGACTTCGCGAGGCGGAGTTACGCCCATATTATTATTAGGAGGAACCTACTAATGTCTACATTTATGCCCAAGGCAGGTCAGGTTGACCGCAAGTGGTATGTTCTTGACGCAGCAGGCAAGCCCCTCGGCAGAGTAGCTGCTCAGGCTGCTACCCTTCTTCGCGGCAAGCACAAGCCCACCTTCGCACCTCATGTTGATTGTGGCGATCATGTTATCGTTATCAACTGTGACAAGGCTGTTCTCACCGGCAACAAGATGGAGAAGAAGATCTACTACCGTCACACCGGTTATATCGGACATCTCAAGTCCACCAAGGCTAAGATCCTTCTCAAGTCTAAGCCCACCCGTCCCATGGAGCTTGCAATCAAGGGTATGATCCCCGATACCACCATCGGTCGTGCAGCTCTCACCAGACTTCGCTGCTATGCAGGCGCAGAGCACAAGCATCAGGCACAGCAGCCTGTAGCTTGGGAACTTTAAGGAGGTAACGAAGAATGTACGATAAAGCACCTTATTTCTACGGTACAGGCAGAAGAAAGTCCTCCGTAGCAAGAGTTCGCCTCTATCAGGGTACCGGTAAGATCACCATCAACGGTCGTGACATCGATGATTATTTTGGTCTTGAGACTCTTAAGCTCATCGTTCGTCAGCCCCTCGCACTCACCAACACTGCAGAGAAGTTTGACATCGTCTGCAACGTTGGCGGCGGCGGCGTAACCGGTCAGGCAGGCGCAATCCGTCACGGTATTTCCAGAGCACTTCTTCAGGCAGATGCGGAAGCTTTCCGTCCCGCTCTTAAGAAGGCTGGCTTCCTTACCCGTGACCCCAGAATGAAGGAAAGAAAGAAGTACGGTCTGAAGGCAGCTCG
>JAZUNN010000009.1:0-18339 GCA_045604155.1 Acutalibacteraceae bacterium
AACGCAGGGGGGCAGTAAAACAGTCCGGTGGACTGTTTTACGATGGGGACCCACGTCTGGGGTCCCCATGGTCATCCGCAGGATGACTTTATATGTAATAGACTCATCAACATCTATTTTCTATCCATCAAAAGGTGGTAAAACCATGAAAAATGACGCAATAGGCGTATTTGACTCAGGTCTCGGCGGACTTACCTGCGTACGTGAGCTGAGGCGTGTAATGCCAAACGAAAGCATAATATATTTCGGCGATACGGGCAGAGTGCCTTACGGCAACCGCAGTGCCGACACCATTCGCAAGTACGCCCTTGAGGACGTGCGTTTCCTTCTGGGCAAGAGAGTCAAAATGGTCATCGCCGCCTGCGGCACGGTAAGCTCCGTTGCAGGCAACGCAGGTGAGGGTCTTTCCGTACCCTTTACGGGTGTTGTAATACCTGCCGCAAAAGCCGCCGCTGAGGCTACCCGAAATAATCGCATCGGTGTTATCGGCACAGCCGCCACCGTCGCATCGGGCTCCTACGGCAAGGAGATCGCAAAGCTGAACCCCGATGCCGAGGTTTTCGCTCAGGCCTGCGCATTGTTTGTGCCACTTGTGGAAAACGGCTTTATCGATGCCTCCGATATCCTTGTAAAGGAAACTGTCGCACGTTACTTGAAGCCTCTTAAGGACAAGGGTGTTGACACTCTTATTTTAGGCTGCACCCACTACCCCATTCTTCGTGAGGCTATCGCCGATTATATGGGTGAGGGAGTTTCTCTGATCGATGCAGGCGCGGCTACCGCCAACTATGTGCGCAGTGTGCTCTCAGAAAACAATATGCTGGCATACGACAGCAACGAGGCTAAATATCACTACTATGTTACCGATGCCCCTCAGGGCTTTACTGCTACCGCTTCACTGCTTCTCGGCGAGGATATTTCCTCTCAGGTGGAGCGTGTGGCTATAGAATCAATTCAGGGAGGATTTTAAATGAGCACTCTTTCTCTCAACTCTCTGACCGCCTACACCATCGACGGACAGACCGAAAAAGTTCAGTTCGACACAGAGGTCGTAATCTCTGTTGAGGAACGTTTTACAACTCTTGAATACATCGAACCCCCTGCAGACGAGCAGAGTGATGCTGTTCTCACCCGTCTTACCGCACATCACGACGGTGCTGTCACCTTCGTGCGCACTGCGGCTTCAAGCGGCAGACAGATAATGGGTATGACCTTCAAGGAGGGTGAAGTCGCTGATTTCCCCTACTTCACCGATGAGGGTGTTTTCAAGCTCAAGTGTACATCTGAAAAGGTAATGCACAATGTTTCCGAAAAAGGCGGCATGGTCATTTTAAAGTATCTGCTTGATTTTGGTGACGGTGACCCCGTACAGTATCGAATGATGATCACAGCCGAGGAAAAGGGCTCCGAAAAGACCGACAAGCCCACCTGCACGGGAGTGTGCGAAGGCTGTACCCACTGCGGATGACCTCAACGATGGATTCCAAAGGAACACTTTCCTTTGGTGGGATTTTCAAGGGTAACGCCCTTGAATGGTGTTTGAGGCAACGCCTCAACTATTAATACATAAATCAAAATTGGGTCACTGACCCAATTTTAAAAAGCACATGAAGTTGGGGGCTCTGCCCCCAAACTCCCACAAGGGACTCTGTCCCTTGACCCTGCAACCCTTTTGAAAAAAGGGTTGACCCAAAACCTGTAATATCATCTGACTGAAAGGACAGATTACATATGTCAATGCACATCAAAACCGTCCGTGAGCAGATCGACAGCGCTATAAAGGCAGCTTTCGCAGCCTGCTTTGCTGACGGCTCACTTCCCGAGGCAGAGCTGCCTGCTTTCATTATCGAAGTTCCCGGTGATGTCAGCCACGGCGACTATGCTACAAACGCCGCTATGCTTGGCGCAAGAGCATTCCGTCAGGCTCCTGCAAAGATCGCATCAGCTCTTGTTTCTCACATGAATTTTGAGGGCACCTACATCGACCGCTGTGAGATGGCAGGCCCCGGATTTATCAACTTCTTTATTAATCACAAGCTCTTTGAGGACGTTGTATCTGATGTCTGCGAAAAGAAAGAGCATTACGGTGAATCTGACTTCGGTCAGGGCAAGAGAGTTCTTGTCGAGTTCGTTTCCGCAAATCCCACAGGCCCCATGCATCTCGGCAACGCACGAGGCGGTGCAATCGGTGACTGTCTTGCTGCTGTCATGCAGGCGGCAGGCTACTATGTAGAGCGTGAGTTCTATGTAAACGACGCAGGCAACCAGATCGAAAAGTTCGGTCTGTCCCTTGATGTCCGCTACCGTCAGATCTTCCTCGGTGAAGATGCAGTTCCCCTGCCCGAGGACAGCTACCACGGCGGCGATATCATCGACCACGCAAAGGCTTTTGCCGAGATCCACGGCGACAGCTATGTAAATAAGGACGAAAAAGAGCGCAGAAAGGCACTTGTTGACTTTGCACTTCCCAAGAACATCGAGCAGATGAAGCACGACATCGGAATGTACCGTATCGAATACGATACATGGTTCTTGGAGAGCATTCTCCACAACAGCGGAGAAGTCAAAGACACCATTCAGCTCCTTACCGACAAGGGTCTTACCTATGAAAAGGACGGCGCAGTCTGGTACAAGGCAACCGAGTTCGGCGGCGAGAAGGACGAGGTTCTTATCCGCAACAACGGTATTCCCACCTACTTTGCAGCCGACATTGCGTATCACAGAAACAAGTTTGCAACCCGTAACTTTGACACCTGCATCAACATCTGGGGCGCTGACCACCACGGTCACGTTGCACGACTCAAGGGTGCTATGGACGCAGTAGGTCTTGACGGTAATAAGCTTGACATTGTTCTCATGCAGCTTGTAAAGCTTCTCCTCAACGGCGAGCCCGTCCGTATGAGCAAGCGTACAGGCAAGGCTATCCAGCTTGCAGACCTTCTTTACGAGGTTTCCCCCGATGCCGCTCGTTTCCTCTTCAATATGCGTGATGCATCTTCTCAGATGGATTTTGACCTTGGTATCGCAGTTCGTGAGGACTCCCAGAACCCCGTTTACTACTGCCAGTACGCACACGCTCGTATCTGCTCCATCTTCCGCAAGGCTGAGGAAAACGGCATTGAGTTTAACGGTGCAACCGCTGAGCAGCTTGCACTTCTCACCGCTCCCGAAGAGATCGAGCTTATCCGTCACCTTGCATCCCTTACTGATGAGATCGTCGATGCTGCAAAGGAATATGCTCCTTCCAGACTTACACGTTACTGCATCGACCTTGCAAGTAAGTTCCACAAGTTCTATAATTCCTGCTACTGCGTAGACAAGGAAAACCTCGATATGACCGCAGCACGTCTGTCACTTTGCGAGGCTGCTAAGATCTGCCTTGCAAACGTACTGACTATGCTCAAGATAACCGTTCCCGAGCACATGGAGAGCCTTTCCGAGAACGCAGAATAAAGCACCCTCTTCTCTTACCTCCCCGAACATGGGGAGGTGTCTTCGGCAATGCCTCAGACAGAGGGGTAGTAATAAACATCAGATTGATGAATAATTTATTTGTCTGTTGTTTCTCTCCCTCAAAATCATACGAAGTACGGTAAAGCTCACCTCATCAGAGGGGGTTTTCATGAAAACACTTGAAATATCGTGAAAAATTGCAAAATATAGCTTTGTAATTTTCTGAATACGGAGGAAAATATATGAAACTCGGTATTGTAGGACTTCCCAACGTCGGCAAGTCCACACTGTTCAATGCAATAACCAACGCAGGTGCGCCCAGTGCTAACTATCCCTTCTGCACCATCGAGCCCAATATCGGCGTTGTTGACGTGCCCGACAAGCGTCTTGACGAGCTTGCAAAGGTATATAATCCCCTGAAGGTCACCCATGCCGCACTTGAGTTTGTTGACATCGCAGGTCTTGTAAAGGGCGCAAGCCACGGCGAGGGCTTAGGCAACAAGTTCCTTTCAAATATCCGTGAGTGTGATGCTATTGTTCATGTTGTCAGATGCTTTGAAAACGACGACATCGTCCACGTTGACGGCAGCATCGACCCTGCCCGTGACATTGAGACCATCAATATCGAGCTTGTTCTTTCCGATATGGAAGTTCTCGACCGCCGTATCGACCGCACAAGAAAGCAGCTCAAGGGCGACCGCTCGCTCCAGACTGAGCTTGATTTCCTGCTTCGTGTCAAGGAAACTCTCGATGCAGGCAAGCCTGCAAGGGCAGTAGAGCGCACCGAGGACGAGGATGCTATTCTCTCAACCGTTTCTCTCCTGACTTCCAAGAAGGTAATTTACGCCGCAAATTTCAGCGAAGAGGACTTCTCCGCAGGAATCGAGGACAACGAAAATTACAAGGCTGTATGCGCCATTGCAGAGGCTGAGGGCAGTGAGGTGCTCCCCATCTGTGCAGAGCTTGAATCCCAGCTTGTAGACATGGAAGAAGAGGAAAAGATGATGTTCCTCTCCGAGCTGAACCTTGACGAAAGCGGTCTTGACCGTCTTATCCGCGCAGGCTATCATCTCCTTGGCTACATAAGCTTCCTGACAGCAGGTCAGCCCGAGGTTCGTGCATGGACCATAGTTAACGGCACCACCGCTCAGAAAGCGGCAGGCAAGATTCACTCCGACATCGAGCGCGGCTTTATCCGTGCAGAGGTCATTGCATACGATAAGCTCACCGAGCTCGGCGGCTCTTTAGCTGCCGCCAAGGAAAAGGGACTTATCCGCTCGGAAGGCAAGGAATACATCATGCAGGACGGCGATGTTGTACACTTCCTGTTCAATGTCTGATTAAAAACAATAAAACCCGCTTCGGGAAACCGAAGCGGGTTTTTCTTTTATCAAAGCTCAACGGTGCTTGTTAGCAGTGTTACGCAGCCTCTGGGGCAAACAGTTACACACTCGCCGCAGCCGGTGCACTTATCGGGGTCAACGTGTGCCACGAAGTTTTCAATGGTAATAGCCTGAGTGGGGCAAACCTTGGTGCACTTCATACAGCCGATGCAGCCCGACTTGCAGACCTTGTTTGTAAGGTTGCCCTTGTCGCAGTTTCTGCATCTTACAACTGCAATGGGCTTGAGTGGCTCAAAGGTGATAAGTCCCTTGGGGCAGGCCTTTACGCACTTGGAGCAGCCCTTGCAGAGGGTGGGGTCGATATGTGCAACGCCGTTGCAGATAGTGATAGCACCGTAATCGCAGACAGCGGCACAGTCGCCGATACCCATACATCCGTAAAGACAGCTTCCAACGCCGCCAAACATCTGATTTGCGGCAGCACAGGAATCAACACCTGCATACTCCATCTTATTATGAGTATTATCAAGGGTGCCGATACAATGAACAAGTGCAGTCTTTCTCTGTACTTCGCCTGCCTCCTGACCGAGGAGAGCAGCTATATCTTTTACAGCCTTCATTCCGCCGGGAGAGCAGAGTCCGTTTTCTGCTTCGCCTTTGGCAAGGGCTGCTGCATAGCCTGAGCAGCCTGAATATCCGCAGGCACCGCAGTTTGCACCGGGAAGGACTTCGAGGATAGCCTCTGCCTTCTCATCCTTTGGCACTGCCATAAGCACTGAGGCGATGGAAAGACCAACACCTGCCACAAGACCGATACCTGCTACAAGAATTACAGCAAATAAAACAGGATTCATAAAAGTACCTCCCTTTTAAGCAAGACCGAGACCGTCGACGATGCCTGCAAAGCCTGTGAAGCTGAGTGCAACGATGGATGCGGCCACGAGAGTAATGGGAAGTCCCTTGAGGGATTCGGGAATATCAGCAGATTCAAGCTTGCTGCGGACGCCTGCGAAAAGCACCATGGCAACAAGGAATCCGACGCCTGCACCGATTGCATTTACCAGTGCGGCAATATATCCTTCACCGAAGGAATAAGCCATGCCTGACTCAGCGCCGAACTTGCCGATAACAAGAGTTGCAACGCCGAGAACAGCGCAGTTTGTTGTTATAAGCGGCAGGTACACACCGAGAGAATTGTAAAGCGCAGGGATATATTTCTTGAGGAAGACCTCAAAGAGCTGAACAAGAGCAGCGATTATCAGAATAAAGACGATTGTCTGGAGATAATCGAGTCCATTTGGAGCAAGTATAAGCTCGTTTATGGGGTAGGTTACAGCAGTTGCAACGCCCATGACGAAGATAACCGCCGCACTCATACCCACTGCGGTATTGAGCTTCTTGGAAACGCCAAGGAAGGGACAGATTCCCAGGAACTTACTAAGAACGAAGTTCTCTGTAAGGATAGAGGCGATAAATACACCTAAGATAAGCTTGAATGTCATTTAGCGCAGCCTCCTTCCGAACGTCTGGAGCAGGTCATAGCTGCAGGACATGATCCGCAGGGATCATTTACAACGGTAAGACCCTTCTTGCGGCTGATCTTATTTGCAAGAGCAATAAGCATACCGAATACAAAGAAGCCGCCTGCGGGAAGAATGAAAATAAGGATCGGGTTGCTGCTGAGAACGGGGATGGACATTCCGAGGAATGAGCCGTTACCGAAAATCTCACGGATTGCACCCATGCAGAACAGCGCTGCGGTGAATCCTATACCCATGGTCACACCGTCTATGATGGAGGGCCATACCTTATTCTTCGATGCAAACATCTCAGCTCTGCCGAGGATGATGCAGTTAACAACTATAAGGGGAAGGAAAAGTCCCAGGGACTCATCAAGAGAGGGGACAAATGCCTTGACAAGCATCTGAACAACTGAAACGAAGCCAGCGATAACAGTGATGAATGCAGGGATTCTTACCTTATCGGGAATAATCTTTCTCAGTGCGGAAATAACCGCATTGGAGCAGATAAGAACTATTGTCGCTGCAATACCCATACCCACAGCACTCTTTACAGAGGTTGTAACTGCGAGGGTGGGGCAGGTGCCGAGAACAAGACGGAGAACAGGGTTTTCAGTAAGAACACCGTTCTTGAGGGCTGCAAGGAATCCCTTCTTTTCTTCCTCGGGCTCCTCAATTACCTCAGGGGCAAGCCTGGGTTTTTCGGGAGGAGGAAGGACGGGTTTTGCTGCAGGTTTTGCAGCAGGCTTCTCAGCCTCAGCCTTTTTCGGCTCTGCTGCGGCAGGCACAGGAGGAAGATCCTCTGTAACTGCCTTGCGGGTCTTTATTTCCGCTTTGGTTTCTGCCTTTGGTGCAGGCTGCACAGGAGCTGCGGCTGCCGCCTCGACTGCTGCTGCGTTGTCGGGCTCCTGAGGTGCATTGTTCATGCCTATTGATACAGCTTTTCTGCTCATTGTGCAAGCCTCCTTTCTTCAAATTCGGCAACGGCTGCAAGTGCATTGTTTACCGCACCGGTAACCGCACGGCTTGTGATGGTGGATGCGGTAATGGAGTCAATTTCGCCGCCGTCCTTGTCAACTGCCAGAACACCGCCCTGACCGACGAACTGGGCAAGCCAGCTCTCCTTGGTGCAGTTTGCGCCAAGACCTGCGGTTTCGCTCTGGGAAAGGATCTCAATACCTGTGATCTTAAGATCAAGATCAACGCCGATCATTATCTGGATTCCGCCGCCGAAGCCCTTGCCTTCTGTGGTTGCCACGTATCCGAGAATGTATTTTGTACCCTCGGGGGCATCGGTTTCGCTGACCGTGTCAGTTTCGGAAACGGGTAAGTCGGATTCAGATTCCGGATTCAGTTCACTGCCGGAAACAACACTGTCTGTCTTTGAAATATCAGTGTCGCTTGCCTCGGGAAGCTCAGCTTCCGCAGAGGGGATTCCTGTCCAGATGTCGTATCTGACATCGGTGGGAGTGATATCTGTGTTTGTGATATCTGTATCTGTTACGGGTGCAACAGCACCGGGCTTTTCGGAAACGAGAACTGCATATATCTGCACTCCGTTTTCTTCACTTACAAGCTCATATTCAGTGCCCGCAAGAACAGCCTGACGAGCGGAAATTTCCTTCTGCAGAGCATTCTCTGCAATTTTATCCTTTGTAAACTGGTTTGTAAAAGCAAGAGCTCCTGCAACAACAATACAGATTACGAAAAGGACGATGGTAGGAATACCTACTTCCTTGAAATTCATTTTCTTCATGCTGCAGCCTCCTTCTCCTCGCCGAAGGGCTTGGGTGTGGTAAGCTTTTCAATGTGGGGAACAAGAATATTCATAAGAAGAATTGCATAGGATACGCCTTCGGGCATATTGCAGAGCAGGCGCATTGCCATGGTCAGCAGACCGCAGCCGATGGCGAATATGATCTTTCCAACCCGGGTGATGGGGGAGGTGGTGTAATCGGTTGCCATGAAGATTGCACCAAGCATAAGACCGCCGGAAAGAAGGTGAGAAAGCATATAGAGTGTGCTTTCCTCAAGGTCATAGCCCTTACCGAATCCCACAAGGAATGCGATAACAGCAACAGTACCGATGAAATACAGGGGAATTGTGGGCTTTATGACTCTGCGCAGGACGAGGAAAAGTCCGCCGAGGATAAGTGCCAGTGCGCAGGTTTCGCCAAGACATCCGGGCATATTGCCGAAAAGCATGGACACTACTGAAGGAGTTTCCTCAAGCTTTGAGGCAAGAGGAGTTGCCATGGTCATTGTGTCGATATCGCCTTTTTCAAGATAGAAGAAGGGCTTTACGTACTTTGACATTGCCTCGGGGAAGCTGAGCATAAGTACAATTCTTGCAGTAGCTGCAGGGTTTGCAAAGTTCATGCCGATGCCGCCGAACATCTGCTTTACAACAACTATTGCAACGATGGAGCCGAAGGCTGCAAAGAGGGGATTGATGGTTGCAGGCAGGCAGAATGCAAGAATCAGACCTGTTACAACTGCAGACCAGTCGCCTATGGTCTGTCTTCTCTTCATAACCTTGCGGCAGACAAACTCAGCCAGCACGCAGGTGATAATGCACACTGCGATGGTAAGTGCACTGCGCCATCCGAAGTATACGCAGGAAACGATTGCCGCAGGAACAAGGGCAATAACAACATCCTGCATTATTTCCGGGGTGGTTGAGGGGCTTTTGAAATGGGGCGAGGGAGTGACAAGCAGCTTGTGAGAAGCACTTACTTCCTCGCTGACACGGGTGTCAACATTATTGTTCACTGTTTTGTCTCTCCTTCCTTTATTTCTTTGCGTTATTTCTCAGCAGAGTCTTGCCAAGACGCATATACTGAACAAGAGGACGCTTTGCAGGGCAGGAGTATGCACAGCAGCCGCACTCCATGCAGGTGTTGACGCTGAGGCGTTCAAGCTCTGCGCAGTCCTGAATCTTTACAGCTCTTTCGATGCTGGTTGCCTGCAGTCTCATGGGGCATGCTGCAACGCATCTGCCGCAGCGGATACACTCGGTCTCCTTTTTTTCGTCAACGTCCTTCGCAGCCATTGCCAGCAGACCGTTTGTCTGCTTGATAATGGGCATATTGGTGTCATAAAGAGCATTACCCATCATAGGACCGCCCATGAGAATCTTTCTGGGAGCTTCCTTGTAGCCGCCGCAGAATTTAAGAAGATCGCCTATGGGAGTACCGATAGGTGCCAACACGTTTTTGGGCGTCAGGACGGAAGAACCGTCAACAGTGACTCTCTTTGAAATAAGGGGAATACCTGTCTTGAGATAACGTGCAAGGAATGCAACGGAGGTTATGTTCATAACAATGCAGCCAACATCAAGAGGCAGCTTGCCCTTGGGGACTCTTCTGCCTGTGCAGGCCTGAATGAGAACCTTCTCCGCACCCTGAGGATAGCTTGCCTTCAGCTTGAGGACACGGACGATATCATCGGGGTCATCCTCCTCTGCAATGCGGGAAAGGCACTCAATGGCGGTGGGCTTGTTTGACTCAACACCGATAATTACTCGGTTTACGTCGGGGTAGAACTTGCGAAGTGCGGAAATTCCGTCAATGACATCACGGGTGTTTTCCAGCATCTCACGCATATCTGCGGTAAGATAAGGCTCGCACTCTGCACCGTTGATCACTATGGTGTCAACCTTGCGGTCACCTATGGAAAGCTTTACGCTGACAGGGAAACCTGCACCGCCGAGACCTACAAGTCCCGATGCACGCACAGCCGCTACAAGCTCTTTCTGGTTTGTGACAACGGGAGGCTTTATGCCCTCCCACAGTATCTGCTCCTCGCCTTCAGTGACAATCTCAACAGTCTTGCATCTGACGCCTGTGGGCATGAGGATATCGCCGATAGCCTTTACGGTGCCTGCAACAGATGCATGAATGGGAGCAGACACAAAAGCACTGCTCTCTCCGATGGGCTGACCGATGCGAACCTTGTCGCCGACCTTGACGCAGGGCTCGCAGGGTGCACCGATGTGCATCTGCATGGGGATAATTACCTTTTCGGGTACGGGCAGCGTTTCAGTTTCAAAAAATGCGGTATTCTTTCTGTGAGGAACATGAACTCCGCCAAAGGTCCTGAAGGGACGCTTCGGGAATGTCAGCTCTTCAGCAGAAGCCGCCTTGGGTACATTTGACATACGCCTCTTCCTCTCTTAAAAGAGTGCACAGAAAGCAATTCTTTCCATTATATGTACTCCCTGCGCATATATTATGATTTTACTACAAGAAAAACGCCCATGCAATACCAAGACGGACATTTTCATGCATTTTCCAGAAGTGTATGATAATTTTTATCTTAATTTTACATTAATTTTGTTATATTTTTAACAAAGACCCTTATTTATGCTCCTGTGGATTTATATTGAAAAAAGAAGCAGAAATTCATCTTTTGAATTTCTCTCAATGTTCCGCTTGTAATATATTCTGAAAACACTCCGTGAAGCCAAGTCCACCACCGTAAGGGAGGATATTATCCTCCTATTAAAATCCCAGATAATTTCAAAAACCTCAACGGACAACTGCAGAGGGTTGTCCCTACGTTAAAAATCAAACATCAGCAACAAGCTTCAAACCCCACCGCATAAATCTCGCACCAAACCAAACCCACAAAAAGGCTTCTATCTTCGGCAAAACGCAGCGTTTTGCCCCTTTTCTATTCTCTATTCGTTATTCTCCATTATCTACTATCTCTTCCATAAGAAAAAGGACGGGCAAAAGCCCGTCCTTTAAAACTTAATCTTCTATCTTCAGAAGCTCATCAAAGCTTTTGTCAAGCACCTTTGAAAACGCAATAAGTTCAATATCTGTCACAAATCTTTTTCCGCATTCTATGCGCTGTACAGCATTTTTATCCACATCAAGTCCTTCAAGCTGCAGTCTGTCTGCCAATTCTCTCTGTGAAATTCTCATTTCCTTCCGGAAACGTGCAATATTTACTCCGCAGTAATTATTTCTTCCGTTATCCGCTTTATTTATAAACACCGTACAATCCTCCGTGTCTGACATTCAGTGCTTGCCAACATGGATATTGTATGTTAAAATTACCCTTGTCTTGACATTCACTAAATGTCAAGACAAGAAATTTATGTCGGGAGTGATCAATATAGATAAAAACGATTCGGACTACAGGGAATCAGGCATCTATGCAATAAAAAGATTATTTGAAATGGGCTTTACCGAAGATGAGATAGGGGCAATTTTAAACCAGGCTCTCCAGATTTCTGTTCGGGAAATACTTGATGAAAAAAAAGAACATACACCGCCCGAAAACACCAGATAAAAAAGCCCTCCGAAAAAATTCGGAGGGCTTTATCTTTAACTCAATATCCGAATGAGCCTTCAACCGACTCATCATTCTCAATCCAGTCGCTCACATCGATAACGGTGTACTCCTCAGGTGTGTTTCTGATAACCACCTTTGCAATACCTGCATTGATAATAAGCCTTTTGCACATTGCGCAGGAGCATGAATCCTTCAGAAGCTCTCCTGTCTTGCCGTCGGTGCCTGCAAGATAAAGGGTTGCACCCAGCATGGATGCTCTGCTTGCGGAAATGATTGCATTTGCTTCCGCATGGACTGCACGACACAGCTCATAACGCTCGCCTCTTGCAATTCCCAGCTTTTCTCTTATGCAGGAATTCATATCGGTACAGTTCTGCCTTCCTCTGGGTGCACCGTTGTAGCCAGAGGAAACTATCTCGTCATTTGAAACGATTATCGCACCGTAATTGCGGCGCAGGCAGGTGCTCCGCTCGGAAACGGTCTGTGCTATATCAAGGTAATAATTCTGCTTATCACGTCTTGCCATAAATAACGCTCCTTTTCGTAAGCTTAATTAATAATACCAAGCCAACGCCGTTTTGACAATACCTTTCAATAAAAATGCCTTTGCATCTTTTATCCTGAGGAAAAATATGTTATTATAAAGTTTGGAAATCATACCGGCAAAGTGAAAGGAGCTGTCATATATGGAAAGGCTCACCGACGTATCCGCCATCAGAGAACTTCTGACCCGTCACGGATTTACATTTTCCAAAAGTCTCGGTCAGAATTTTCTTATAAATCCCTCCGTCTGCCCCCGAATGGCAGAGGCAGCAGTTACAGACGAAAACACAGGTGTCATTGAAATAGGACCCGGCATTGGAGTTCTTACAAGAGAGCTGTCAAAGCTCGCAAAAAAGGTTGTCGCCATCGAGCTTGACGAGCGGCTTCTTCCCGTCCTTGACGAAACTTTAGCAGACTGTCCCAACACCGAGGTTGTCAATGCTGATGCGCTGACATTGGACCTCGCCGCACTTATAAAGGAAAAATTTGCAGACTGCTCAAACGTCAGCGTCTGCGCAAACCTTCCTTACTATATAACTTCACCCCTTATCATGAAGCTTCTTGAAGATAATCTTCCCTTTAAAAGCATAACCGTCATGGTACAGAAGGAAGCAGCACAGCGGCTCTGTGCTGCAGTAGGCTCAAGGGACGCAGGTGCGGTGACCGTATCTGTTGCCTACTATGCCGAGGCAAAGAAGCTTTTCAACGTATCCCGAGGCAGCTTTATGCCCGCTCCAAACGTTGATTCCGCCGTTATCTCCCTTGTCCTCAGGGATGAGCCTCCTTATCCCGTAGGCAGACCTGAAGTCTTCTTCAGGCTTATAAAAGCAGGCTTCTCCCAGCGCAGAAAGACTCTTCTCAATTCTCTCTGCTCAGGAGGATTCCTCACCCGTGAGCAGGCAGCAACAGTTCTTGATGCCGCATCAATCCCCCAGAACACCCGCATTGAAGAGCTTTCCTTTGAAAAACTTTCTGTTCTGTCCCGATGTGCCGATTTTATATTGACATAAGCCCAATAATATAGTAACATTAACTATGTATCAATAGGAAAATAAAAGGTAAAAGAGGTGACAGGGCAGTTGAAAAACAAATCAGGCGGCCGATCTTCTGCGGCTATAGCGCTGGTGATAATCGGAATTATTGCAGTTGCACTGCTTCTTGTCATCAGCATCATGAAGAAATATTCAATGATTCTTCTCGGCGCCCAGGGCGTTGTGCTTCTCTGCCTTTTCGCACTGCTGGGAGTGCAGATTTCCGCACGAAGCAGGGAAAAGGAACGGGAGATGCTTAATTCCCGCTCTCCTTACGGCACAGTTGATAAAAAAGAGATCGATAAGATCTTTGATATGATCGACAAGGAAGAAAAACGCAGAGGCAGAGTGATGGCCTTTAATGCAGGTCTTCCCGTGTCAGCAGCCGAAACCCGGACACAGAGCCAGACATCGGATGCAGAGGATAAAAAGACTGAACTTCCCGAAGTTAAGTCCCTTCCCACCGATACTCCCGAGGAAGAAGATGAGGATAAGCTCCCGATAATCTTCCCCGACCAGGACGAGTACGAGGGTGAGAAGAAGGCATTTTCTCCCATTTCCGAGGAGCGTGCAGCCGCTCGCAGAGAGGAAAAGGAGAGAGAGAAAGAAAAGGAGGCAGCATCTTCCGATGAATCCTCTGAATCCAAAGATGAAATAGCAGATCTTGTCGCCGCAGCGTCACTTGGCGCAGTGGCAGGGGAAATGACAACCCCGGATATTACAGCAGACAGTACCGCTCAGGGTGCAGAACCCGAAAAAACCAGAAAGAGCGGAAAGGGAGGCAAGAATATGGACAACAGACCCAAGAAAAGGCAGCCGGTATACTACGATCAGTACGGTCGCCCCATAGCCGCACCTCCTGTACGTCAGGCAGCACCTGCACAGCCTGTTGGTTATGATCAGTACGGCAGACCTATTTATCAGCGTCCGCCTCAGAGGAAGCCCCGTCCCATCGGTTTTGATCAGAACGGCAGACCCATCTATCCTCCCCAGCAGAGAAAACCCCGTGTGCCTGTGGGCTATGACCAGTACGGCAGACCTATATTTGCACCTGCACCCCCTGCTCAGGGCGGCAGACCCCGTCCTGCAGGCGCAAGACCTCCTCAGGGACAGCGCCGCAGACCTCCTCAGGAGGCAGCAGTCCCGGGTACCGAGCAGACCGTAGTTCAGACCCCTCAGATTCCCACCGAGCCTATGGCAGCTTCTGCCGCAGATGCTCTTGCAGCGCTTGAGGCAACCGCAGCAGCAGGCGGCACCCAGTACTACGATGAGGATTACATCCCCGTTGTTGTTCATACCGAGGAAGATTTCAACTATAATGACGACCGCTACACACCCCGTGTACGTGCAGGCATAATGGATGACGCACCTGCTTCTGTGGCACCTGCTTCCATTCCTTCAGTTCCTGCAGCGGCAGCTCCCATGAATTCCTCTTACAATCCCGATGAATTCAACTCCAGCGGCACAGATACCTATCGTCCGGACTATGCAAGCGAAGATATCCCCGTTGTTGTTCCTGTATTCGAGGATATGGAAGTGGATTACTCCACATCAAGAGGCTTTACCCCCATGGGCAATACCTACGCTCCTCCCGTTTACAATCCGGAGCCTACCCGTGTTGAAACTCCTCTTGCACCTACTCCCATCTATCAGGATCCCACCGCTTCAAATCCCGAGTACAATGCAAAGAGTGCAGCGGATTACACCCGTGACGCAGACGAAGACCACTTTGTATATGTTCCTCACTTTGATGATGACGATCCCATTCCCGAGCCTGAGCCCGAAGTGCCTTCCGTACCTCACTGGAAGCTTGCAAAGATGCGCCGCCGCAAGGTAACAAGAAGAAGCCGCCGTGGTATGCTCTTCAAGCTCAAGTCGGATAAATTCTCTGATTACACTCAGGCACTCAAAGCATGATAATAACGACCTGCGTACTTGAAAGTACGCAGGTCTGTTTTCCCAGAATGGGAAATAAAAGGTTTCGGATAAATTTTCACTTCAATTAAAACAAAAAACGGTGAAAATTTACGTATTGTTCTTATCTAAAGGTTGACTTAGTTCCTTTTTGCGATATAATCTTAATATATGTACCGTAATTGCGGCACAATGATACTATGTCGGTTTACCGGCAGATTCGGAGGCTCTTTTATGATTTCTCAGAATTTACGCTCCTGGCAGCAAAGCAGAAAATACCGTATCGAGGGCGATACCGTTTACGGCGTATCCGGCGGTGTAGGCTTCTCGGTCGTTGAAGAGGATGGCGGCAAGCTCGCTATCTTTATGCTCGTCTGTTCTTCCGATGCTTCCTTTGACGGCATGGAGGATATGCTCCGTTCCCAGCCTGCTCTTTCCGATCTTCAGGTCGGTGATGTTGAAGGCTATCTTGCTCTTTTCTATGATGAGAGCGCAGGAGCTATGGACGATTACACTCTTGATGATATGCTCACCTTTGTTTCCGCAAACTACAGAGGTCTGGGCTTCCGTGCACCCAATGTGTGCGTAAAGTGCGGTGCTCCCGCAAACAAGAGATCTTTCTACAACAACATGGTTCAGCCCATGTGTGCTGAGTGCTCTGCAGCAGTAAAGGCCGGCGGCCGTGCTCCTGCTCCCGCTCCTGCACCTGCTCCCGCCAGACAGGAAGAAAGACCTCGCAATCCCGTTGTTTACGACGAAGATCGTGATGATACCTACGCAGGAATGGAGCCTACCCGTCGTGCTCCTGCTCCCGCTCCCAACTGGGATAAGGAGCCTCCCTACCAGGCAAACAGCGATGAGGGTACCACCGGCAAGGGCGTGCTGGGTGCCTTTATCGGCGCACTTGCAGGACTCGTTCCCTTTGCTATCTGCGTTGTCCTCAACTTTCCCCTGCCTGCACTCTGCGTTGTCAGCGGTGTTCTCGCAGTCCTCGGCTATGTTGCTTTCGGCGGCGTAAAGGACAAGAAGACCGGCTCTCTTATCACCATCGCAGGTGCTGAGGTCATCACCATTGTTTCTGTCCTCCTTGTTTCCATTCTCAGCAAGGCAGGCACCACCGAGCTGCTTATCAGCCTTGTTCTCGGTGTTCTGGGTGCATTCCTCGGAATCGCTCTTGCAATCGATTCCCTCAACAACTACATCCAGAAGGATAACTGATCAGAATAATCAAACGCCCGAATGTTTCGGGCGTGTTTATTTTCTCTCAAAGAGATTAATTCTCTATACTTTAAGGAGTAAATATGCACGAAAATACAGAACGTATAACAAAAGCAGTCCTTGCCGCCGTATTTTCAGGAGAAAAAGGTGAAGAAGAATCACTGGAAGAGCTTCGTGAGCTTGCAAAAACCGCAGGCGCAGAGGTTATCGGAGTGTTCACCCAGAATCGTCCTTCAAGGGACACTGCTACCTGCATCGGCTCAGGAAGACTTGAAGAAATAAAGGATTTCTGCCATCAGAATGAGGCTGATCTCCTTATTTTCGACTGCGAGCTGACCCCAAGACAGGTTGCCAACATCGAAAGGGAAACAGATATCCACACTATTGACAGAACAATGCTGATACTGGATATCTTCGCCATGCGGGCCCGAACCAGCGAAGGCAAGCTTCAGGTTGAGCTTGCACAGCTTCGATATATGCTTCCAAGACTTACGGGTAAGGGCATTGAGCTGAGCCGTCTCGGCGGCGGCATCGGCACCAGAGGCCCCGGTGAAACCAAGCTTGAAACTGACAGACGTCACATCCGCCGCAGGATTGAGGCTCTTTCGGAAAAGCTTGAGCAGGTTGAAAAGCACCGTGAGCTTCTCCGCTCCCGACGCAAAAAGGACGAAATTGTCACTGCAGCCATCGTCGGCTACACCAATGCAGGAAAAAGTACACTTCTCAATACCCTGACTCAGGCAGGAGTGCTGGCGGAGGATATGCTTTTTGCAACTCTCGACGCCACCGCCCGTGCTCTTGAGCTTCCCAGCGGTGCATCGGTCATGCTGGTAGATACCGTCGGATTTATCAGAAATCTTCCTCACCATCTTATAAAAGCCTTCCGCTCGACCCTTGCGGAGGCTGCTCAGGCGGATATAATCATAAATGTGTGTGATGCTTCATCGCCTGTGTGTCTTGAGCAGCTTGAGGTCACCACCGACCTTCTGTCACAGCTCGGTGCAGGCAGTACACCTACCATCACCGTACTCAACAAGTGCGACAAGGAGGGAATACAGCCCGGTCTTAAGGGTGTGCGAATATCTGCAAAGACAGGGGAGGGACTTCCCGAGCTTCTCACGGCTATCGACGATGCAATGCCCGTAAAAAGGCTTCGCCTTAAAATTCTTCTTCCCTTCGACAAACTTGGAGAAGCAGCACCTATCCGTGAACGAGGCACCATTTACGAGGAGGAATACACTGCAGAAGGTCTGCAGCTTGATTTCTCCGCCGAAATGCCCATTGCCGCACCTCTTAAAAAATACGAAATACAGTAAAAATAAAAGCACCTGAAAAAGGAATCCTTCTCAGGTGCTTTTTTGATTGTTTCAATCAGAATTACTTTCTGCTTGCCTTCGGACGGAAGAAGAACTCGATGTCGTAATCCTTGGGTACCTTGATCTTAACGATACTGTTACCCTCAGCGTCAACAGAGATCTCGGCAGTCTTGACAGCCTCAGCTGCAGCCTCGATTCCACGCTTCTTGTCAAGTGCAAGCTGTGCCTCAGCAACAGCAGCCTCAGCAGCCTTTCTTGCAGCCTCAGCCTCTGCAAGAGCAGCCTCAGCAGCCTTTCTTGCTTCTTCAGCCTCAGCAGCCTTCTGGTTTGCCTCGATGTCAACAGCAGCATCGGGCAGGGGTACTATCTCAGCAGCATTGTTCTGAAGCTCCTCAAGACGCTTGAGCTCTGCAGCAGCAGCTGCTGCTCTCATTCTTGCTTCTTCAGCAGCTTCATCATCATAGGGAATAGGAAGGATTATAGGTTCTTCCTCATACTCTTCAACAGCCGCAGTTACCTTGCTTGCATCAAAATCCATTATTCATTCTCTCCTTCACTCTTTTTTCTGCTTTGATTAAGCTTAAGGTTATGTTTAGATTATAACAATCAAAATCCGTAAGGACAATAGTATTTTTTAATTTTAGTTAAAAATTCCATAAAAAAATACTCCAAAGTTTCACAAGGACTTATCACATAG
>JAZUNN010000010.1:0-6119 GCA_045604155.1 Acutalibacteraceae bacterium
AGTGACCAAATTAGCTTCAAAGAGTACATGGACCCGTTTACGGGTAGCAAGAGTAAATAAGGCAAAAGAAAGCAGCCACTTTTAGTGGCTGCCTGTAAATGTGATGCTATGACAAACCCTCAGTACCCCTTAGAGGGGTCAGCATGTAATGACCCTTCTAGGGTCTGAGAAAACCACTAGTTTACTAGTGGTTTTTATTTCTGTTGTTTCAATAGCTGTGTCAGGCTGCAATTCCTCGGAAAGATTTTCTTCCTGCGGCATTTCCTTTATGTATGGCTTTTTTAGCAGGATAAACAGAAGCCCGACTGCAAACATTGCAATGTAGATAAAATCAAGAGAAAGATAAATCTGAATACGAAGCACACTGCTTTCGTTGCGTACATATCTCAGTATGGCGATGGATAGGTTGTAAAGAAAATGAAGGATGGTGCAGGTAAGTATGCTGCGTGAAAAGAGGAAGATGGAAGCAAGGCAAAAACCGAAAGCAAAAATGCTGAGCAGCCTGAGCAGGTCGGTGAAATACTGAGGGTGACAGGCGGTGAAAAATACCGATGACAGAAGTGCAAAAAACAGTCTTGTAAAGCGATTCTGATGCTTTATAAGGAAATATCCCCCCGTAAACAGCCCTCGGAAAGCAAGCTCTTCAAAAAAAGATGTGGCAAGAGGGAAGATGAATACGGTGAAGATAAAAGAAGCCATATCGGAAATTCTGAAACCTGTAAAGCCGATAGACATAACGACGAAGCACATAACGCAGAAAAGCAGAATAGGGAGAGAGGGAAGAATCCCTTTTCTAATTCCTTTTAGGGAAAAGCCTTCCTTAAGTCGTGCTCTGCCGAAAAGCCATATGAAAATTCCCATTGCTCCGAAGCCCATCAGCAGCCTGAGTGCACCCGATACGTAATTCCAAATTTCCTGAGTCGGAATAAACAGCGAAACAAAAAGAGAAACGACAAAAAAAGTTGCCAGCAGCAATACAGAGAAAACAATGCCCAGAATCATACGCAGAATCGGTCTTTTCATTGTAAAACCACCTGAAAAAGATTTTTGATAATTATATCATGACCGAGGACGGGGTGCAATAAAGAGGAAAGAAAAGCTCCTGACTTTCGTCAGGAGCTTTTCAGATGAAGACGGGATTTAAACAGGCTTCCCACAGCTGTGGCAGGATTTTGCTCCGGCACGCAATTTAGTATCGCAATGAGGACAGAAATGGGATGCGGCAATAGTCGGCCGAGAGCTTTTAACAGGTTGCGATTTAGCGGCATAATCGATTTCTCTGTTTATGGTGATCATAGAGAAATGATAATACAGATAATATACAACTGAGATTATTACAAATATGCCGCAAAGTATATAGCATATTGTGCCAAGATTTTCAAGACCGGTGTTTACTCCCCCACCAATAGTTCCCTTATTCATTATTCCATACTCAGTCATTATACTTACAGTGGTTCCCTTGTGTTTCGATGCTGCAGTGAAAATAAACCCGCCGATCAGAAGCAGGACAGCACAGATAAGTCCGTTTCTTGTTATCAATGATTTGCCTCTGTCTAACTGGACAGACCTGTCCTGAAGGTATTTCAGAGCGTAAAATGTTTCTCCACAATCAGAACATTCCCACATTGTACCCTGTTCGATCGACCTGAGATCAGATGATCCACAGACCGGGCATGAAATGCGATTTGCTTTGGGCTTTGACGATGATATGGAAGGTGATGGTTTGGGGGTGTTATAAACAACAGGATTTTCATGGATGTTATCATGAACGTTGCTCTGAACATTTTCAGAAATTTTATTTACTTAGCTGCCGCAGGATCTGCAAAATTTCGCATCCGGATTCAAAGGCTTTCCACAATTACTGCAAAACATAAATATCCCTCCGATTTCATTTTATAAGCATATCATATAATGGGTAGAAAAGCAATGCTGCAGGCTCTTTGATTTCATATCAGTCTGCGTTGAAACACAATGACGGTTGTGATATTATATGGGAAGAAAAGCTGCAAGGGGTGATCAAAATGCATATTCCTGATAGTATTAACAAATACATAAATAACAAACAGTATACGACAGACTCCATAGGAGCATCTGATTCTCAGGTGCTGTGTTTTGACGATATGGTGCTGAAGATTGAAAAGGAATCTCAGGAAAGCGAAACCCACGTAAAAATGCTTCGCTGGCTTGAAGGAAAACTGCCCGTATCGAAAGTTATTGCCCACGAAAATGTCGATGGCAGAAGCTATCTTCTCACAACGATAGCAGAGGGCGAGATGGTGTGCGATCAGCCGCTGCTGTCAGATCCGAAGGAAGTTACACGACTTATGGCAGAGGCTCTTAAGATGCTGTGGAGTGTTGATATCACCGATTGCCCCGTAAATTACGGCCTGGACAACAAGCTGAAGCTTGCACGATACTATGTTGAAAACGGTCTGTGCGATATTGAGAATACAGAGCCCGAAACCTTCGGTGAAGGGGGATTCAAAGACCCTGCCGACCTTCTTTGCTGGCTTGAAGACAACCGTCCCGAAGAGGATTATGTCCTTTCTCACGGGGATTGCTGTCTGCCGAATATCTTTGCAAAGGACGGTAAAATCAGCGGCTTTATTGATCTTGGAAGAAGCGGTACGGCAGACAGATATCAGGACATTGCACTTTGTTATCGCAGCCTGATTCACAACTATGACGGCAGTTACGGATATAAATACGAGGGCTATGACCCGAATCAGCTTTTTGATTACCTGGGAATTGAGCCCGACATGGAAAAAATAAGATATTATATCCTCCTGGACGAGCTTTTCTGAGCCGGGAGAATAAAAAAGCCGCATCCTTTCCATAGCTTAAGCTATGGTCAATATTTGCCTCCCCTTGTCAGGGGAGGTGAGTTTTGCTGTGCAAAACTCGGAAGGGTAGTGGCAAGTGAAAACTAATGTTTTCTCTCCCTCCGTCTTTTTATCGACCATAAGGCCGATAAAAATCCACCTCCCTCATCTGATATGCACCCCAAAAGTTAGACACTTTTGGAGGTGCATATTTTTATGGGCAAAACAGGAAGAGAAAACAGACGATATAGTGCAGAGTTCAAAATATCTGTTATAATGGATATGCGAGAACACCGATTAGGATATAGATAAACCGTCCGAAAGTATTGGAATGTACCAAGAGGAAAGGATTTAAACTATGTAAAAGTCGTAAAGAGGTGGGACCGCATATATTTGGAAGAAGGAGCCGAAGGTCTTATGAAAGAAAGACGAGGCAGTTCTTGTTCCGCCGGCGGAACAAGGAAAGGCAGACCACCAAAACTAGATAAAAAAGTTGAAGGAGATTTAATAGCAGAGAACCAGCGTCTACGAATGGAGATAGAATACTTAAAAAAACTCGATGCCTTAGTTCAGAAAAGATTGCAAGAGGAAAAGAAAAAGTAGTAATAGTCAATGTCATTCGTACCACCTCATTGTCATTTTACAGCAGGCGAATTTCGACTATTGACTTTTAGACGTATTTCGACTATGATTGTTTTGTAGGAGTAAAATGATGGTAGTATTTTAGAAGTATTCTGCGGGTGGGCACGGAGATGAGATCGCTTGCGTTCTCGCCCCCCTTACGGCGTCCGTTCGGATAATGTCTGAATCGCTTTTCGCAAAACAGAAAGGGGATAATATTATGAAAAGTCATCTCAGAAAAATCATTTCCGTAGTCTGTGTATTTTCCTTGCTTCTTGGCTGTCTCTGCCTTGTCGGCTGCGGCGGTGACGACAGCGACGGTTTAGAATGTCTGGAATACACGGTTTCAGAGGGTGAAGTGACTATAACAGGCTTTACCGGCGAGCCCGAGAAACTGTCTATACCTGCTGAAATAGACGGTGTCAAAGTCACAGGCATTGGTGATTGGGCATTTGAAGACTGTGAGACTCTGACCGAGGTAACTTTGCCCGATGGCGTTACACACATCGGAAACCATGCGTTTTCATGGTGTAAAAGCCTGACAAAGGTCAGTATTCCCAACAGTGTTACACATATCGGCGATTGTTCTTTCAGATGGTGCGATAAGCTGACTGTAATCAACATACCCGACGGTGTCACATATATAGGCGAGGAAGCTTTCAACGGCTGTGAAAGGCTGACCGAGATCACCATTCCCGACAGTATTACAAGCATCGGGAAGCTTACTTTTATCGACTGCAAGGGTCTTAAGAAAGTCACACTGCCGAAAACTCTCACAAGCATCGGTGAGGCGGCATTCGATAACTGCTGGGGCCTTGAGGAGATCGTAATTCCCGAGAGCGTCACAGTCATCGGGCAGAATGCATTTTTAAACTGCAAGGCTCTTAAAAGGGTCTCCATGCCCGACAGCGTCACAAGCATCGGTGATGGGGCATTCATGAAATGCGAGAATCTTTCAGAAATAACCTTACCGAGCAACATTACGGCAATCGGAGATTCTACATTCTGCGAGTGCGAGAGCCTTGGGGAGATCATCATTCCCGAGGGCGTCACAGCTATCGGGAATGATGCTTTCAACAGCTGCAGATGTTTCCGTGAGATTGTAATTCCCGAAGGTGTTACAACTATCGGTAATTCTGCGTTCAGCTACTGCTTCGACTTAACGAAGGTCACAATGCCGAGCAGTGTCACGAGTATCGGCGAATCGGCATTTGCCGACTGCTGGAATCTGACCGAGATCACTATTCCCGAAAATGTCAAGAGCATCGGTAATAGTGTCTTCAACAACTCCTACCGCCTGACCGATATCAAGGTAAGCGAAGCAAATCCTTATTTTGCAGCCATGGACGGCATTCTTTACAACAAGTCATTTACTGAGCTTATATGCTGTCCTCCCGGAAAGGTAGACGTTGTCATCATACCTGACGAGGTCACGGTTATTGGGAGCTATGCATTCAGCAGCTGCGAAGAGCTGACAGAAATCGTACTGCCCGTCAGCCTCACGGATATCGGAGAAAGTGCCTTTTTCTACTGTGACGAGATCGAGAATATCACCATTCCCGAAAGCGTCACAAGCATTGGCGAATCGGCATTTGACGACTGCATCATCACTGTCCATGCACCTTATGAGGCTTCCTATTACAACTACGAGCCTGACGAGGGTGTGACATGGGTAGTCGAATAATCAATTTGTTTTATAATGAAAGAGGCTGCTGCGGCAGCCTCTTTTCTTTTTTATATGCAGTTTATCGATTCATCGGTCACAGGCGTTCTATGACTTCCCCTACAATTCGGCGGCTTGCCGCCCCTTACCTCTTCACTATTACTTCTTACCTCTTACTTAATTTATGCATCTTGTCCAAAATTTGCACCCTCTATTTCTAATATTGGGCTTGCTAAAAAGATAACAATTTGGTATAATAAGCAGTGGCAATCTAACAAGGATTATGCGAAAGGAGCACAATACTATGAATTATTCCCATGAAGTGGAAAGAATGTGTCCTGTAGCCAAGGGTCCTCACCACGGTCCCGCTCCCATCCCCGAAGAGGGCGCATGGGTCAAGGCTTATGAAATCAAGGACATCAGCGGTCTTACTCACGGTGTAGGCTGGTGCGCACCTCAGCAGGGAGCCTGCAAGCTCACCCTCAACGTCAAGGGCGGCATCATCGAAGAGGCTCTCGTTGAGACTCTCGGCTGCTCCGGTATGACCCACTCCGCAGCTATGGCTGCTGAGATCCTCCCCGGTAAGACCATTCTCGAAGCTCTTAACACCGACCTCGTCTGCGACGCTATCAACGTTGCTATGCGCGAGCTCTTCAAGCAGATCGTTTACGGCCGCACCCAGACTGCTTTCTCCGAAGACGGTCTTCCCATCGGCGCAGGTCTTGAAGATCTGGGCAAGGGTCTCCGTTCTCAGGTAGGTACCATGTTCTCCACCAAGGCTAAGGGCGTTCGTTACATGGAAATGGCTGAAGGCTATGTTACCAAGCTTGCTCTCGATGAGAACAACGAGGTTATCGGCTATCAGTCCGTCAGACTCGGCAAGATGCTCGAGGGTAACCGACACGGCGTAAATCCTGCAGAGGCTTATGAGGCTAACATCGGTTCTTACGGTCGCTTTGACGGCGCTAAGTCGGATCGTAGCCATGTCGTTCTGTGAGCCAAGGAGTTGAGTT
>JAZUNN010000011.1:0-55609 GCA_045604155.1 Acutalibacteraceae bacterium
ATTTGAATGTCCTCCTTTTGCTTTTTTGTGTGCAGTTGGCAGACCGCACCTTTATTTTAAGCAAAAGGAGCTTTTATTTCTTCCTCATCTATGTAATTCTTCCCGAACCACGCGTCTAACGCGTGGTTTTACTTATACAACCAAAAAGCCGCAGGTTACTGCGGCTTTTGTTTTTACAGAAAAGTGCATTTTATCTGCATTTATCTTGAAACATATTATATAATAATGTATAATTTAACAGTGGGATTACTATAATCCGTTTATTCATAATTTTTCTGAACTGTTACATAGTATTATTGCAGTTCAGTATACTTGGGAGGATATATTATGTTTTGTAAGAATTGCGGAAATCAATTAGCTGACGGCATGAAATTCTGCAACCATTGCGGTACAAAAGTACCTCAAACTGTACCCGCGCCTCAAAAAGCGCCTACAGTTTGTCTGGAAAACAACAAAGCCGCACCTGTTCAGGCTCCGCAAAATGCACCTGCTTCTCATAAACCTTCTGTCAAATCAGAAGAAGTGTGCCGTATTGACAATGAAATCAAAACAATCTGGCCTGATTGGGAAATAACGGAAAAAATCGGCCAGGGCTCATTCGGCAGTGTGTTCAAGGCACAGCGAAAAGAATACGGCACCACACTCTATTCTGCAATAAAAATCATCCGTATTCCAAAGGATGATTCTGAAACTGCGGTTGTTCAGCATGAAATCGGTCTGGACGACGCATCAACAACCTCCTATTTCAAAGGTGTTGTTGATGAATGTGTAAATGAAATCCAGCTTATGGTTTCATTAAAGGGAAATCAGAACGTTGTAAGCGTTGAAGATTATAAGGTTGTTCAGAATACCGAAAAAATCGGCTGGACCATTTATCTTCGTATGGAGCTGCTTACAAGCTTCAACGAATATATGAAGGATCGTGTCCTTACTGAACCCGAAATCATTCAGGTGGGTATTGATATATGTAATGCGCTTGAATTCTGCCATAAAATGAACATCCTGCACCGTGATATCAAGCTCGATAATATTTTCATTTCTTCTGCCGGAACATACAAGCTTGGTGATTTTGGTATTGCAAGAAAACTTGAAAAGGCTACAGCCGGTCTTTCCCAGAAGGGTACATATAATTATATGGCACCTGAAATTTATCACGGCAACAAGGAATATGATTTCCGCTCGGATATTTATTCTCTCGGTATAGTCCTTTACAGACTTTCCAACAACAATCGACTTCCCCTGCTCAGCTCCTCTGCAAAAATTGTTACCGCAAAGCAGATGCAGAGTGCTCTTGACGCAAGAATGAAGAAAGCTGCACTTCCTGCTCCCTGTAATGCAAGCCCTGCCTTTGCAGATGTAATTCTGTATGCCTGTGCTTATGATCCTGCAGCAAGATTTGCAAATGCTTCAGTAATGAAGAATGCACTGATCGCTGTACTGAACGGCAACGCAGTACCTGCTGCACCTGCTGCAGCTCCCGGAATCTTTGCTCAGGAAAGGTCTGCAGAATTCAACAGTGAAACTATTCCTTCAGACGGAACAGCTGTATATGAAAAGACAAGTGCCATTGATAATTTCAAAAACAGTGCATTTGGCAAGACCGTTGTAAAAGCCATTGATTCTGTAAAATCAATGTCAAAAACAAAGAAAATTATTATTTCCTCTGCTGCAGGTTTTGTTTTTGTCGCATTAATCGGACTTATAATTTTCCTCAGCTGGTACAACAGCCTTGAACAGAAAATTCTGCGTGCACTGGAAGACGGCAACTATGAATCTGCAATAGAGCTGTTCAATGAGGAATACAGCGCCAGAGATGAAAAGGATATTGCAGATATCCTTTCTGACAGACTTGACTCTCTTAAGAGCGATTTCAGAAATGATAAGATCGAATACTCTGATGCTCAGATAGAGCTTTCTGCAATCAATCAGATGAGTGTCAGCCTTGTTGAAGGTAAAATAGACGAAACTGAGGTATATATCGAAAGACTTAACGACTCAAAGACAGCTTTCAGAACTGCTCAGCTTTTCATCGAACAGGGAGATTATGCAAATGCAATCACACAGTATCGTCTTGTTATCGAAGAAGACCCCAACTATGAAACTGCAAAAACCGATCTCTCTTCTGCTATAGACAGCTATCGCACTCAGGTGCTTGCAGACGCCTCTGAACTTTCCAAAAAGGAAGAGTACGCAAAAGCAATCACCACACTCCAGTCTGCGCTCAATATTCTGCCCAATGATCCTGCTCTTACCGAGCAGCTTACAGTATACAGCGCAGCAAATGTTACAAAGCTCAAGAACGATGCACTGAACACCGCTACCGAATTTGCTGCAGACAAGGATTATGAAAGTGCCATCAATACAATTTCTGCTGCAATGGTCGGTGAAAATGCCGATGATTCCGATCTTAAGATGGCATATGATAATTACTGCGATGATTATGTCGATTTTGCTCTTGCAAAAGCCACCACGCTTATAAGTAACGGAGAAAATGATAGTGCGCTTGAACTTTTGAACAGCGTAGATAACCTTGTTCCAAACAACGCTTCTATTCAAGCAAAAATCGCAAGCATAACTCCTCTTTGTATGACTGATGAAGTCCCAGCTTATCAAAGCGGAGGAAATCCATATACTGAATATTCTTCTGTAAAAAGCGGTAATAGCAAGCATTTTAGCATGGCAGGCATTAAATACTATAACGGAATGACTTTTAGCGGAGATTATAACATATTTGATGATGTATCATGGGCTGTCTATAATCTTGACAAAAAGTACAGCAGAATAGAATTTACAGTTTGCCATGTAGATGGAACATATTTAGGTGATAAAAACACTCTTCAAATCATCTATGATGGTTTTGTAACAGAGGAGATAGAATTAGCACCCGATATGGCACCCAAATATATTACTCTTGACGTTAGCGGTGTCACTCAATTGAAACTTCAAATTGGGGCCTCCGGCAACGATCATCCTATTTATGGATTAGGAAATCCTGTAATTTTTTCTGCAGAAATCCCAGCATCTGATTAATATTTTTTTCAAGCTATATATCCGATTGATCTGTAGGTTTTAGCTTGTTAAAAGCTCACAGTTAAGTGCTGCGAGTCAAACTGTCAATGAAAATTGCAAATTTTTTACTCTATATAGTTTTTTATTTAGCTTCTAATTATTACAGTTACTCCGAAATACTCGCAGTGGATATAATGCTCTGGAAGGATTAAATTCTAACATAATCTAAAACGCCGCAGGTTGCTGCGGCGTTTGTTTTTTATCCCAGGGCAACGTCGAGGGTCATCATTATACAGAATCCCATTGTAAATGCAAGTGTTCCGGCATTCGATTTTCTGCCTTCTGTCATTTCAGGTATCAGTTCTTCAATCACCACACACAGCATTGCTCCTGCGGCAAAACTGAGCATATACGGAAGAACAGGGACTATAAAACTTGCAGCAACTATAGTAAGAAATGCTCCTACGGGCTCCACTGCTCCTGAAAGAATACCTGCCGCAAGGGCTTTTGAGGTTTTCAAACCACGAGCCTTCAAAGGCATTGAAATTATTGAGCCTTCCGGAAAATTCTGTATGGCTATGCCTATGGACAGTACAAATGCAGCTGCAAGAGTAAACTCTGATTTTCCCGAAAGGCACCCTGCATAAGCTACTCCTACCGCCATCCCTTCCGGAATATTGTGAATCGTAACAGACATGACAAGTATTGTTGATTTGGGAAGTCCTTCTCCGTTTTTTCCGCTCTGTACCATGGGTATAATATAATCCAGTATTTTCAGAAAAACTATGCCTGCCATAAGTCCTGCAGCTGCAGGAACAAACGCAAGATTTCCCATATGAGATGAATATTCAATGGACGGAATCAGCAGACTCCATACCGATGCGGCAACCATTACCCCTGCTGCAAAGCCCGACAGAATTCTCTGTACTTTTTCCGATATCTGCTTTTTCATAAACAGAACGCAGCAGGCACCCAATGTTGTGCCTATCATTGGAATCATTATTCCCAATATTACTTTTCAGATCATTTTTATTACCTCCTCCCTCTTATGCTTTTATATTTTATGAAATTCGTTTTTACTATGTCACTTTTATCTGCAGAAGTATTATTAGCTTTTTTATTGTATCTATCAAAGGATATAAATAAAATCGCCCCGGTTTTCCGGAGCGATTTTTAATTATCTGATTCGTTTTGAAATTTCAAGCAGGGCATCCTCTGCCTGAGGGATAAATCCTAATTTATCAACAAAGGCATGATGAACTCCCCGATAACGGATTACTTCACTGTTTACACCTGTATCCATGAGCATCTTTGCAAAATATTCTCCCTGAGGACGAAGTCCGTCATATTCTGCGGTTATTACAAGGGTGTCGCAGGTTGTTTCAAGCTTTCCGTGCATGGGACTGATTTCAGGATCTTTTCTCTCTTCGCCATGCTGCAGGTACATTGCACCGATCTGCATCATGAACTCATTGCTGCCCTGTCCGTCACTTCTTCCAAGATTAAGTCGGGGCATGATGAGCTTGGTCTGAGCTTCGTTTACTTCAAAATCAGAAAGCTTCCACTCAAAAGGCATAGCCTCGATATTGAGGGATACAAGAGGATAAAGCAGGAACATTCCCTTTATATTGCCACACTTCTGAGCTATGGCTGCTGCAAAGCAGGCTGCACAGCTTTCTGCTGCCAGATATATTCTGCTGCTGTCTACATTCAATGCACTGCTGTTTTCTTTTATGTACTCAACAGTTGCTTCGCACTGATTCTTTGCAACGGGATAGGGTGCTTCAGGTGCAAGAGAATAATCCACATTGAATACTGCACAGTTTGCCTTCTCTGCTATGAATTTGCAGGCATTTTCACACATGAATGCTCCGCCTGCAAAGAAGCTGCCTGAATGCATATACACAAGTGCAGGACGTGCTGCAGCATCAAATGGCTTTCTCGGCACGTACTTCCACACTTTGAAAGAATAACCGTTCTGTGTAAGTGTTATGCAATCGGTGAGTATCTCAACAGTATTCAGATTGCGGTTTGGAAAGCCTGTACTGTTGCGTATATCCGCAATACCGGCGGCAGGCTTATAATTTCTTGCTGCCTCAAGAGCTATGGCAAGCTCGTGCTCCTCAAGACAGCCGGGAATCATTCCGGGAAGCGTTCTTATATTTATCTCTGTTTCAAGACTCTCATTAACCGCTTTTATATTCTGCATTTCATCAAGCAGGGATACGTTGTATTCTCTCATTCTATTTCACCTTTTTCTCGCTGCTGCGTTCAATGGAACTGTAAAGATTGAGTTTTTTTCTGATGATGTATTCTACAGGCAGTGTTACAATCGCAGTAATAACATATGCAAGAAACATCCATGGCATACGGCATATCTGCATAAGCACCATAAGATCAAGATATACCGCCATACGGATACCTGTTGAAAGCATTGTTCTCCACAGACATCTCTGACGTATACCCTTATAACAGAACAGCTTGTTCATCAGCAGACCTGCACCTGCCGACAATACCTGAATAAACGAAATTGCCACCGGCCACATGGTCCAGTTGAAAAACAATCCCTGGAAAAATGTGAGAACAAAGGCAATTACAACCGAAAGAAGTGTCGGCCATGCTGTTCTGAACATTCTTTTGTAAATCCTCAGTGTATCCAATGCAGGATTAAAATGAGAACTGCTGTTATCGTCGATATATATGGTTTCTGCTGTAATTTCCGTAATATGAATATTCTGCCTTGTTGCATACATGAGAACATTCATTTCATAGTCATAGCGTGAACCTCTGGGAAGTCCCAGCCATTTCATATGCTCTACAGCAAAACCTCGCAGACCCATCTGATTGTCTCTGAGGTAGCAGCCTGTTACTATTGCAAACATGAATCTCGACATATTGTTTCCGACTCTTGATCTAAATGGAATCTTTCCTGAAAATTCTCTTGAGCCAACAACAAAGCCCGATCCTGATCTGAGAGATTCACGAATCTTGCATATATCGTTTATTGAGTGCTGTCCGTCTGCATCAGCAGTTATTACATACCTGCAGTCAGGAAACAGCTCTTTAATTTTTGAAAATCCAAGCTTTAAAGCCGCTCCCTTTCCCTTGTTCTTCTCATGATGAAGCACCGTTGACTTTTCTGCAGCTTTTTCGAATATTTCATCATACTCTTTTCCGCTGCCGTCATTTACAACCAGCACATTAAAATCAAGTGCGTACACTTCATCTATGGTCTTGAGCAAAAGGCTATTCGGTTTGTAAGCAGGAATAAGTACTACTGTGTCCAAATAATCACTCGCAGACGTCGTCAATTCTGATTTACACTCGTTTTTATATTATACATCTTTTTATTCTGTTTGTCACGCATTTAACAGCTTTTTCCTTATATTTTTTCAAATTATAAATTACATTGACGTAAATTGTTATTAGGGGTATAATTATTTATATTATTTATTTGTCTTAAGAGGTGCTTTTATGGAATCCAAGGATTATTTGCTGGTCGGCGTATGCGTTGTCGCCGCTCTCCTGCTCTTTTTCAGAATGGCTAAGGAAAACAAAGTATTTATCGGCGCAGGACTGCTTTGTCTCTGCTATGGCGGCTACCACGTCGCTCAGGCTTATCTTGACGGGAATATAATCACTATCCTCGGTTGGGTCCTCAGGGGTATTGCTGTGCTCATGCTTATCTGGATGTTTACCGTACTTTCCGGCGAACGTGCGAAAGCAAAAGCCGCAAAGGCAGAAGAAGCTTCTCAGGCTGACAGCGAAGAAAATGCTGAAAACTCTGAAGCTGTCGCTCCCGATGATGAAAACACAAATGAAGAAGAAGTAACTGATGCTGAATAATGTTATAACCGTTGCCTCTCAGGCATTTTCCCTCTTCCTTCTTATGGCAGTCGGATATATCCTCTGCCGCATAAAATGGTTTACCGATACAGGAATAAAGCAGCTTACCACTATTCTGCTCTATGTTGTCACTCCCTGTGTTATTATATCCTCTCTTGAACGTGAATTTGACAGTGCGCTGGCCTTGCAGCTTGCATATATGGCAGGCGGCTCTGTTGTGCTTATCGGAGGAACTTATCTTTTATCCATGCTGCTTTTCAGAAAGCAATCCTACGATGACCGTGGTGTGCTTCGCAGCTCACTTGCACTGACCAACGGCGGATTCATGGGTATCCCGCTGGCAGGTGCTGTGTGCGGAGAAGAAGGCATAATGTTTGCATCCATTTATGTCTGTATCTTTACACTGTTTCAGTGGATGGTCGGTTACACAATGATGTCCGGTAAGGTAAGTATCCGCAAGGTGCTGCTTAACCCCGGTACAATCGGACTTGCCATCGGCATACTGATTTTTGTTTTCTCTGTTACCCTCCCCTCTTCTGTAAGCAGTGCTGTCGGTATGCTGGGCGATGTGAATTCTCCTCTTGCAATGGTTATAATCGGTGCTCATCTTGCACAGACAAAACTTTTTGCTGCACTTAAAGATGGCAGGGTTTATCTTATTTCTCTGCTCAGGCTGGCTATTCTGCCCCTGATTACTCTGGCAATTCTTTATTTTATACCTATCCCCTTTTCTTCTGTAGGAAAAATCACCCTTCTTATTGAATTCGCTGCTCCCACGGCTGCTGCGATTACAATGCTTGCGGGAAAATGCGGAAGAAACTCACAGCTGGCAAGCAGTCTTGTGGCTGTTACCACTCTTCTTTCCATTGTCACCATGCCCCTTGTTATCGCTCTGGGGCAGACCTTTATTCAGTGACTTTCCGCACTCAATCTGAATATTATGTAAGGAAACATCTGACGGAGCATCGGGTGTTTTCAGTTACGCGCAGTCTGACTACGGCGCTCCTTTATTGCCGATTTTCATTCTGACGCTTAAAATAGCCGCCGCACGGGAATTTCTGCGGCGGCAGACAAATCGTCCTTTTTCGGACAGGCTCAGGAAGGTATTTTTAATGACTCGAATCTATATTATCAGACACTGCGAGGCAGCAGGAAACAAAAATCGTACTTTTCAGGGACATCTTGACGGTGTGCCAAGTGAAAACGGAAAAGCTCAGCTTGACAGACTTGCCGAAAGAATGAAGAATGTCCCTCTCGATGCAATATATTCCAGCACACTTACAAGAGCAAAGGATACTGCTGAAGCGGTAAACCGCAATTTCGGTTACACCGTAAAAACACGTGAGGACCTTATGGAAATCAACGGCGGTGTATGGGAAGGCAAACGTTGGGCAGACTTTCCCACTCTTTACCCTGAAGATTCCTATAACTGGAGTATTGAACCCTGGAAATTTCATCCTGAAAACGGCGAAGCAATGACAGAGGTTTTTGAGCGTATATACAATGCGGTTCTTTCTATTGCAAAGGAAAACAAGGATAAAACCGTTGCTGTTGTTTCTCACGGCTGTGCAATAAGAAATCTTATGTGCAGAGTAAAGGGTTTACCCATAGAATCCCTCAATGACGTTGAATGGTGCGACAACACCGCTGTTTCTGTCATAGATTTTGATGATGATTTCAATCCGACCCTTGTGGTGGAAGGCGATTCTTCACATCTTTCCGACGAGCTTTCCACTCTCAATCGCCAGTCATGGTGGAAAAAGGAAAACCGTGACAAGCTTGTCTATGATGATTGAGGAGGATACATATGATAATCATGTCTGTTGACCTGGGCAAGGCAAGAACAGGTATTGCGGTATGTGACCCTACCATGTTTCTTGCTTCTCCTGTTGAAGTTATTACGGAAAGCTACACGCCGAAGCTGGTGGAGAAAATCTCCGCTGCGGCTGTAAGACTAAAGGCTGAACGTATTGTTGTAGGACTTCCCCTCAATATGGACGGCTCTCAGGGCGAAAGTGCAAAGAATGCCCTTGATATTGCTGAGCAGATCAGAAATTCTACCGGTATCGAAACTGTCATGTACGATGAGCGATGCTCTACAGTATGCGCACATACTGCACTTAATGCAACTGACACCCGAGGCAAAAAGCGCAAGGCTGTTGTGGATGCAGTTGCTGCAGTTGTTATTTTGCAGAACTATATTGACTCTCTTAAATAAAAAGGAGGCTAATGCAATGAAACGTATTCTTTCTATCTGTCTGGTGCTTATTCTTGCCTTGTCCCTTTCCGCCTGCTCATGCAATATTGACTGGAGTAATTTTGATCTTACAAAAAAGAATTTCGGACTTACCAACGAGGAAAAGGAATCCTCTGATACAGAAGAAATCATTGTTTCTTCTTCAGCTTCTGACAGCACAGTGGTTTTCAGCGATGAGATCATTAATTACATCGTGCCCGAAAACAGCAGTGTAGTTTACAGTCAGTGGGAAGTTGCTTCATCTGAAGATTTCAGCTCAATGGCAAACGATAAGCTTCTTGAAATCGCAGATCTTACCGCTCAGCTTGTTGCAGTCAAATCGGAGCTTTCTGAATACAGCACCGTAAGCGGAATGGCTTCGAATGAAAATTTTTCAAAAATTCTCAACAACATCCGTGCATGGAGCTTCGGAGCAAGAAATTATCCTGCTGATGAGCTTTCTGCGGAGGACGCAGAACTTCTTGAAAAGATGATTATCCTTGGAGTGGATGCCTCAGAATACGGAGCAAAACTTCCTTCTCTTGTAATTACTGACAACACCGAAACAGCAGGTGAATATGAAAATCTGATTATTTCTCAGATTGTTGCTCTTTCTTCAGATGCAGAATGAAAACAAAGTCCATACCATATTGGTATGGACTTTGTTTTTATTTACTGTGTTTTATTACCTGCACATCATAAGGTGCCAGCACTGTATCTGCAACCTTCTGTTCCTTATCAGTGAAATTGAGATAGAAGACATATTCGCTATCTCCGTTATCACGGATGTGCATTTCCACCCCTTCGGGAAGTTCCTTTGTTTCTATTCCTGAAGCTTTGAGAAGGACATCTGTTATTGCATCTGTTCCTTTACTTTCGGTTCTTGATGCAATATAAAATGCCTTTCCTTTGCCGAATTCGTTTACCGAAAACACCGGAGTATCTGCATAGAAGTCAGATTTATAATTTCCGAGAGATTTTGCTGTGTCAAGTTTTATTACTTCACACAGATCCTTCAGCTCGTATTCAGCTTCATTCATTACGAGAGCATTTCTTTCTTCCGGATAAAGAACGTCGCACTCCTCACTGTATAGACCAAAAACCTCTTTCAGCCCATCTCCGGGGAATCCGCCGAGGTAATTCAAAGTATTCTTGTTCACATAACCTGTAAAATATGTTGCTGCAAGAACACCTCCGTTTGCCGTAAAGTTTTTAAGCTTTTCAGCAACGCCGTCATTGAGCATATACAGCATAGGTGCTATTACAAGGGAATAGCCGCTGAGATCTGCACAGCAACCCACAACATCAGCCTCTACACCACGTTTTGTAAGTGCATTGTGCCAATCTCTGCAGGTGCGTTCATAACCCATATCATGAAGTTTGAAGCCTGACACGCCGTCTATTGCCCAGCCGTTCTGTCTGTCAAAGATTATTGCAGCCTTTGCTTTTATTGTGCTTCCCTGAACTGCTTTCAGCTCTCTGAGAATTGCACCGACTTCCTGCACATCTTTAAATACCCGTGTGTCATTTCTTCCGAGATGATCGACCACGGCACCATGATACTGTTCAAAGGAGCCTCTTCCCTTTCTCCACTGGAAATACTGTACCGTATCAGAGCCGCAGGCAACAGCCTGCAGACAGGAAAGCTTGTGGATATGCGGACGCTTCAGCTTATTGATGGGATGCCAGTTGACCTGACTGGGTACACTCTCCATCAGCATGAAGGGCTTGCCTTTGCCGTAGCCTCTCATCTGTGCATGATCAAATGCCACATCCGCTGCAGTCTGCCAGAGTGATTCATAGTTATTGTTCCATGCGGGATAACCGTCCCATGAGATCATATCAAGAGATTTACTCATCTCATCATAATCAAGACCGTCAAAGCAGCGCATATAGTTTGTGGTAATCGGCTTATGGGGAGTAAGCTCTCTGAGAATATTTATTTCATGATCCATGTAATCTTTCATCGACCATGTTGTAAATCTTTTCCAGTCGAGATTCAGACCCATTACGGAAAACTCACCGTTATCATAGGGAGGTTCAACCTGGTCAAAGGACTGGTATCTGTGACTCCAGAAGGTTGTCCAGTACTCTTTGTTAAGGTTATCAAGTGTTTTGTATTTATTCTTTATCCACTCACGGAATTTTGCCACGCACTTATCGCAGTAGCATTCTCCGCTGAATTCGTTTGAAATATGCCAGAGAATCACACCGGGATGATTTCCGAACCGCTCTGCAAGCTTACGGATGATTATTTCCGCTTTTTCACGATAAACAGGTGACTGCATACAGTGATTGTGGCGTACTCCGAAGTGATTTCTAATGTTATCCGATGCAACTCTCAGAACTTCAGGGTATTTATGAGCAAGCCATGCAGGGCGAGCGCCTGTAGGAGTTGCAAGAATTGTATATATGCCGTTTTCATAGAGATTATTGATGATATTCTCAAGCCATTCAAGATTGAACACACCCTCTTCAGGCTCAAGCACAGACCAGGAAAACACGCCAAGTGTTGCGCAGTTTACATGGGCTTCCTTCATCATCTCGATATCCTTTGCAAGTATCTCAGGCATATCAAGCCATTGCTCGGGATTATAATCTCCGCCATGGATGAATCCGTCTATCTGAGGAAACAGTTTTTTCATTTGAATTTCCTTTCATACAGTGAAAGCCGCACGCCTATGCGAGCGGCTTTCTGTTTTGATTTAGATCATGGAGAACTCGAAATCATCAAGTGTACCCCAGCCCTTTGCTGCGTAGGAAACATAGCAGCCTACTTCAACAGTGTCGCCTGCCTTGAGTTCAAGACCGGAAACATATGCGCTTGACCACTGCTTCCAGCCGGTCATGGGCTCTTCAAAGTTTGTCTTGATGGTTTCTCCGTTTACGGTAACGTAAACATATGCCTGCTTGCAGTAGCTGGTGTCTTCGCCGCCCTGCAGCCAGCCGCCGAAACGATATGTTCCGTCGGTCTTTACGGTTACATTCTGATAGAACTTGATGTCCTTATCGGAAGCATCCCAGAAGTGCATGCAGTATGTGTCACTTCTCGGAGTTTCCTTGTCAATCTGCTTCTGAGCACCGCTTGACTCAACTGTCCAGCCAAGGCTGCCGTCTTCAAATCCGGGGTTGTCAAGCAGGTTGATGGTTCTTACAAGAACTGTGATGGTTACTGTGTCACCGTTTTCAAGAGTACCGGTTACAACATAATCTGCAACTTTGCTTGTATCGATAAGTGCAGCTTCATCCGCATTCCACTCAACCTTGACAGGTCTCATGGAAAGGTCATTGTAACGTCCGTCAACGGTTTCAGGGAGTGTGTAGGGCTTATCCTTCTGTACCTCTACAACTACATCTTCAACAGTGGAAAGCTCTACCTCTGCGGTGGTACCGCAGTATACATAACCAAAGGTCTTGAGCGACTCAAGAGGTACACCGTTGTAATCAAAGAGTGCCTGGTTTTCGCAAGCACAGCCGCCGTACCACTGACCTGCATCTTCTGCATCATATTCGCCTGCATAGCTTGCAGCCCAACCGATACCGTTTTCTTCCCAGAGCTTCTGGTTTGCAGCATACTTTGCTTCCCAGTCGCTGCCCTGGAGACCTGCTGTGTTATTTACGGGAATCCATGCTGCTTCCCAGTAGAATACGCCGATTGCCTTGTCACCGAGATTTGCCATGCACTCGATAACACTTACAAGCTCATTGGACTGACCCTGCACAGATGTGGGATACATGGAACCGCCGTTAAGGGTATTGCCCCAGCCGTCGCCGTCTTCAGTAGTGAAAGGCCAGCTGGTTTCTGCAATCATGACTTCCTTGCCGTAGGTATTGATGATGTACTCAAACTGCTCGCTGAGGTTATCAAGAGTACCATGCATGCTGGGATAGAAGCTGCTTGCAAATACATCGTAGTCAACTTCGTTTGCTGCAAGGGAATCTGCCTTTTCGGGAAGATTGCCGGTGTTGGGGTTTGTAAAGTGAACTACAACCTTTGCCTCGGGATATACTTCACGGACTGCCTTGGAGCCTGCATTGCACATCTTGCAGACACGGCTCCAGCTGGTTGTAACGCCTGCCATACCGGAGGTGGTTTCGTTACCTACCTGAACAGCCACAACATTTACACCATTCTGTCTGAGGAGGAGGAGGCTCTCACGGGTGTATTCGTAAAGAGCATTCGTGAGATCGTTTCTGTTCTCAATGTCTGCCCATGCCTTGGGGACCATCTGCTTTGCAGGGTCTGCCCAGAAGTCTGAGTAGTGGAAGTCAACCATGAGGCCCATGCCTGCTGCGGTTGCTCTCTTACCGATTTCGAGAGCGGTGTTTATGTCGCAGTTACCGCCGCCATAGCCGTTGCCATTCTCATCGTATGGATCGTTCCATACACGTACACGAATTGTGTTTACGCCTGCCTGAGCGAGGGTTGTAAAAATATCCTGCTCTGCAGAGCCGTCCCAGTTATAGAACTTTGCGCCTGCGCCTTCAAGTGCGATAAGGCTGGAAATGTCAACGCCCATCATGAAGTCTTCGGAAAGATTGTCAATCTTCTTGACGTAGATGTTGGACTCCATGGGTTCAGTTGTCTTAAACTCGGGTACTTCTTCGATTTCAACTACCTCAATTACTTCTTCGGTATTGGCATTCTCTTCGTTCTCGCCTGCCTTTTCGCCGCAGCCGGCAAAGATGCCGAGCAGCATTGCCATAACAAGAACAAGAGCTGTTATGAGTGAAAACTTTCTCATTTTTATCCTCCGTTACATATTGAATTTTATACCTCCGACAGGTCTGACTCTGAGTCTTAAGCAGCATTTTTCACCAAATATCATTTCCATGCTTGCTTCAAAAGAATCATACATATCAAAAGGAACATATGCCTGAATTGTTCCGGCGAAACCGCCGCCATGAACTCTGTATGCCCCGAGAGTATCAAGGCTGCGTCTTGCAAATTCAAGTGCTATCGCCACGTTTCTCTCGTCACTTCCGCTTGTGGGATTGATGTTCTGCAGACAGTTTTCTGATGATCTGCCGGATTCGTTGACAAGCTGAAGGAATTTTTCAAGCTCATCATTACGAAGTGCTTCTGCCTGGTCGATTGCTCTTACAGTTTCATCAAAGAAGTGGACTGCTCTGAGCACTGCTCTGCCGCCAACCTCTTTTTTTAGCGTATCGATCTGCCACCAGAAATCATCCTCGTCAACCTCGCTGAGGACCTCTCTGTCAAAATACTCTGCTACTTTTTTCATATCTGCAGGAATAGATGCGTAATCAGCAGAAAGATCGGCATGGCTTCCGCCTGTGTTTACAACGCAGAGTACATAGCCATTATCTTCAAAATCATACTTCAGCGAATCAAGAACAGGATTTTCCTTTGAAAAATCCATTGATACAAGACCACCGAATGAAATGGTCGCCTGATCAAGCAGTCCGCTGGGTTTTCCTGAAAATACATTTTCAGCATGCTTGCCTGCAAGCGCCATATCAAGAGCAGTGAGCTCTCCGCCGCAGCAGATATCATTGAAAATCGCTGCAATCAGAACCTCAAAGCAGGCAGAGGACGAAAGTCCTGAGCCGCCGGGTATCTGCGACTCGATGCAGGCTGTAAAGCCCTGTGGTTTATAGCCTTTTTTGCTTATGGCATCAGCAATGCCGAGTACTACATCGCTCGGCTTTACATCGCCTGTGGGTTTTGCAGTAAGATCGCTGAGGTCAACCTCGAAAGGAGGATAGCCTTGAGAATCTATACGTACTGTATCTGTCCCGTTGGGAGCTGCTACTGCTATAGCGTCAAGAGTTACCGCCGCTGCAAGTACACAACCCTTCTGATGATCGGTGTGATTGCCGCCGATTTCAGTTCTTCCCGGTGCACTGTAAATGCTTGCTTCACCGATTTCGGGCGCAAATTCTTCAAACTTGCACAGTAGAGCATTTATTCTTTCCTTCTGAGGAGCAATTTCCGCAGGAACGCAGGAATACACATAGGTCAGCTGTTTTTCAGCACTTTCACTTTCCATCCAAGAACGTATCTCATTTATTTTTTTCATATAAAACACCTCCGTTCCATATTATATACTCTCTCATGACATTTACAAGAAATTTGTCTTCTAACAAAGCCACAAGGTTTTGTCCTCGTGGCTTTGCATAAAGAATTTTGGTTCTTCGGGAATTAACCCTTGGATGCACCGCTTGTGATGCCCTCTACATAGAACTTCTGCATGATGATGAACAGTACGGAGATGGGGATTGATACCAGAACACCGGCTGCACAGAATCTTGAGAAGTATTCGTTGATGGATGTTCTGTCAAGCATCTTGTAAAGTCCCATTGCAACTGTCCAGTTGTCGGAAATACGGGACTTGATGATAATATTTGCGAAAACAAAGTCCATCCAGGGAGAGAGGAATGCATTGATTACTGTGTAAACAATAATGGGCTTTGAAAGCGGGAGAATTATGCTCCAGAAAACTTTCAGCTCGGATGCACCTTCGATACGTGCTGCCTCACAAATGGAGGGCGATACGGTATCAAAGAAGCCCTTTGCAATAAGGTATCCAAGGCCTGAGCTTCCGGAATAAACAAGAATCAGACCAAAGTGGGAATCGGTAAGTCCTATGGACTTAAGAACAAAGTATACTGCGATCATAGAAAGGAATCCGGGGAACAATCCGAGCATGATACCGATGTTCATAAGGAGCTTTCTCTTTTTGAATCGAAGAATACTCATGGAGTATGCTACAGAAAGAACAAATACCGAGCAGATGATGCAGTTGCATGCGGCAATGAAGAAAGTATTGCCGAACCATGCTTTGAAGTTACAGATACTGTCATCATTTGTAAGTACATCGATATAGTTGTTGAAAGTGTATGCTTCGGGGAAGAATTTGGATACGTTAACACCGCTGTATGTACTCAGCGAGGTTGCTACCAGCCATACAATGGGAATAAGCCAGAATACAGCAAGTGCAAGAAGGATAAGATGTCTGAAGGTCAGTTTCACTGCCTTACCGACTTTATTTCGTCTGATCATATCTTAAACTGATCCTCCTTATCTCCTCTGATGGTCCAGTTGAATGCTATAAGTGTAAATACTGTACATACAAGGAATATTACGATACCGATTACAGATGCCATCTTGTAGTTGTAATAATCGTTTGTAAGTCTGTACAGCCATGTGACCAGCAGATCTATTTCCTGACCGTGAGCCTGAGCCATCTTCGGGTCAATGGTGACATATACATCGTTTGTAAGCAGGTAAATAACATTGAAGTTATTGATATTGCCTATAAATGATGTGATAAGGTAAGGACCTGTGACGGAAAGCATATAGGGCATTGTGATCTTCCAGAATCTCTGCCATCCATTTGCACCGTCGATCTTTGCAGACTCATAGAGGTCTGTGGGGATGTTCATGAGAACACCTGTTGCGATGAGCATAAGGTAAGGAACACCAATCCAGATGTTGATCAGGATTATCATTACCTTTGCCCAGTTGGGATCGTTAAGGAAAGGTATGTAGTTTATATTTGTTCCTACAAGACCGATGTCCTGAAGGAATTCGGTTATTCCGAGATGTGAACAGATATTATTTACTATACCGTTCTTTGCGAAGAAATTTCTGACCAGCAGCAGGGATACAAACTGGGGAACTGCTATTGTAATAACAAAGAGTGTTCTCCAGAACTTGGGGAATTTTGTATTCTTGTTGTTGATGAACATTGAAAGCAGCACACCGCCGATATAGGTGGTGAATGTTGCAAAGAATGCCCATACAAGTGTCCATATGAAAATTTTCAGAAACGCATATCCGAAAGAACCGGTCTGTGTCATGTTCACAAGATTTCCGAAGTTTTCAAAGCCTACCCATGTAAACAGTGCAGAAGGCGGCATATGAGCTTCGTCGTAGTTTGTGAACGCAATAAGGATCATAAAGATGATCGGCAATATTGTAAACAGCACAATACCCATGCAGGGTGCAAAGAGAAGGGTGATATGGAACTTCTGGTTGAACAGTGACTTGATATCCTCGCCAAAAGTATTGATGTGTCTTCCATTCTCTTTATCGAGCTGAAGCTTGCGAGATTCAGAAACCATGTTGCATAATACAACAAAGGATGCGATTAAAATTATAATTGTGAGAACACTGAACAGAAGAATCTTGAAGGAGTTATCTCCCTCTATGACTTCGTTCTGCATTGTAACAGGATTATATTCCGCATGACGCTCAACAGTACCGAGTGTACTCAGCTTGCTGAGATACGGAGCTCCTACCAAAACAGTAAATAAGCCTATTGCGACTTCAAAAATTGTGGAAAGTATTCCTTTGATTATCTGACCGTGACCCATGTAACCTAAACCCCAAAGTATCGGAGTAAGCTTTGTCCATGCATCACCAAGCACCCAATCTTTAAGTGCCCGTGTCAGGAAAAATCCTTTTTTCTCTTTTATTCCATTCATATCTGCTGTTCTCCTTACTTTAAGGATACCGTGCAATACGGGGCTTGCTTTTAATTGGTATGGGCGAGTCTACTTTGTGGGTAGACTCGCCCACAATTTCAGTTATGCTTTATTGCTTAAGTAAAACTTATGCAACAGGAGCGGTGATACCAGCAACGGTGGTATCGAGGAGCTCCTGATAGTCAAGACCATCGGGGTTGCCCTGGGAGATGATTGCGCCGAGAGTCTCAGCGGGAGTCCAGAAGTTGTTGCCAACAGAAGTGTTCTGTGCAGCAGCAAATTCATCCTGAGCGATAAGAGCAGCACTTACGGGGTCTGCAAGAACATCCTCTTCAGCAGCGGGAGCCTTGTTTGCAGGGATTGCACCAGCTTCATCGAAGAAGTAGCTCTGGCTTGCATCACAGGTAAGGAACTTTGCAAGCTCCATAGCCCAGCCAACGTTCTCAGAGTATGCGTTTACGCCAACCATCTTGTAGCCGGTAAAGGAGCCCATCTGGGTAGCAGTGCCTGCGAGGGTGTATTCGGGGAGCTTAGCAGTTGCATAGCCATCACCAAATGCAGCAGCGATGGAAGCGGAGTTCCAGGAGCCGTTGATACCAGCGATAACGGTGCCATCTGTAGCAGCGGTAACGAACTCACCGTCGTTGAGGTCGATGAAGCCTTCGTGACCAGCCATAGCAGCCATTGCTTCAACAACAGCTACGCCGCCGTCCTTGTTCCAGTCGCAGGTGGTGTTGCCCTTTACGTCAGCAGAGGTGGAGAAACCTGCGCCTGCGAAGAAGGAGTAGTTATACCAGCCGTTGTCGAGGTCCATGGTGAACTTCTTGCCGTTCTGTGCAGCAACTTCGAGGATCTTATCGAGGGACTTAACATCATCCTCGGTGAGGTACTCAGAGTTGTAGTACATGAAGTAGCCGTTGCCGCCTATTGCAGGATATGCATAGAGGGTGCCTTCTACGGTTGCAGCATTTATGCCAGCTTCGCTTGCATAATCGGTAACAGCAGCGGTGTCGTATACTTCCTGAAGAGCACCAGCATTTACGAGTGCATTGATCTGGTCGTCTGCGAAGTAGAATACGTCAGCAGCAGCCTCGATGTCAGCAAGGATGGTATCCTTAGCAGTGGACTCGGACTCAGCGCCGATTTCGATGGAGATGTTTGCCTTGTCAGCATTTGCTGCGATGAAGTCGTCAGCAAGCTTGCGGAGTACGGTCTGATACTCGGGGAGCTCAGAACCCCAGAGAACGAGGTTTACAGTGGGGATGCCGTCAGTACCGGATGTGGTGGGAGTGGTGGTGGTGTCTTCCTTCTTTGCACCGCAGCCTGCGAAGCAAGCAACGATCATAAGAGCAGCAAGAACGATTGCCAGAATTTTTTTCATGATTTTTCCTCCTTGTATATGCTAAAGCTTTTCGCTTTGCTACATTGTTGAACGGCGAAGCAGTATCTCGTAATTCACAAGGTTCTGCTGCCTTACCTGCTGACCTTCAAGCATCTGCAGAAGCACTTTCGTTGCTTTTGAGCCCATTTCCTTCGGGCTGATGCTTATGGCCGTTACCGGCGGATTGTGTTCTGCCAGCTGATTGCTGTTGTAGAACGATGCAATCTTTACATCGTCGGGTATCTTGTACTTTCTGTTGTGCAGCCAGTTGAGTGCTCTTCCGCAGATTACGTCATCCGATGCTATTATGCAGTCGACTCCCATATCCATGAGCTGACTCATTGCCTGCTCGATCACCGCTTTGTTGTTCATATTAAGGAATATCCTCGATTTATCAACCGGTCTTTCTGCCTCGATAAACGCCTGAAGATATCCTTCATATCTTACCTTATGTGCTCTGTAGCTCTGATCTCCACACAGAAGCGCAAGACGTTCATTTCCGTTGAAAAGGATTTTTGTAAGCTCTGTGCAGGAATTGAATACATTGTTATCAACCTGAACAACTCCCGGAGCTTTACTGCTTCCTATAAGAACAAAGGGCATTTTGTTTGCCTGAAGGAACTGGGGCTGAGATTCTTCTGTGAATGCTCTTGTAAGAATAATTCCGTCAACCTTATGATTTGTAACAAGCTCACTTAGGTATCCCGCTGAGTTATTAACTTCAGTGACAACAATTACATTGTATCCATTGAAGGATGCTGTTTCACAAATTCCTACCAGACAACCGAGAAAAAATGGAGTGTCTACTATATTAGGATCACTGGGAAGCACTATTCCGATGTTTCCTGTCTTTGCCTTGAGGAATCGGGATGTGGAAGCACTCGGTCTGTAGCCGTGCTGAGTGACATAGTCAAGAACTCGCTGTCTTGTCTGAGCACTTACTCTTCCCTTTCCTGAGATCGCTCTTGAAACGGTGGTTTTTGAGATATCAAGCTGCTCTGCAATATCATTTATTGTCAGATTTGTTTCTTCAGGTATTGACACTCAGAACCCCCCTTACCTGATGCAGATGCACAAGTTTTCAAACAATTTGCGCAACAGGTTTTCCCTTCACTTGCAGTTTACCACGTATAAAAAAAGTCACAATGTCGGCATTGCCCAAAGCTAAGATGAAATATTTATCCATTTTTAACAAAGAAAGCCATTTTTAGGCTGCTGCGCAACATATTTTTTACGCTTTGCGCAATCGCTTGCGCAAATATTATACTTCAACGAGTTTCTTTTTTCAACTTCAAAAAAATCTCCGTTATATATAATAATAGTATACAAAACTTAAACGTTTAGATGCGTTAGTTTGTTATTTTTCTCTTCCGTTCCATGAATTCTAAGTCGTCCACTTGCGCAGATAGTGCGCAAGTGTTTGCGCATAGTGCGATACTTTGTTGCGCATTTCATGAATATTCATGTTTTTTTGGTGCAAAGATATATCAGAAACCTTTCGCAATAGTGCATTTTGTACATTGACCGTTTTTTTATCACGTACTAAAATGCAGTTGTAAATGTGTTTTGCACATCAATCTCCCCAAAGACGAAAGGAGTTGCCCACATGGACAAATTTATCCTGAATGTCATACACCGTCCTGAGATGGTTCCCGAATACTCTGCAACCGTAACCGGTCACGGCAGCGAAGAGGACATCACCAAGGAATCTCTGCTCACCGAAAGCCTTGATATTTTCAAGACTCAGCAGGAGATTGCCCATAAGAACGGCATAAAGACAACTATTCAGATGACTTATGCAAGCCTTTTCAATGAAGAGGCTGTACAGCTTGCTCTTGAACACCACGAAAAATACGGCGATGAAATCGCTCTTACCTTACTCGGTCTCCCCTGTGAACAGTTCCGTGAAAAGTATAAGACCAAGGACTTTTGCATCTGGATGTTCTCCATGGAAGATAAGAAGGCAATCGTTGACGATGTTTTCGGCAAGTTCCATGAGATCTTTGGTTTCTACCCTGAATCAACCGGTTCCTATTATATGGACGCCGATCTTACCAACTATATAAAAGAAAAGTATCCCACTGTAAAGTGCGCAGTTGCTACCTGCTGGGAGGAAGGTCCCAAGGCTTATCACACCTGCAACAACTCCTGGTACACCCTCTTTGACGGCGGACCCTGGGCTCCCTGGATCCCCTCCAAGCAGAATACCCACGCACCCGCCGCAAACGAAGAAGAGGACAGCGGCATCGTTGCTATCCCCCACCTTTCCAGAGACCTTATCGCCTGTTTTGACGGTAACGGCTCCAACTTCGGTACTCATCCCCAGAACGTTCTGCGCGGCATGATCTACCGTGACGGTGAGTATCCCTACCTCTTCAACCTTATCGATCAGTACCGCCACCTCGGCAAGTTCAACGACGGCATCGCCTACAACATGATGTTTGTTGGTCCCGGCTGGATGAACAAGATGGGTCGCTGGGAAGCTCCCTATGAGCTGCTTCTCAAGAGCTACGAGGATGGCATGGCATATTACGCAAAGCTCAAGAACGAAGGCAAGCTTACCGACATGACAATGGCTGAGTGGGCTGACTTCTACAGAGCAAACAAGACCTACACCACTCCCGAATGTGCACTCTGGAACGACATTCTCTACGGCTCCGAAAAGCAGTTGTTCTGGTATGTTGACCCCTTCATGCGCACCTGTCTTGACATGAATCAGGGCGGCGCTATGGTAGACCTTCGTCCCTATGCTGCAAAGATCTACTGGCCCTGCGGTATCGGAACTCCTCACGTTCAGGATGCTTCCTACCCCTTCCTCGTTCAGTCCATGTACAGAGCAGGTTACTTCACCCACTATGCAGGTGAAGGCACTGTAAAGAGCGCTAAGCTTTCCTATAAGGGCGAAGAGGTTGATCTCTGTCTCTGCCGCTCAAAAGGTCACTTCTCCCAGGAGAAGGACGGTGATGTAACAGTCCGTATTGTTACTGTTGATCCCGTTGAGATCGAATTTTCTGATCTCAAGATCAAGCTTCAGTCTGTATTCCGATTCAGAGAAGGCTCTTCCGCCATCGAAATTGAGCGAAACATCCTCGAAACCACCAACCCCGAGGCAATCGTCGAACTCAATGAATATATCACTGCTACCTACGGCACCACTGAGTATCCCGAAGATATGACCTGCGTCACTCTTACTCTTTCCTCCAAGAGCGAAGATAACAAGGTTATCAACTACGAATACAAGTGCCGTGAGGAAATCAGCGCACAGATGACAAAGGCTATGGCTACCGTTGGTGCTATTGACACCAAGCTCAGCGTCGGTACCGATATTGAGTGTGACGGTTATATCCGTGAGGGTTATGCATTTTCACCCATGTTCTCCCTCGGAATGAAAAAGAATCTTACCGGAAAGGAGTCGTTCAGATCATGGCTCAGAGTGGAAAAGGCAAACTGAATTACCGCTGCCCCTCCTGCTTCATGCGTGACCTTGACTTGGATATGTTCTTTGACAAGGACAAGAATGAATATTATTGCCTCCGCTGCTGCTATCACGGCAGTGAAGAGGATGTAAAGGCAAAGAATGAAATGGCTCGTTTCCGTTATCGTCGTATGATGGATCGAATCACCGAGTTTGATGATTAATCAGCCGATTACGGCAAAATTATGACTGATTTCAATAAGCAGGCCACCCCTCCACGGCCTGCTTATTTTCTTAAAAGGAGATTTTTCTATGTTTATAAAAGGAATGGACATCTCTACCCTGCCTGAGGTTGAAAAGCAGGGCGGCAAATTCTATGTTGACGGAAAAGAAAAAGAGCTTTACAGCATAATGAAGGGTTACGGCGTCAATTCCATCAGGCTTCGCATCTGGAATGACCCCTATGACAGCGAAGGTCACCCCTATGGCGGCGGCACAAACGACTATGACACCATGCTTTCTCTTGCAAAAAGAACTGTTGATGCAGGAATGAGCGTCTGTCTTGATTTCCATTATTCCGATTTCTGGGCTGACCCTGGCAAGCAGCTGCTTCCCAAGGCATGGAAGGATTATGATGTCCCTCAGCTTGAAAATGCCGTTTATGAATACACTAAAGAAATACTCGGAAAGCTTCGCAGCGAGGGAATTATTCCCGAATCCGTTCAGGTAGGCAATGAGATCGCTCACGGTATGCTTTGGCCGTACGGTATGCACGGCAATAATACCGAGAATCTTATTAAGTTTATAAAAGCAGGCTGCAGAGCTGTGCGTGAGGTTTCTCCCGAATCGAAGATTATTCTGCACTTTGATAACGGCGGCGACAATGAACACTGCCATGCCTGGTACGAGGATATGCGTCAGGGAAATGTTGATTATGATATCATCGGTCTGTCCTACTATCCTGTTTTTCACGGCAATTTTGAGGCTTTTGAGTATAATGTAAATGATCTTATACGCACCTTTGACAAGGATATCATCATTGCTGAAACCTCATACGGCTTCAATGTAAAGAAGCCTTCGGGCTATCATTATGTTGAGGATGATTACGATGTTGCCGTTTCCTCTTCTGAGGATGCAATAGTTCCTGAAAGTGCTTTTGTTCCCAACAGCGCACCTATGGATAATGTTCCTCAGAAAGGTAAGGAAGGCGAAGAAAAGAACTTCATGTTCGCCGAGCAGAGTGTTGAAGTAACAGGTATTCCTGTTACCGTTGAAGGTCAGAAGGAATATTACGAAAAGTTCTTTGATATTCTCAGAAATAAAATCGACGGTCAGAGAATTATCGGTTTCTACTACTGGGAGCCTGCATGGCTTCCCACTCCCGAATCCACCTGGGCAACCAAGGCAGGCCGTGCTTACTGCAATGACCCCGGTGCAGGCGGCAATGAATGGGCTAATCAGTGTCTGTTTGACTACGAAGGCAACGCACTGCCCGCATGGGAAGTCATCAGAGATTTTAAGTATTAAAAGTTTCGAGCATTGTTCATCTATGCATCGCCTTCTTCTAATGGCGGTGGGATTTTTAAGGGCAAAGCCCTTGAATGTGAGTTTGGGGGCAACGCCTCCAACAATACATATACAAAAAGCAGGCGGTTTTCCGCCTGCTTTTTAAGTTAATATGATGTTGGGGACTCTGTCCCCAAACTCCTGCCAAGGGGTGTTACCCCTTGACACCCCACCCAAGGAACACCGTTCCTTGGGAATCCTTTTATTTTCCGAATTTTGACATATTTTCGTCGTTCTTTGCTTTCTTCTGCTGTTTCTGCCAGACGTTCATAACAAAGCTGTGAGGCATAAGCTTTACAAGACGCACCTGCATACGTACAGGGAATCCGTGAACGGAATAATCCTTCTTGCGCTTGTAAAGATCACGGAGAGCGGTTTTTACAACGTCCTTTGCCTCGTAAATCTTATTGAAGTAATTTACATCATTGTTGTTGGTTACTGCAGAATGATCAAAAAATTCGGTTCTGACCCATGCGGGATTTACTGCCATCATGCGAATTCCTCTGGGCTTGAGTTCTCTGTTCATTGCACGGGAATAGCTGAGAACAAATGCCTTTGTTGCGCCGTAAACGGTAATATACGGCACGGGCTGGAAGGCTGAAAGGCTGTCAAGCTGAATCACTTTAGACCCCTTGGACATATAAGGCAGAGTCAGCTCAGTCATAACCACCAGCGCCGTACAGTTGAGATTGATCATATTGATGTTGTCTTCAAGAGGGATATTTTCATATCTGCCAAACTTGCCAAAGCCTGCGCAGTTTACAAGAAGCTCAACCTCAGGCTTATGCTCTTCAAGGAGTTCCTTGTATTCATCAAAGCTCTTTGAATCAAGAAGATCGAGTGAAATTGCCCGGAGATTGCACTTAACCTTATCACGAAGCTCTTCAAGCTTATCTGCTCTTCGTGCAATTACCCATACTTCATCTACTTTTATGTATTTTTCAAACTGAAGAACAAACTCCTTGCCCATTCCTGAGCTTGCGCCTGTTATTACTGCTATCTTCATTTTCATTCCTCTTTCAATTTAATTTGCTATATTATATTCCATTATTCCCAAAAGCGCAATACACTCCGTGTTACTCTCGCAAATTAAACAAAGAAATGTGCAATATTATGTCATTACGCACTATTGTCTTGACGCCTTTACAGTGATAAAATTATAAAAAGCATTTTAAGGAGTGTTTGAAATGTACTATCTTGGTATTGACATCGGAGGCACAAATCTTTCTGTCGGCGTTGTAGATGAAAATTACAAGGTCATAGGCAGAGGCTCAAGACGTTCCCATGTCCCCCGCCCTATCGATGAATTCTGCGACGATATTGCTGCTGCAGCTCTTGATGCTATTGCTGACGCAGGACTCACCCTTTCTGATTTTGAAACCTGCGGCATAGGATGTCCCGGTGTTATCAATTCAAAAACAGGCATGGTTGAATATTCAAACAATCTCCATTATTCAAATATTCCGCTTTCCCAAATGATCTCAGAAAGACTTTCAGGTCTTAAAACCTACATAGACAACGATGCAAATGCTGCTGCACTGGGTGAAGTGCTCGCAGGCGCTGCAAAGGGTGCAGGAAGTGCTCTTGTCATTACTATCGGTACGGGAATTGGCGGCGGTATTATTGTTGACAACAAAATATATTCAGGCTGCAACGGTGTTGCAGGTGAAATAGGTCACACACTCCTTGTTAAAAACGGAAATCTCTGCACCTGCGGCAGACGTGGATGCTTTGAAACCTACGCCTCTGCCATTGCTCTGAAAAAACAGACCGCTCAGGCAATGCGTGATAATCCTGATTCCCTTATGTGGACTCTGGTTGATGCCCCCGAAAAGGTAAGCGGACGCACTCCCTTTGAAGCCATGCGTATGGGTGATGCTACGGCAACTGCTGTTGTTGAACAGTATTTTGACTATCTTGCCGATGGCATCACAGATATTATCAACATTCTTCAGCCTGAAGTCGTATGTCTTGGCGGCGGTATAAGCAAGGAAGGCGACGCACTTCTCGAACCTCTTGATAAACTTATTGCCGAGCGTCGTTTCTGCCGAGGAAATGTTCCTCAGCCAAAGCTTGTATGCGCTCTTCTTGCAAACGATGCAGGAATTATCGGTGCAGCACTTATTCCCAAAACCGTAAATTAAGTAAAAGAAGATGCATGGTATCATGCATCTTCTTTTTATTTATTTCTTAAGGCAGTATTCCAGCTGGCAATCGCAGGGTTCTTTTTCAACATGAATATTGCTGTATTCTTCCGCCTCGACACATCCCATTGCTTCATAAAATGCCTGACTTTCTATGGCCGAATGTGCTGAAATATACAGCTTTTCTGCTCCCTGTGACAAAGCCCAGTTTCTGATTTCCGAAAACAGCGCTCTGCCCATTCCACTGCCTCTCATTTCTTCTGACACCTGTATTTTCGAAAGCTCAAGATATTGTCCTCTGCTTCCCATGGGAGTTCCTTCACATGAAGCAAAGCCTTTCAGAATTCCATTCTCAAATGCACCGAAAACAACTCCGCCTGCATCCAACGTATTTTTAAGTTCATCAGCCAGGACATAAAAATGTTGTTTATCCCAGTTTTCTTCAAAACACACATCAACAATAACCCATTTACCGTTCATCTTCCTTTTGCATTTTGTCACTGTCTGATGGCGGTTGAATGAATCGAAAAGCTCTGCTGTTATTTCTTCACGATTAAGCCTTCGTATAATTCTATCCGATAGTATACTGCAGGAATTTTCTATGGCTCGTAATTTTCTTGTCAGTTTTTCGGAAAGCACTGTCATCCATTCAGGTTGTTCTTCGGGCTTTTCAGCAAGGCTTCTGACAAGTCTTGCATATGCAAAAATATTGCAAAAGCGATTCATCAGAGGAAGTAACTGTTCGTAGTTATCAGGCAAAGGAAATCTGCCCGCATAACCCTTTATAAAGCTTTCCTTTGCACATTGAAGCTTTTCTCCTTCCAGCTCCTCAGAAAGGCTGACAAACACATTTTCTATATCCAGCAAATAGAAATTATACATTCCGTCATCGAAATCAATAACACTGCAGCAATCGGTCTTTTCATCATAGAACACATTATCTGGCTCAAAATCATAATGCACAAGACCATAGTTAAATTTATCAGCAGGAAGTGCAGACATAAGCCTGTATATTTTTCTGCATTCTTCAATCATAAATGCCGGTGCATCATATCTTTTCAATATTTTCTCTGTCCAGGCAAGTGCATCCTTATAATTCCACTTTCTGACTTTTGGTTCATATTCAGAAGCAAAACTGTGCAAATGTCCAAGCGCTTCACCATATCGCTCCATTATTTGAGGTGTATATTCAGTTTCTTCTATGGGTTTTCCCGATACACACTCAAACGCACTTGCATAGTATTCTCCCCACGGAGTCTTAAGAATCAATAAGGTTTCGCCGCTTTTTGCTTTTATCGCTCTCATTGAAGGATATTTTCTTTTCTCAAGATATTCCAAAAACTCTATTTCTCCACGGACGTTGTTTTCTTCCTTTTCCTCCATTGGTGCAAGGCGCAGAAAACACAGTTTGCCATTTTTATCGAAGGGATAAATTGCATTTGAAGAAATTCTGAAACATGATAATCTTTCCTTCAGTGTGTCTTTGTCATATTCCCAATTCGAAAGTGCAAACTCTGCAAGTTCAAAATTTTCGTTAAGATTTTTAAGCATCAGCATAATTACCACCCTTTCTTCTTTTCGGCAATAATCTTCTTGTGTCCTTTCAATTCTGCGGTGCGTTTTCTCAGGTAGGCATTTTTATCCTCTGAGTATTTCGCCTCCTTTTTTAGTTTACCATAACTTTCCCAACGTTCTATTGAAAGTTCGCCATTTTCTATAGCCGCACGTACGGCACACCCCGGTTCTTTTTCGTGGCGGCAATCTGAAAAACGGCAATTTCCAAAAAGGGCTTCAAGATCTGAAAAGCTCTGTCTTAAGCCTATTGTAACATCCCACATCCCAAGTTCTCTCATGCCGGGAGTATCGATTATCATAACCCCACTTTTTAGCATTATCAGCTGTCGGTGGGTTGTTGTGTGACGACCTCGACTGTCGTTTTCACGTATTTCCCCAGTTGACATAATCTCTTCTCCTGCAAGTGCATTTACGAGGGATGATTTTCCTACACCCGAGGAACCTAAAAACACAACCGTCTTTCCTGCGGCAAGTAAATTCCTGAGTGCTTCTATTCCTGAATGAGTCCTGGAGCTTATTGCACAGGCGTTTATACCGATCTGCTCGCATTGAGATAATGCGTTTTTAATTGTTTCTTCGTCTGCAAGGTCAGCCTTTGTCAGTATCATCAGAGGCTGTGCTCCACTTTGCCACGCAAGGGTCAGATATCTCTCGGCACGACGGATATTAAAATCGTGATTCAGTGACTGCATTATAAAAACATAGTCAAAATTTGCCGCTACTGCCTGAGCGCGATGTCCGCCCGATGATGGGTCGAGCCGCTCGAAATATGTCTTTCTCGGGAGAGTTTTTGTGATTCTGCTGTCGCCATTTTCCTGCCAGTCAAGCAGTACAAAATCGCCTACTGTCGGGAACATCTCATCTTTTTCGTAGTATTCGCTTGATTTAAGCACTGCAAAGCCGAAACCTTTATCACAGACTATCTCAAAACGTTCCTTGTGTACTGCTGTTATGCGTGCTGCCGTTGTGTTTTCTTCTGGAACGGCAACAAAGCCGTAATCTTTTAAATTCATTGCATGATTCTCCTGTCTTACTCTGATATTTTGGGAAATAATTTAATTTCATAAGACATCACCTCTTTTTATACGCCTCATTATCAGAGGAAGATTTACATCTGGGCGCAAAAATCCCGCACAAAAGCAGCCTGACACGGCTGTCTTGTGCGGGATCGCTTTTAACAGTTTTGTGAAAGGTTACTTGTGTGCATGACGAACAAAGCCCTGTAAAGGCAGCTTCGTCATACCGTATTCGGTTTTATTCAGTGGTCACCTCATATACAGTCATCAAAAACACTCCTTTCACTTGAGTTTATTTTATTTTAATTCATTTCCTGCAAAAAATCAATATGTCAGTTCATATCAAAGTCAGAGAAATCAAATGTTGCAAAGTAATCTGCAGGGGTTTCTGCACGACGGATAAGCTTTACTGTGCCGTCTTCGCACAGCAGAAGCTCTGCACTTCTGAGCTTGCCGTTGTAATTGTAGCCCATGGAGAAGCCGTGTGCTCCGGTATCATGAATATAGATATAATCGCCCATTTCGATCTCGGGAAGCATTCTGTCGATCGCAAACTTATCGTTATTTTCACAGAGTGAGCCTGTTACATCATACATATGATCGCAGACTGCATCTTCCTTACCGAGGACAGTAATATGATGATATGCACCGTACATAGCAGGACGCATAAGGTTGCAGGCACAGGCATCTACACCTATGTAGTTCTTATGGGTGTTCTTGCGGTGGATTGCCTTGGTTACAACTGCACCGTAGGGAGCAAGCATGAATCTGCCGAGCTCAGAGAAAATAGCACAATCTCCAAGACCTGCAGGCACCATGATACGGTCAAATACTTCTTTGACCTTTCTTCCTACATAAGCAATATCAATAGGCTCCTGGTCGGGACGGTAGGGTATTCCGACACCGCCGGAAAGGTTGATGAAGCTTACTGATACACCCACTTCTTCCTTCAATTCAACTGCAACATTGAAAAGAATTTCGGCAAGGGTGGGATAATAGTCAGGATTGGTGGTATTGCTGGAAAGGAAAGAATGGAGTCCGAAATTCTTTACTCCCTCCTCCTTGAGAATTTTGAAGCCTTCTGTGATCTGCTCTCTTGTAAAGCCGTATTTTGCATCCTTCGGCATATCCATTATTGCATTGCCCAGCTTGAACTCTCCGCCCGGATTATAACGGCAGCAGATTGTTTCAGGTATTCCGCAGGTCTTCTTGAGAAATTCAATGTGAGTGATATCATCAAGGTTGATAATTGCGTCAAGGTCACGGGCAAGAACGAAATCCTCGGCAGGCGTTGCATTTGAGGAGAACATTATATCATCGCCCGATGCACCTACAGCCTTACTGAGCTTGAGTTCGGTATAGGAGGAGCAGTCCATTCCGCAGCCTTCCTCTTTGAGTATCTGCATGATATAAGGATTGGGGGTTGCCTTTACTGCAAAATACTCCTTGAAGCCCTTGTTCCAGGAAAATGCATCGTAGAATTTTCTTGCATTCTCTCTTATGCCCTTTTCATCATAGATATGAAAAGGTGTGGGGTACTGCTTTACGATCTCTTCGATCTGTTCCTTTGTTACAAATGCTTGCTTTTTCATGATTGTCAGTCCTCCAATGCGTCAAGTCCGTATTTGATAAGACGCAGTTCATATTTAAGTGAATCCTTTATTACATTCACAAGATTTTCTTTTTCAGAATAAAGACAGCTCATCTGATCGCCTGTAAGAACTTTCTGCGAATCAACGATAAGCCTTATCTGCTCTCCCCTGTTGAATGTCCTGAACACCTGAGCTTTGTCCATATTTATTTCACTATCGGTTATAAGGACAACCTTTTTCCCATTGGCGATCATCTTTCTGATTGTATCTTCAAATTTCATTACAGTTTTTGCTTCTGCTGCAAAATATGCACGTTCTGAAGATTTTTCAAGCATATTGAAAATTTTGTTTTCAATGTTTTCGCTGCCATTTATTGTAATATACCCTTCAGCTGATGCGGTTTCAATCGGAAGAAGATCTTTAAGCTTTTCAGCCGCAGCTTCCTGAGCACGGATTCTGTTTCCGCAGAATTCATCCACAGGCACTGCAACATATTTTATTGGGGTTCCTTCTATAGTATAGGCTCCTCCCTTTTCCGAAAGTGTTGCAAGGGCTGTATATGTATTTGACCGGGATATTCCCGTAAGCTTTGCCAGTTCATAACCGGTAAAACTTTCTCCCGTCAAGAGTTGAGTATATATTGTCCCTTCCAGTCTTGTCAACCCAAAGAGTGAAAGCAGTTCATAAACATCCATGCCCATCACCTGCGTAGTTCTTTATAGGAACACTATACTACATATATTTTAATTGTCAATAGTTTTTTTGTTGATTATCAGTTTTGTTTTTGATTATTTTTATATCAAGGCAAAAAGAAATGACACACTCAGAGAGTGTGTCATTTCTTTTATCTCTTATCATTTTTTACTGAACGCAGCGTCAGCAAACAGGCGCCTGACAGACAAACTGTGGTAAATATGAGAACAAGCCATGTGAGTATAAGATTCCACGGGCCGTGCTCATACATGGGAACAATATATTCCTGAACAAGGTTTTCGAGCTGCTGTCCGCTGTAGTTTGCGCTGAGTATTCTGCGGTAATATGCTTCAAGAAGGGTGTTGCAGTCTGCAATATTTCCCAGTGCCTGCATTGACCAGCGGCTTGCGCAGAACCAGGAAATCACATTGGTCGGACCTTCGAGAGTAAAGAGAATACCCGAGAAGAGCAGCTGAGGTATAAGAAGTATTGGTGCAAAAACCATTGCACGGTCGGGATTTTTTGCAACGGATGACACAAGCATTCCCAATGCTGAAGATGCTATCATTACAAGGAATACCGTTATAAGTATTTCTATAAACGGAACATTGCCTATTGCACCGCCTTCGGGCATTCCGATTACAAGAGCAAACATTCCGACAGTCAGCAGACTCTGCACAAAGCACAGCCCCGACTGGACGAGAAGCTTTGAGGCTATGTATGAATCAAGACGCATATCCGACATATATTCTCGTCTTAATATTCCTCGCTCCTTGCATATTTCCTGTATCGAATTCATCAGACCGACCCAGACCGCTGCGCACGAAAGACAGAACAGCATCTGCTGGGACACAAAGGTCATTTTAAATACATTTTCACCCGCTACAAGAGAGCAAAGAAGTGCAATCAACGGTCCCTGCAGAAGAAGAAATGCAAGTCGTATCTTGTCGTGCCAGAGAAGATTGAGGTAACGTTTTGCCATGACAAGTGTCTGCTTGCCGAAAGGCTTTTTGGCATTGCTGTACTCACGTTTTACCGTTGTCTGGGTGACCTCTGCAATCTTTGCCTGTTTTGAGTTATTGAATCTGATCTCCCAGCCCTGAGGATCTTTTTCGACTTTCAGATATGCCTCTGTAAGGTCGTTTACACCGAAAAACTCAAGCGCACCTTTAGGCGGTCCGAAATATGCCATATATCCGCCGCTGCCGAGGAAGATCATCTTATCGCAGAGATGGAGGTTCTGGGTTGTATGAGTAATTGCTACTATAGTCTTACCTCTGCGGCTCATTTTCTGAAGAAGCAGCATAAGGCTGCGCTCTGTTCCGGGATCAAGACCTGATGAAGGCTCATCAAGGAAGAACAGGCTGGGGTCATCAATAAGCTCGACTGCAATGGATGCTCGCTTTTTCTGTCCTCCTGACATTTTTCGGATAAGAGTATTTTCATGCCCGCTGAGTTCTACCATTTCAATTACTTCCGCTACTCGCGCTGCATATTCTTCCTTTGTTGAGTCAGGTGACATACGAAGCTGTGCAACATACATCAGCATTTCCTGCAGAGTAAGATTTTCGTGGACTATATCCTGCTGAGGAACATAGCCTATTACGCTCTGAAGAACCTCGTAGTTGTCATAAAGATCAACACCGTTTACAAGAACTGAGCCTGTAGATGGCTTGTCAAAGCCGTTCAGACAGTTCATCAGTGTGGATTTGCCGCTTCCCGAGCCACCTACAATAGCTACAAATTCGCAGGGCTTTATTTTCAGGCTGGTATCATCGAGTATGTATTTGTTCTTGCCTTTGGCTTTTACGCATCGGGATATGTTTTTTGCAACAAGCTCGAGACCCTTTGTTTCTGTCTTATAGCTGAGCAATCCTTCGTCATTGTCAAACATCAGCTTTGTATTTGCAATGCAGATAAGGTCACGGTCCAAAAGAACAACAGGCTGTGTTACCGGTGTACCGTTCAGGGTTACCGATGTGCGGCTTCCGCTTTCAGGGATAAGCACATAACCTTCAACGGTTTTCTTGATTCGGGCCTGAACAAGCGCAATGGTTACGTGGTTAAGACGAACTTCGCATTCTTCACCTCTGCCTATTCTGGTTTCTCCTTCTCCCAGGGAATAGTCGACCCAGCCTGTACCGTCGTTTTCGGTATAATATGCAATGGATATACCGCAGAAGCACGGCTCTTCGGGATCATCAATACGTATGTCGGAATAGTCATCCAGCTCTCCGAATGCGGTTTTTTCGCCGTTAAGATATATTCCGTTTGTGCTTGAATCGTCACAGATATAGCATTTTTCGCCTATTATCTCAAATCTTCCGTGATGTCGGGAAACAACAGGTGAATCTATTACTATGTCACACTCATCACTTCTGCCGAAGGTAACTGCTGCTTTTTTGAAGGCAGACAGAGAATACTCCGCTCGGCTGTTATCTGCATACACAACGGTTATATTGTGTTCTGATCCTGTTTTTTCTTCGTTTACCGGTTCATTTATTGCCATTTCTACACCCCTTATGCTACAAGCTGCATTGAATATACTGTAAGTATCTTTTCAGTGGAAAAGTAAAGTGTTATTTCCTCTGTTCCTTTTTCCGTTTTATTTGCTATTTCCATTACATATGTTCCGTCAGGCGTTGCATTTTCCATACTAAGTCTGTAAAACACACAATAAGGAACAACCAGATTCATTCCGAGATATTCGTCATAGGTTGATTTTCCGTATACTGACTGAAAACTTTCAGATGAATAATCAAATGTCTCTGCGTAATCAGGCAGAAGCTTTTCTACTGTCTGCTCAAGAGTCATACCGCATCGGATATCTGCAGGGCCTTTGAAAATTTCGCTTGAAATTCCTGCGTAGGAAAGACCTTTGCTGTTGAATTCAAATCTGTCATTCCCCTGTGTAACTGTGGTTATTCTCTCACCTACATTTATTTTATCGGGTGCACCGTACATACTCTCAAAATCGTCTGCTGCCAATGAGCCAAAGCCGAATCTTTCTGTAAGTATGCCCGGATAGCAGCCCGTTTTCTGCTCGACAGGTTCAGATTCTGTTGGCTGAGTCTGAATTGAAGTAACTATGCTCTGTGTATTGCTCTGAGGCTTTTCTTCCTTTCCGCATCCGCTGCATAAAACAAGAAGTGCCATTATTATCAAAAGTGCTTTTTTCATGTTGATCCTCCCTGTGCACTTGTCATTGATTATGTTATATGGTAGAATACCCCCAGAAAGTGGGGTGATTTTTATGGATAAAAATATCGTAGCAGTATGCCATACAGCCACAGAATCTGAGGCTGATTTCGCAATAGCAGCCCTTTCCGACGGAGGAATAAATGCTTCCAAGCAGTACAAGAACGCTCCCGGCGGCTCAACTCTTTTTGCTTTTCCCAATGCAATGGGATTCGGTGCTTCTGAAGGATACGACATCCTTGTAGTAAAAGAAGCAGAAAATGCAGCACGTGATATTCTTATCGGTGCAGGCTTTGTACAGCCTGACGAGGAAGAAGAAGCTGCAGAAATTCAGGAATCTGAAACCACAGAAGAACCTGCTGCAGAAACTTCCCAATCAGAAGAAAAGACTGCACAGCCCGAAGAAAACTCATCAAAGGGTTCAACCCTTCTTATGATACTTTTCCTTGTTGCCGCAGGATTATTTGTCATTGGTGTTGATAAGCTTATAGAGCTGATCAAATCATTTTTCTGATTTTTATATGAATATAATTTTCAAAAAGCCGTCCATTGTGGACGGTTTTTTATTTTTGTAATACCAAATCGGACAAATTTCAGAACGCTGATGCTATACAATCATTTCTGCATACAAAACCGAAAAATACAGATACTATTTGTGCTTCATCTGACGCTGTTCAGATTATTTTCTTCACTGCCTTTGTTATATTTTATCATCGCAGTGAAATAATGTAAAGAGGATTAAACCAAAGGGATGTTTTCGATTTTTTTGCCCAGTATCACCCTCAAAGTACGTATATTTGTAATTATAAAGCTGACACTCTGAGTAAAAATATATGTGCGAATTTAATTTTGCGGAGGTCACGATGAAAAAGAAATTCAGAATCTTCCTCGTCTTTATTTTCTCCGTCCTCGCACTTACATTTCTTTCGGGAGTTTATGTAAGAGAAACAACTCCTGACATGATACATGTTATCAGAGGGCAGGATGCAGGAATTGATACGGGGATAATATATACTACCCTTTCTGCTCAGGATGCTGCTGTCAGCGCCGACAGCAGCAACGACACGGTCTATGATTCAACTCTTAAGCTTTTCGGGTTTATTCCCGTAAAAAATATTGAGACTCATATCATTGAAAACAGAAGTCTTTATCTTTCAGGCAGTGCTTTCGGCGTAAAGCTTTATACTGACGGCGTGGTGATAACCGGGCTCGAAAACATTTCCACTTCAGGCGGGAAATGCTGTCCCGGCAGTAATGCAGGTCTTTCTGTAGGCGATTCCATAATTGAAATTGACGGAATTGAACTTTCCGATGCTTCACAGCTTTCGGAAATTGTTATGGACAGCGACGGCGATGTCATGTGTCTTACCGTTGCAAAACCCGACGGCACTGTTTCTCAGCGCAGACTAACACCTGTTTATTCGGAAAATGACGGCTGCTACAAGGCAGGCATCTGGGTGCGTGACAGCATCGCAGGTATAGGAACACTTACTTTCATCGAGCCCAAAACAGGTTCATTCGGCGGGCTTGGACACGGAATATGTGATACTGACACCGGTAAACTTCTCCCCTTCGGAGGCGGTGAAATAGTTTCCGTTATTGTTACAGGTGTTACAAAAGGCGTGGGAGGACTTCCCGGAGAAATGCACGGATATTTCGGTGATGAGGTTCTCGGCTCTCTGACAGACAACAGTGAATCAGGTGTATTCGGTATTGCAAACGACAATATTATCCCCCATAGCAATGAACTGTACAACATCTGTATGAAGCAGGATATAAAAGAAGGAAAAGCTCAGATTCTCACCACTCTCCCGGGAAAAAACAATCCTCAGCTGTGCGATGCTGTTATTGAGCGGATCAATTTTGACAGCAGGACCCCCGGTAAAAATATGGTTATCAGAATAACCGACAAGGAACTGATAAAAGCCACGGGTGGCATTGTTCAGGGCATGAGCGGTTCACCTATAATTCAGAACGGTAAAGTAATCGGTGCGGTGACCCATGTTTTTGTCAATGACCCAACACGGGGATATGGAATATTTATTGAAAATATGCTTGAAACTGTTTTATAATCTTTCAAAGCAGGATGTGATATGAAGCAAAGCTTATCACTTCTTGCTTTTTTTGTCTGTTTATGATATAATAAAACAAATATATTGAGTCAGGAACGATAAATTATGATGGTTTCAATTTTGGGTGATTCAATCAGTACATTTGAGGACTTTAATCCCAAATGGTATTCCTGTGTTCTTTGATTCAGATATGCAGCAAAGAAATGGTCTTAACAGTGTTTATGACACCCGGTGGGCAAAGGTCAATCAGTCGCTGCGTGCTTATCTGTGTGTCAACAACTCATATTCCGGAAGTCAGGTTGCAGGCAGCGAATTCCCTTCTGTATCCTCTGTACGGCGTACCTACGGTCTGCACAAACTTTCACTGATATGATTTATATCAGTAATATTTATCTTTGCTTAATCTTATTTTTACACGGTGATCTGAATGGAAAATACATCAGCTGTAATTGAAAGAATCCGCAGAATGGAGCTCTACTTTGATATTATACGATATTCGGTAAAGCATAATCCATCATCTGTTGTCAATGATCCTCTGATCTGCGAAATACTGAAGGTTCTCACTGATTATTATGAAAACGGACAATGGATGAAGGATTTTGAGTGTGATGAACGTCATGAGCTTCCTTCTGATCTGAAGCGAGGCGTTCTGTCCGAAGACGGAATGTATGATCTTCTGTGTGCAATCAAAGAACTGATGTAAATAATTTATAAAAGCCCGGAGCAATAATGCTCCGGGCTTTTTATCAGGATCTTACTTCAGGCCGTTCTCGTAGGACTCGATCATCTTCTTGACCATCTGACCACCAACAGAACCTGCTTCTCTGGAAGTGAGGTGACCGTTGTAACCTTCCTTAAGGTTTACGCCAACCTCGTTTGCAGCTTCCATCTTGAAACGGTTGAGAGCTTCACGTGCTTCGGGAACCATTACCTGGTTGTTGTTTCTTGCCATAATATTCTACACTCCTAAATTATCATCATGTTTGCGTTTGCAATTATATTATGCTTAGCTGTGCAGAAAGTATGAATGACAAGTTTTTCAAATTTTTGTTTTTAATAAAAATAAAATGTTCATAATTTTACCCTTGACAGTTATATTCTAACGCATTAGAATGATGTTGTACTAATCGATTAGAACACGGTCTGATACTTCTGTTTCCGGCGGATTTATCAGGTCGTCCGGAAAGGAATGTCTATTTTATGAAAACACCGAAAATCTTTGAAAGCGAATATCGCTTCTGTCTTATACTCTGGGCTCACGAGCCCATCAGTTCCAGAGAATTATCCCAACTGTGCGCAGAAAAACTGGGCTGGTCCAAAACAACAACCTACACTGTTATCAAACGTCTTTCTGAAAGAGGGGTCATCAAAAACGAAAACACCATTGTCCGTTCTCTGGTATCAAAGGAGGAAGCTCAGGCTTCGGAACTTGACGAGGTCATGGACAAAAAATTCGAAGGTTCTGTACCTGCTTTTCTTGCAGCTTTTACCAGACGTCAGAATCTTTCCGATGAACAGCTGGAGGAAATTCGTCGCATAATCGAAGGATAGAAAGGAGCACACGGTATGTCCGAAATACTTGCTTCGATCATTGGAATGAGCATTGCCGGAGGCGCTGCAATCCTGATTGTACTGCTTATCCGACTGCTTTTCAGACCTTCCGGTCAAATCTGCTGTGTCATATGGCTGCTGGCAGGAATGCGTCTGCTGCTGCCTTTCTCCTTTGCCGATACAATCGGTTTGCAACTTCCTGAAATCAGCATAAGCAGCGAAAGAAGCACTGTTTACGAGATGGTTCCGTCCAATGCTCATACTGCTATAACCGGTGCGACAGATAACAGTTCATCACCTGCATCTGCAGTTTCTTCGGAAATATTCAGAACATCTCCCGCTGTTTCTGCTGACCGGATAATCGCTTTTCTGTGGCTGGCAGGAGCTGCGGCGGTTGCAGTCTGCATCATTGCGAGCTTTATACGAATTCGTCTGCGCCTGCGTACGGCAGTCCGCATGGAAGGGAATGTTTATCAGAGCGAACTTATTCCATCCCCATTTGTTTTCGGACTTGTTCGTCCACGTATCTATATTCCCTACTCCGTAGATAACAGAGATATCCCCTACGTACTCAAGCACGAAAAAAATCATATCAAACGAAAAGACCACATCACCAAAGCAGCGGCTCTTGCTGTGCTTACTGTGCACTGGTTCAATCCGCTGGTATGGACAGCTTATCTTTTCTTATGCCGTGATATAGAAGTTGCCTGTGATGAAAAAGTCATAGCTGACATGGATATTCACGGCAGAAGACATTATTCAACTGCACTGCTTGCCTGCAGTGTCGGCAGACGTGTGACAGGCTGTCCGGTAGCATTTGGTGCTGTGAGCGTAAAAGAAAGGATTACACATATTATGAAATATACCAGACCTTCTTTTTTGAGAAATCTGCTTTCTGCAGTTCTGTGTGCCGCTCTGGCACTGTGTACTTTTGCTCTGCCCGTTGGCTGTGCCAAAACACCTGCCTCTGCCAGACCTGCAGTCTATGAAGATATAGACACAAATGACGTCCACTATAAAGGTACCGACAGAATTATGAATGATGATGGCTCTATAACCATGCTTTTTATGCCTCAGTCAAACTTCAGCTGCGATTCATCTCAGCGATTTTGCTTCGATGGTGATGGCTCTATTCTTACCGCAGAGCCAACTTCAGGATTCATCACTGCACCCAATGAAAAAGGCAGCGTCCTTTATATGACACCTGAACTGCTTTCAGAAGATATTATGTCAGGTGCTTATTTTACAACCACTGATGAAGAAGGCTGTATATCTTACAGAGATTTTGCCACTTCAATTTCTGTTGATGCAAATTCCGGCGTTATCTGGATTCCCTATGAACTCAATTTTGACAGTGGTGACGGAAATATAAACGCAAATATTGTATTTACCTCAAGCAGTGCTGACGGCGTTCAGGATACAGCAACAGTCACAGTTACCACAGATGAAACTGCCATTACCCCTGAGAGCATGTGCGCACTTACCATACGTGTTGACGACAATCATATACTGAGTATTGATAAAGGCGATGTATCACGCACTATCACAATCAGCAAAGCTGATTGAAAACTGTATCTGACAAACAAGGGCAAAAGCAGAGAAATCAATCTCGCTTTTGCCCTTGTTTTTTACAATTATATTTTATTCTGCAATGCATGAAATATGAATGACAGATTTTTTACGGTTTGAAATAAGGCAGCGGCTCAAGCTTGAATCGGTTAAGCTTGTAGAGTCTGTCTATTTTTGCTTTTGTTTCCTCGTCTTCGCAGATTCCTTCTCTTATATATCTGTCGAGAACTGCATATTTAAATCCGAGGTTATCCTCATCTGTCTTTCCGCAAAGTCCGTCGCTGGGCACTTTATAAACAAGGTCTTTCGGCAGACCAAGTTCTATTCCAACCTGCTTCACTTCTTCTACAGTCATTCCTGCAAGAGGTGCAAAATCGCCGGCAGAATCGCCGTATCTGGTTGAATATCCGACCCAGTCCTCAGAAAGATTGCAGGTGTTTACAACTCTTCCGTTGTAATTCTGCGACACCGCATAGAGAGTGGTCATTCTGATTCTGGGAGGCAGATTTATCTGAGCCTGTCTGGTCATTTCAGTTATTCCTGCATCAGCTATTGCACCGAGAATAGCATCAACTGTTGTTTTTATGTTAACCGTTATTCTCTTTATTCCCAGATGTTCAAAAAGTGCATCAACATCAGGCATATCAGGCTGGATTCCATTGGGCATGGAAACACCTATTACTCTGTCCTTGCCAAGTGCGGCTACGCACAATGCTGCAGCAACGGTTGAATCCTTGCCGCCTGATATTCCGATTATTGCATTACAGCCTTTTCCGTTATTTTCAAACCATTCACGTATCCATTCGATAGCTTCCCTTGTAGCCTTCTTTGCGTCAAAACTCATTTTTCTCACTCCTTGTTAATAATAAGCTTTGCCAGTGCCATTGCACATTCCTTTGCGTCAAGTATGCCTTCCGGCATATCTATGCCCTGCTGCTTCAGACGCTGTGACAGCTCAACCGCCTGAGGGACATCAAGTCCGTGGTCACGCAGCAGCTTTGTTTCCGAAAATACTTTTTTCGGCTCGCCTTCGATAAGTATTTTTCCGTTGTCTATTACGATCACTCTGTCAGCCAGCGCAGCTTCGTCCATGTAATGAGTTATGAGCACAATGGTTATACCCTGATTTCTGCAAAGAGAAATTATTGCATTCATAACCTCTTCCCTGCCTCTTGGGTCAAGCATTGCCGTAGGCTCGTCCAGCACAATACACTCAGGCTGCATGGCTATTATTCCTGCAATGGCTATTCTCTGCTTCTGTCCACCTGACAGTTTGTGTGGTGCATGAAGACGGTACTCATACATATCAACTGCTTTCAGCGCATCATCCACTCTTTTTCTGATTTCAGCAGAAGGTATGCCGAGATTTTCAGGACCGAATGCAACGTCTTCCTCGACTATTGTTGCAACAATCTGGTTGTCTGGATTCTGAAATACCATTCCGACTCTGCGGCGGATTTCCGTAAGCAGATCTTCGTTTTCGGTATCCATATCACGGACATATACCTTGCCTCCCGTAGGAAGCAGAATTGCATTGAAATGCTTTGCTATTGTGGACTTTCCTGAACCGTTATGTCCAAGAAGTGCCACAAACTCACCCTGCTTTATTGATATTGAAATATCGTCTAAAGCTGTTTCGGGATTTTCATCGTTATCATATGAAAAACACAGATTTTCTGTGCGAAGAATCTCACTCATTACTTTTTCTCCTTTAATAGGGTCTTCTGGGCGGCGGGTTTGATACAAGTCTGCAGTCCTGACAGCAATACGCAAAGCCTATTGCATCGGGATATTCACATATCCACGACCTGCCGCAGGATGGACACAGTCCGTTGTCGTTCCGCTCGTCTGTAAGCATATAATAGTATACCACAATACCTGCGGATTCCTCAAGTCTTACTGCAAGGCTTCGCCCCATATTTGAAAGTTGTGAATCTGAACGGCTGAGCATCATATATGCAAATGAATCTCCTATTCCCATTCTATACTGGGTTCTGAAGCTTTTATACAGTTTATGCCAGTCAAACAGCTCTCCGAAATCCTCAAATTTTCCTCCAAGCCTGAAACGTCTGAGAGGAAACCCCTTCTGACAATCGCAGCATATTATAGGTGATGTCTGTGCGTCCATATCGGCGTACATCACAAGTCCTGATGGGCGCTGACATCTGCAGCTGCTTTCAAGGTCAGCATTGATGCCGATATATTCAAGCTGAGGTGTCTGGGAACACATCTTTACAAGGCGGCTGAGGTATATCCTTGACGATGAGCTGAAGTTTTCTTCGTCGAGAGAATGCATATCAAATGCCGCCACAACACTTTCGTAGCAATCCTGCATCACAGTGCTGCTTCTCCAGTTTTCTATTATCAGCCCGTTATCCACAAGGGCATTAAAAAAATCATCCAGTGTCCTTGAAAATGTGTTTATAAATGCGTCATCATGATGCTTTGGTCTGAATCTGAATCTGAAATTATACAAAAATATTCCTCCTTCTGTCAAAAAACACTTGACAATAGTTAGGCACCTAAATATAATGTAATTGTTAGGATCCTAACTAATATTTGTGAGGTGATTTTTTGAAAAGAAGTGACTTGATTTTTAAATTACACAGAATTGGGAGATCTATGCACAGACATCCCCACCACAACGGAAAACATTCCCACGGCAGAGGGCGTCTGCTTACTCTCCTCAGAGAAAATGACGGCATTACCTCTCATGAGCTGGCGGAGCTTCTGGACGTGCGTCCTTCTTCTCTTTCGCAGATGCTGAGCAGGCTTAGTGAGGAAGGTCTTATCATTCGCACTTCCGACGAAAACGACAGGCGTATTTCTCACATCTCCCTCAGCGAAACAGGCAAGGCATTGGTTTCCGATATTGATGCAGACCGTGAAGCAGATGCAAACCGCATAACTTCCTGTTTTTCAGACGAGGAAGCTGAGCAGTTTTCTACGCTCTGCGACAAGCTCTGCGCTCATCTTGAGGAAATGGACAAGGGCTGTGATCACGACGATTTTCCGCCTCCTCCACCCTTTGATCCTTTTGGAATGCCGCCTCCTCATCACGGTTTCGGACATCATCACAGACCGAAGCCCAGAAAGCTCTGATTTTTATCATAGAGATTTAAGCATAGCCTCAAATTCTTCCCTTGCCATGTTTTCAGAGAAGGCTTTTTCTCTTAATGCCATTGCCTTCTCTGTCCACTGACTCATTTCTTCTTTTGTGATTTTGCCGTTGGTCATTCTTGCATAGCGTGCCTTATACACTCTTGTATATGCCGTGGATATGGGATTATCCTTCTGCTTTTTCTCATATCTGCGTCGTGCACCGATTTCACGGCAAAGTTTTCCGCTTCCGCCCGGAGCTTTTCTGTCGCAGAATTTTGCAAGTCGATTTGACGGCAGAAAAAATTTTCCGCAGCATCCGCACATGCGGGGTATTACTTCTCCTGCAGCGGCTGCTGCAAATATCTGCTGGACAAAAACAAGAAAACCTGCATTGGATATGTGTTTACATAATACTTTATTGCCGTTTATTTCTTCAAAAGATATACTCTCTTCCGCTCTGACAAAATCTATTCTGTCTGCATTGATTGCAGCAAATGCCTTTTCTGCACTTTCTGTTTCGGCATACTGAGAAAGAAACGGAGCGGCTGTATCACGACAGAATCTTAGTGCGTCAACAGCTGAAAGATACATATTCCCAAGTTTTTCACACTCATCACGCCATCTCTCAACATTTTCCGCATCTGAAGAAACAACATCAAAGCCCCTGAAAAGCGGGCTTTTTTCCATTATAGAGATCAGTGTAATATTTTCTCCTTCATATCGGCTGTATGGAGTAAGCTTTGAAAGAAGCTTATCCACAACATCAAATGTATCCATGCTTCTGTGAAGAATTCTGCTGTATTCCTCACTGCGTTCAAAGCGGCGAAGCGCATTTTTCTGTGCCTCACAGGCTGAATACAAGGTGTCCAGGCGTTCAATATTAAGGTTCATATATGCTGTGAGCAGTTCACCTGCTTTATATTTTCTTCCGCTTATCAATACTGTTTCCCCGAAAAGGCTGAAATTAATCTGTTTCACAGAACTCCCTCGCTCTCTGTTAGATGTATAGATTATAATATATTTATGATTCTATGTCAATGTGTTGCAGATTTGGCTTTTCTATCTGTCTGATATGAAAAAAACCACAACCGTAAGGTGGATAGTGATAAAGAAGAATAACCCGTAAAGAAGTGTCTTCACGGGTTATTTGTTAAATCTCACAGATAAAATTATTTTCACCATGCAAACAGTAAATTAATCTAAAACGGACACTTATCAAGATACCCGTTTTCTTTCCAATACTCAAACGAATAACTTCCCTCACCGATAAATCTTTTAATAACAAATCTATTCATATAATACATAAAAACAGATGATGCGTAAGGTCTCTTCTTTTTCATTGAGTAGAAGCTTCGTGCTGCTTTCCCAATCCTTTTTTCCAGCTTTTTCTGCTTCTTTATCGGCATTTTATTCCACTTATCTATAAACATCCTGATTCCTACCGAGGATACTCTGTTTATTCCCCAGTTTTTCAAGCATTTTTCAATCTGTTTTACAGCAGAGGTTGTACCTGTCGCTGTCGTAAGTACAAAAGCCTTTTTACTGAATATTTCTTTTCGAGGAGATACGGTCAATGTGAAAAAATCAAGATGATCCAACAGATTTTTCATACTGCCTGTCATACTGCTGCCGCCATAATGCGGAGTAGTAAAAACAAGTGCGTCAGCCTCCATTATTGCCTTATATATTGGATCAATATATGAAGCATGAGGACATTTTTCACGTGGATTGCCAAGGCACAGCTGGCACCCAAGGCAAAACTCAGGAACATCTTTCGGCAGGAAAAATTCCGAATAGCTTACTTCGCCACATTCAGACATTGCATCCATAAAGATTTTAGTGGCAGTATATGTATTGCCTTTTCTTGGACTTCCATAAAAAACTACTACTTTCATTTTATTCCTTTCTTCACAAGAACACCTTATTCTCTTGAAAGCAACACTATAATTTCATTATATTTATTTTAGCAAACAGATAATAAAAAATCAATGACACAAGCAAACGCAAAGCTACTTCTGACTTAACATCAAAAGTGGCTTTTAATACTTCTATGCCGCTTGTGGGATTATTTATTCATCCTCTGCGACTTCCATAAGACGCATTCCTGCGGTATCTGTAACAGGAAGAGAAAATACAACTGAACGTGCGTCAGATTCAAGACCTGCTTCGTCCATAATCGAACGCATGATTTCGTTCTTCCGATCCTTTCTGACTACCATAAATATCATTTCCTTCTCGGGGACAAGGGTAACTCCAAGGAACTTTTCAGCCGCACGGCTGCCCGTTCCCTTTGCGTGAAGCACGGTACCGCCTGATGCCTTTGCTTTTCTTGCTGCATCCATAACAACCTCTGTATATCCCTGGTTTGCTATTGCGATGAGAAGTTCATATTTTGTATCTTTCAACGAGGTTTCCTCCTCTTTAATATATGTCTGTCCGGATGTCAGGTAATTTAAAGTTTTCTTTCCTCCTATACTGCTGAGAGGAATGATAAATGCAATTCCTGTGCCCGGAATCTCGATCTTCATTTCGGTACGCAGTGCTTTTTTCACTGTCTTCCAGGTTTCGTCTGTAACGAAATGAATCATAACTGTTTTTTCATTGTTTTCAAGGCCAAAATAGTCAAGCACTTCACTGGCAGCTGTTCCACGCCCCATGGTATTGAACGATATATCCAGCCCGTTTTCGGAATAGAAGGTATTGAACTTTTTGGTCTGCTTTCGGTCAGCTATTGTGACCATCATATATAATTCGCTCATATCTTCACTCCTTTACAGCTCGATGATATCGTCTTCTTCAAATCCTGCAAGAGCAAGCTCAGAGGGACTTCTCTTTCTCTGCTTGATTCGGTTGACAAGACCCAGTATCTGAATGGTGATGAGAGGAGTCATTGCGACCATTGCAACAACACCGAATGCATCCGATGCCATATTTCCGCCCAATGCCTTGCAGGCTCCCTGTGCAAGAGGGAGAAGGAATGTTGCTGTCATGGGACCTGATGCAACTCCGCCTGAGTCAAAGGCTATAGCAGTGAATATTTTCGGGGTAAGCAACGATAATCCCAATGCAAGTGCATATCCCGGAATCAGGAAATACATTATGGGAATACCTGTTACAACTCTTATCATTGCAAGTGCAACGGAAATTGATACGCCTATTGAAAGGCTCGCTCCCATTGCTTTGGCTGAAATTCCGCCGTCGGTTATTTCTTCTACCTTCTGATTGAGAACATATACAGCAGGCTCTGCCTTGACGATGAAGAAACCTATAAGCGCTCCGATTGGGATAAGTATATATTTATATGTTCCTCCAAGAACTTCGCCAAGGTAACTGCCTGCAGGCATGAAGCCTACATTTGCACCTGTAAGGAAAAGGGTCAGTCCGATGTAAGTATACACAAGACCGATTACAATTTTCTTCAGTGTGCGCCCCTTAAGTCTTAGAGAGAATATCTGGAACAGAAAGAAAAATACAACTATGGGAAGCAGGGATACTGCAATTTCCATCATGTATGTGGGAATTTCGTCAGTAAACAGTCTTCTAAGTTCAACTGAATCTGCTGCAGTTTTTGCTGCTTCTGCCTCAACTTCGCTGCCTTCGGGCATGAAAACAAGACCCAGCATAAGCACGGCAATTATAGGTCCTACAGAACACAGTGCCACAAGACCGAAGCTGTCGTCTGCAGCATTCTTATCGTCACGTATCGCACATACGCCTATGCCCAGTGCCATAATAAAAGGTACTGTCATGGGACCTGTTGTTACTCCGCCTGAATCGAAAGATATTGCTCTGAATTCTTCGGGCACAAAAAACATCAGACCAAATGCAACGGCATATAAAAATATAAGCAGCGGTGCAAGAGGGATTTTCAGAAGCATACGCAGAATAGCAACCACCAGGAATATTCCCACACCGATGGCTACCGCAAGAATGATAGTCATGTTCGGTATTGATGGGACAAGTTCTGCAAGAACCTGAAGATCGGGTTCTGAAATTGTGATTATTACACCAAGAATAAATGCTAGTATGACAATCAGCATAACCTTACGGCTCTGGGTCATTTTTGCACCGACTTTTTCACCCATGGGTGTCATTGCCATTTCTGCACCTAAAGTGAAAAACATCATTCCCACCATTACCATTGCTGCGCCAAACAGGAAGCTGAGCAGGACATCTGTGGGCATAGGGGCAACAGTGAAGCTGAGAATAAGCAGTATTGCAACTACGGGCATTACCGCTACAAATGCCTCTTTGAACTTTATGTTGAGTTTCTGATTCCAACGTGCCAAGTCATCACCTCTATGTAAAAAATATATTGTTATTTATTATACATGATTTTTGCAGAGATTTTAATCCTATATCACAAAATTTTAAAATTCCTCCGATTCAATGCCGTACTCGGATAAGCCCGTAATTATCTCTCCGCAGTTGTAATGAAGGATCATCGGCTCCTCATCATCGTCCTCTTCGCACTCCATTTCAGCCTCAATTTCACACTCATATTCTTCTGAATAGCCCTGAAAATATTCGCAGGAAAAGAATGAGCCTGTTTTGGATGAAAATTCAAAGGTAATGGCGTAGTCTTCCTCTGTGCCGCTTTCGCTTGTCAGATATTTATCGTAATAATCCTTCAGGTTATTGAACATCTGAAGCACCTGTTCTTTTGCGCCTTTTGCTGTAACATTGCCAATCATGAGTGTTGCCATGGTGATTTGTCCTTCGGATTTCGTTTTACCGATTATAACATCCGTAAAGTTAATATTCAACAAAGCCCTGCGTTTTTAGGAAATGCAGGGCTTTAATGCAATATTGAATTTCTTGCAGTGGTTTATCTGTGTTATCAGATAGCTTCCTCTTCCACTTTTTTCTTTTGGAGCATCTTCTCGGGAGGCAGTCTTAAGTAGGCAATGATCAGTGGAATAATCATAATCACCCAGCTGACAGGCTCTGTAAATGCTACGCCCACATACTTGAAGGCAGGCACAAGGATAAGTGCAAAGAGCACCTTGATTGCCAGCTCCAGAATACTTGAAAAGATGGGTATACTCTTTCTTCCCATACCCTGAAGAGTACAGCGAAGGATAAACAGCGGACCGAGCACGTAGAAAAACCATATGTCTGTATTCATATACATGACAGCTGCATCAATGATTGATTTTTTCTCTGTACTCGTTATCCATATTACGATTCTTTCACCAAAAATATACCAACCTGCCAGAAGCACTGTTGTTATGCAGGTATTGATTATCAACGCATGACGCATCCCCTGTCTGACTCGCTCCGGTTTGCCTGCGCCCATATTCTGACCGGCATATGTGGTCATGGCCGTTCCTACAGCACCGATGAAGGCCATCATTATGCTGAACACTCGTCGGATGGCTGTGTGTGCAACAACTATGTCTGTGCCGAGATTGTTGATGGAGCCTTGCAATACAACCGTTCCCATGTTTACAATACAGCCCATGAGAGCCATTGCAAATCCTGCGGACAGCATACCTGAATATTGTCCGCCGATGGGCTTCCAGTCACCTTTTTTCGGCAATATGTCACGGAATCTGATCACTACAATCAGCCCGCACAGAACTGCGGAAATCGCCTGAGCTATTACCGTTGCGATTGCAGCACCTTCCATTCCCCACGGAAATACACCTACAAACAACAAATCCAGACCGACATTGACAACAAGTGCAAATATCAGGCAATAAAGAGGTGTCTTGCTGTCGCCTACCGCACGAAGAATGTTTGCAAACATATTGTAAAGTGCGGTAAATATCAGTCCTGCAATAATTATCCTGATGTAAGACAGAGCATCCGGCATTATCGCTTTCGGAGTGTTCAGAAATTCAAGAATCTTTTCAATGGACAAGAGTCCTGCAGCCGTGATTATCACTGTAATTACCAGTGTAAGGATAATCGTTCCTGCTACGTACTGCCGTATGCTCTTTATATCCTTTGCCCCGTATCTGGTTGCTACCATGATGGAAAAGCCCTGTGTAAGACCGTTCAGGAACACAGTCAGCGTGTGTGCAATAACCGCCGTTGCACCGACTGCCGCCAGTGCCTCAGTGCTGATATATGTACTTACTACCTTGCTGTCTGCCATGTTATAAAGTTGCTGTAATATATTTCCCAGCATCAGAGGAATGGCAAACATCATTATGACCTTGGCAGGATAACCTTTTGTTAAGTCTTTCATATAGTTTTACCCTCAAAATTATGAGTCTGTATGGATGAAAACGGATTGTGAGCCTTCAGAAGCACTGCTGAACCGCTTTCTTACAAAGATACTCAAAGTTTCCAATAACATAACAACTAATATACAGTGTCTTTGAGAAAAACAATTTGATTACTGACTCTAAATCATTTTTCTTGCAACAATTTTATTCATTGCATGGCAATGCTTGATTCCATTTTCATGTTCATCATTAAATTTTCTGCTCTCAAACATTTTTATGTCCCACTGCTCATAGTAGCTTTTAATTTCTTCATTTTTGAATACACCTATCATAACATCTTTTAAGTCCTCCGGTACAGGTTCTTCATCTGTGAACAATGCGATAATATGGTATCCATTTATATTTGTCCATTTTTTAAGTAGTTCCAGCACCTTGGGCTGTTTTGCTCTTTCAATAAACTGCAGCACTCCATGAACAATAATTAAATCATACTTATACCTAAACTCAAAATCCAAAACATCACATACACATGTATGTATTCTCAATCCACTGCGTTTTTTGAGGTAATCTAATTTTTCTATAGCATTTGTAGATATATCACAAGCATCTACCTGAAAACCTGATCCTGCTAAATATAATGCATGCCTTCCGTCACCACATCCAACATCAAGAACTTTTGCATCTTTATTCAAAAATGGTACTATATCCTCAATTTCTTTACTAGGATTTCCGAATGTCATTTTCTCTTTATTCAAATATTCATTTTCCCAAAAAGGCTTTATAATAACCATTCCTTTCTTAAACATCCAAAAAGCTTACAAGCCTCACAAAAAGCCCACATCCATGCGGAAGTGGGCTTTGTAAGCGATATAAAAACTATCTCTTTGAGTGATAATTCTCTCATTTCGTATCTTTTTGCAATGTTCCAAAAGTTGTTGTATCATGCGGATTACGCCGCTTTATTTTATAATAAGATTTCGTAAAAATCAATAGCTTGTCGTAACTTTGGACATCAAATAGTCATCAATGGACATCAAGCATTAAGCTTTAAAGATACAAGCTCTGCAACTTTAGCCTTTGAGCTTGCAAGCACATCAGCGTATATATTTGCTGTTGTTCCTACATCTGAATGACCTAATAACTCAGATACAATTTTGAGGTCTACCCCACTATTGATAAGCAATGTTGCATTGCAGTGTCTGAGGCTATGAAGTGATATATAGCTGAAATCAGTATCTGCAATAAATCTTTTGAAAGTGGTATTTAGATAACATCTGTCAACATAGCCTCCCATTTCGGAAGTGAAAACCATATCAGGGTATTTATACAAGCGTCCTAAAGCAGCCTTTTTCTTCTCTTGTTCCGCTCGATGCTCAAGCAAAATATTCTTTAACAATTCGCTCATGCCGATATATCGAACACTATTAGCAGTTTTCGGAGTATCAAGCCAATGTTTACCGCCGACATCAGCGAGATTATGTTGAATGTGAATTGTCATCGTGTCAAAATCAATATCTTGCCACTGTAAGCCTAAGCACTCTCCAGACCTCAAACCAGTGAACAGAAGCATTTTAATAATAGTGTTAAATTGAGAATATCCGCTCACCATTTCGAGCAGCTTATGAGCTTGTGCTTCTTCGAGCACAGGCTTTTTTTCTTCTTTTGTTCGCTTGTCTCGTGGCAAAATAACATTTTCACAGGGAGATTTTACTAAAAAGCCTTGCTGCACCGCTCTTTTAAATACACTGCATAGAATCGTGTACAACTTGCGAACTGAGGACGGCGAAAGCTGTATTTTTTGAAAGTAAGCTGTGAGTTTTGCAGATGTGAAATCCTTTAATTTCATATTTCCGAATACAGGCAATATATGCGTGTCGAGCTGCCCCCTATATGTGTATATTGTCACAGGCTTTAATTCGTTTGGTGCATAATTTTCAAAGTACCATGCAACCAAATCAGCAAAGCGCATATTTTCCTTGAGCTCTGTCATGCCCTTGCAGCGTTGCTCGAAATCGTGTGCAAATACCTCAGCGAGCTTATCGGCTTTTCTTTCCGTTACTCCCTCAGGAGGCTTAAATGTCGTTGTTTTGCGTATCTTTTTGCCGTTGACATCATAGCCAAGAGAAACAGTTATTTGATATGTGTTATTTCTACGTTTTATCGTTGCCATAATTAGCCCTTCACTCCACTTTTATATGTCCTTTTCAATTCTTGTAACTGTGAACTTATTTGCAACAAATATATATCTGCTAAGTTATTTTTATCTATCTCCATTGTATAGCCCTCTGGAATATTCCCCTGATTATCTCCGAGTATTCGCCCAACTCTATTTGATGCACTCTCCGTTATTGCTTGTCCGTTATCACTCAAATAAATGTAATCTCTCAAATAAAAATTCAAATATGCAGCAATAGAAACTAAAACCTCTGCATCATTAAACACAAGTAATTCATTGAGAGCGGCAATAACTTCAGGACGTTTTTTTCTAAGTACTTCTATAGCCTCTTCAGAAAGTCCAGTCTCAGCGTTAATATCCGTTGCTTGTCTTGTCTTAAAAGAATACTCACCCACGATATAACCCAAATCGCACTTAAACAGTTCGCACATCTGCATTAACACCACAAGAGGCAAATTATCAATGAACCCCTTTTCCCACTTTGAAAGCGTTTGACGTGCAATACCCACTTTAGATGCAAAATGTTCAATCGTTTCATCTAACGCAAGTCGTTCGTCCTTTATTATTCGAGACATTCGTTCTTTGTTAATCATTTTAACACACCTCAGACTTTTTACATCGTATACGTTAACGACATGTTGTTGCAGTTAACATTATATTATGATAGAATACGGTTGTCAAGAGCTCACGACAAACGAACTATGCAAGGAGTAGATAAAATGAATAATTCAAACGCAGTAAAAACGGATAGCGCACCACGCTTAATGAGTATTGAGGCGGTTGCTGCAACTGGTATTCTCTCCAAATACGCACTTCGCATGATGCACAAGCGTGGAGAGTTGCCGTGTCTCGAAATTGGAAAAAAGACGCTCGTCAATTATGACAAGCTGATTCAGCAGCTCAATTCGCTTTGATATGGACGGATATATGGACGCTTCAAAGCATTTTCAAAACAGTGAGATTCTTTCACTTATTCCAACAGGGCAGCGCAACGCTCGACACGTCAACGAAATAGCCGCCTTACTCGGCATGCGTAACAGGGAGCTTCGCAAGCACATCGAGCATCTGCGCAGAGAGGGACATGTTATCATCGGTTGCGGCAAAGGCTATTATATTCCCGACACACTCGATGAACTTGAGGGATATGTAAAGCAGGAGCACGCACGAGCTATGAGTATCTTGTACACCCTCAAATCTGCTAAAAATTTACGCTCGCTTTGGCTTCGTGAAGCAGCAACCGAAAGCTTACAACTTCTCGATGTAGAGTCGGAGGGGTGAACATTTTGGGGATTGTTGGCTTCTTTGGGTGCGTTGAGAATAAGGTTCTGCGAGACGAATCATTACCGCTCGCAGCAAAAGGCTTGTACGCTCTTCTCGCAAGCTATGCAGGTGCTGAGAATTATTGTTTTCCCTCTCGTGACACTCTCATTCGAGACGCGGGAATAACGAAAACCTCGTTTTACAAGTACCTTCAAATGCTTATCGATAAGGGATATATCGCAAAAGAGCGATTTTATCCAAGCAGCGACGGAAAGCTTAAAAACTGCACTTATTACTTTCTTCTGCGAGAATAGTACCATGTCCCAAATTTTAGGACAACCATGTCCTATTTTTTAGGACAGCCGTGTCCTAATTTTTAGGACACAAATAATAACAGATTTAAAACATCTTACAATGAACAACTATATCTTTTGGAGGTATCAACCATGAATTACAAATCAACCGTTCACAGGCTCGGTGAGGTTACCGAAAGACTTACCGCAATCAACGGCAAGCGAATGAAATACCTTGACACAGTCGGAAACATACTCGATAGCTCATATCTCAAGGTTTACAGCACAGAACGACAGGAAGCAGAGAGACAGCGAATCAACAAGGACTATCTCTCATCACTGGTCTCAGCAACAGCAGACATAAAAAGATATTGCACAGCTCTGATTTCAGCATTTAAAGAGGACACAAAGCGCACAAAAGATACAACAGAGGTTATGCACCTGTGTATTTCGTATCTCTCGCTTGTGGGCGCTAATTACGACTGCGCATATCTGGAGCGCATCGGTGAGCCCCTCAGAGATGCAAATGACTTTTTCGGTATGAGAGAGCTACACAGGCTTCTTGAATCCCATACTGATATTTTAAGCGGCGAATTTAAAGAACTTCCATTTTCCGATATTATCCCCATTTGCAGCGAAATTGACGAGCTTATGCGCAAAATCTCGTTACTGTGCGACAAAATCGCCGAACAGCTCCCCACTTCAAACATTGATATTGATGCTGTCGCCGTTTCTAATCCCATTCTCGATATGTGGGATATAGCTAATCTGCTTGACTACGCCGAAAGCATTGATGCAGCTCTCAACGGCAGGGATTACACTCCGAGACTTTCGGAGACATTTAAACTCGATTTCAATAATGTTCGATAAGGTATTAAAAGCCGTCAGCATTGGCGGCTTTTTACTCAATGAGGGAATATAATCATGTATACAAATGAGAGTCTTGTTAAGCGTATCAAAGACGGCGAAGCAAACTTGATTTCGGTATTGTGGGAAAATAATGCTGCTTTTATCGAGATGAGAGCTGCACAATTCTCTCGATATTTGAAAGATGCTGCAATCAGCACAGAAGACCTTATACAATCGGGATATTTCGCTCTACTGCAAGCAATAAACTATTTTGATAATAGCAGCGGCTTCGCATTCCTAACATATCTATCAAAAACACTATTGAAGCAGTTTTATAAAACTGCTGGATTTACAAGGCAAGCACGGCATATAGTCAGCTTAAACGAAAGTATCAGCACTGAAAATGATGATATATCCATCTTAGATACTGTTGAGGATATGAAGTCACAAGAGCCCTTTAATGCTGTTATCGTTGCAGAGTGGCAAGCATCTGCATATTTCACTATTTTGGAATCTTTGCAGCTGCTATCGTTCTCTGAACAGGTTTTTATTTGGAATCATTATTTTGAGAGCAAGACGCAGACAACAGCGGCAAAAATAGCAGGATATAGCAGCAGTAGACAATTTGCAAGCAGCTTACACGCTCGTATCATGTGGAAGTTGAGACACTGCAGCAAGACACAAGCACTTTATAATTTACTGTGCGATATTGATTATTACGAAAATATCAGCTCAATGATTTATCGCACATCAGCAGAGAACACCGCAATTAAATGCATCGAACACAAAGAGAGGAGGACACACAATGCAAAAGGATAACCTTATACCAATTTCAGAACGAACCACGAGCGAACAACGGGAAATTTGCTCAAAAGGCGGCAAAGCGAGCGGCACAGCTCGGAGAAAAAAGCGAACAATGCGAGCGGCTGCACAAATGATATTATCTTTGCCTGTATGTGAAAATGATACCGTAGCTGTTGAGGCATTAAAAAGTGCAGGTATCGAAAACCCGACAGAGTACACAAATTTGGAAGCTCTAATGATAGTTGCGTATATGCGTGCCAAAAACGGCGACCATAAAGCACTTGTATTCCTTCGTGAGCTTATAGGCGAAGACCCTCAAATTAACGCTTATCGTGAGCGTACAGAACTTACAAATAAAGCGCAGGAAACTGCCGCAGCTCTTGTTAATGACTGGATAAACAGCATACCCGAATAGCATAAATGCGCTCAGGATTTCCCCTGAGCGCATTTTGTACATTGCACTATATAATTCACCTTTGTATTTCAAAAAGCTCTTATTTGTCATTCAGAAGCATTTTAGCTATATTCTCATATTTCATCTCGAATGTGTCTTGCAGTAAATAAAAGCTGTTCACGAGCTCATTATCCGTTGATTTAATAACAACTGTCTCAGATAATGCCTCAAATAATATGCGCATTTGCTCCAGTTCCTGTATCACTTGTCTTAGTTGGAAATTCTCTTTGATTAGATTTAGCGTAATAGTTTGCATTTTCTCAGCTCCCTTGTGTTATTTCATTGACACGATAACACATAAAATTGAGGCTGTGAAGCAATCTTGCATATTTGATAATGACATTCTGATATGTTTAAAAAACTTGCCAAACGGTAAGAAAAAAGGGCATATTTTGCCGCTCGGACATCAAATAGACATCAAAAAAGGCTTGCTACAAAGCAAAAGCCTTGTAAACAAGCCATTTTCTTGAAGTAAAAACTATCTCTTGGAGAACTGGGGAGCACGACGTGCAGCCTTGAGGCCGTACTTCTTTCTTTCCTTCATTCTCGGATCACGAGTCAGGAAGCCTGCCTTCTTAAGAGCGGGACGGAGCTTCTCAGAATCGAACTGGAGAAGTGCACGGGAGATACCGTGACGGATAGCGCCGGCCTGACCGGAAACACCGCCGCCTGCGACGGTCACAACGATGTCAACCTTGCCAACCAGATCACTGGTGACCAGGGGCTGACGAACGATCAGCTTCAGGGTCTCCAGACCGAAGTAGTCGTCCATATCGCGGCCGTTGATGATGATGGAACCGGTGCCGTTTTCGTACACGCGAACACGGGCAACGGAGGACTTACGGCGGCCGGTGCCGTAGTTATACTTTCTTTTGCTCTCGTACATAATCGTCTACCTCCAAATCAGTCCAGGGTCCATACTTCAGGCTTCTGAGCAGCGTGGGGATGCTCGGCGCCCTTGTACAGGTGCAGACGCACCATGCAATGACGGCCCAGAGTGTTCTTGGGCAGCATGCCCTTGACAGCCAGCTCCATGGCGTAGTCAGAGCGGTTATCCATCATGACGCGAGCCTTGGTTTCCTTCAGACCGCCGATCCAGCCGGATACACGGTAGTAGGACTTCTGATCCAGCTTCTTACCGGTCAGAACAGCCTTGTCAGTGTTGATGATGATGACAT
>JAZUNN010000012.1:0-12130 GCA_045604155.1 Acutalibacteraceae bacterium
AGACCAGTTAGGCGAACAGCTATCAATTCCTGGAGTAGATACATTTAAGAAACGCAAGTAAACTTACGCGGCTGGCAGACCGTAATTACGCGTTAACGCGTTCCGCGAGGAATAGAGGGCTTCGCCCGCATGTGAAAAACCCCCGGTTTTACCGGGGGATATTTATTTTTATCTTTTGCAAAATTATTCCAACCATTTACAGTGCTAAAGTGTTTTATAAACATAGTGATGAAGGGAGAATTGATGTCATGAAAAAGAACAGGACAAAAATCGTTGCCATGCTGCTTTGTGCGGCAATAATCATCTGCCTTGCTGCTTTTGCAGGCTGTGCAGAAAAGAAACCCGCATATTCGGGTACAGTTGTGCCGGGAGAAATTAGAAAAACAGAGAGTTATTCAGAGGTGTATGATATTATTTCCGAAATGTCAAAAGGCGGATATGACTACGGAATCATGGTCGATGATGCACTGGTTATGGAAGATGCTGCAGGCTCAGACTTCTTCGCTGAATCAGAAAAGGAAGAATCCATAACCACAAACGGAGCAATGGCACCTGAATATTCAGGCACAAACGTGCAGGTTGAGGGTGTAGATGAAGGCGATATTATCAAGACCGACGGGAAATATATCTATATCCTCAGATACGGCAATATAACCATCGCAGACAGCGAATCCCTCACAGAGCTCTGCACCGTGCCCATAGAGGGAAAAGACTACTCCTCTGCGAATCAGATGTATATATACGGCGATAAGCTTGCTGTAGTTGTCAACGTGGACAACTGGTATAAATACTACATAATCAACGTTGAGTACAGCGATGAGTATAACTACAGTCAGGAAACAGCCGTAATAATTTACGACATCTCTGACAGAAAAGCACCGAAAGTGGAAAAAACTTTTTCCCAGAGCGGAAACATTCTTTCCACACGTATGATCGGAAGCAAGATCTATACCGTAACAACAGAGCATGTCTGGAAGAATGAGATAGAAAAAAAGTCCCCTGAAACATTTATTCCCGTAACGGGCATTGACGGGAAAAACACCCTTATTGCCTGTGAGGATATCTGTATATTCCCGGAAGTAGACAGTGCAGTATTCAATATCATAACAAGTGTTGATGTTGAAAGTGCACAGCAGTACGACAGTGTAAAGGCTGCACTTGGCGGTTACGGCACGGTTTATGCCGATACCGACAGCCTTATTCTGGCAATCTCTCAGAATAAGTATGAGGAAACCGAGGGCACAGACGAGGGAAAGAACTACATAAAGACCGAAAGCCGTTATGAAACATCAGTCCTTCTTTACGACCTCACAGACGGTAAAATTACCGAAAAGGCATCGGGTATTGTGCCCGGCTCACTGCTCAATCAGTTCTCCATTGATGAATACAACGGTTACTATCGCTTTGTAACCACAGACAGCTGCTGGAGCCAGACAGTTTATACCGACGGGCTTGATAAGTACGAATATGACAGCAGTGAATCAAACGGACTTTATGTCCTTGACAGCGATCTTAAGTCTGTAAGCTCCATAGACAATCTTGCAGAGGATGAAAATGTAAAATCCGTCCGTTTTGACGGGGACGTGGTCTACTTTGTAACCTTCCGCCAGACAGACCCTCTATTTACCGTTGATCTGAGCAATCCGGAAAGCCCGAAGATCATGTCCGAGCTGAAAATCCCCGGCTTCTCAAGCTATCTTCATAAGTATGGAGAAGGCAGACTTTTAGGTCTGGGCTTTGACGCAGACGAGGAAACGGGCTGGACACAGGGTCTGAAGCTTTCCATGTTCGATACCTCCGATCCTCACAACGTAACCGAAAAGCACAAGCTCATCCTCGAGGAGGGCTGGTCAGAAGCAACCTACAACCACAAGGCAATCCTTGTATCGTTGGAAAAGAACCTCATCGCATTCCCGGCCGAGGACGGATATTTTGTCTACGGCTACAACGATGAAAGCGGCTTCTATCTCCGCAACGAAGTTGAAATTTCTGATTACTACTATTATGCAGGAGTTTCAAGAGGTCTTTTCATAGGCGACAGATTCTATGTGTGCAGCAACAGTGCCATCGAGGCATTCGACATGGACAGCTTTGAAACCTGCGGCAGACTTAAGCTTTCTGAACTTGAGCAGGATTAAAACGGAGTGAATCAAATGAAGAAAATTCTGATAATTACAATGGTTTTTCTGTGTCTTATACCTTTTGTCGGCTGCGGAAAAAAGCCTCAGGCGCATTTCACTGCTGAAGTTATAACCGTAAACGACACAAATATCCTTGCAATGGTGACAGATAAGGGCAGCAGCGGAGCAACCGCAGATTCTGAGGTCTATATAACAAAGAATGTGACCGAGGGAAATTGCCCTGATTTATATGCGGGAGATATTGTAAAAGTATATTTCAACGGAGAAGTGATGGAAACCTATCCGCTTAAACTCGGGGAGGTGTACTCCATAGAAAAGTTGCAAAGCGCACCGACTCCTGACTGTGGAGTAGAATTTACCGTAGAAAATATTACATCAGATGGTCTTACAATGGTGTGCAGCCAGTCAGGCGGCAGCGCTGAAGGCGAGCTGATGACGGGCAGTTATTATGTTGTGGAAGTGCAGAAGGACGGTAAATGGGAAGAGGTTCCCATTCTCATCGAAAATCTTGCATGGACAGCCGAAGCGTGGATAATCCCGATGAATGACACTGTCAGATGGGATGTTGACTGGAGCCTTATTTATGGTGAACTCGGTGAAGGTCATTATCGCATCGGCAAGGAGATAATGGCCTTCAAAGGCATGGGAAACTATGACAAAGCAATGCTTTACGCAGAGTTTGATATATGATTTTTCCGTGTAACATTGAAAATGTCCTGCAAAAAAAATATACAACCCAACCGATAATCTACAGAATATGAAAACAGGAAGTGCGGTTTTGCCGCACTTCCTGTTTGGTATTATAACCAATTCCTATCGTAGGGGCGGATGCCTAACGTGCTGCTTTATGAGAATATCCGCAGTATATGTTCCCGTAATTGACACTGAAACTCCTGTAATGTATAATAACTGAAATATGACTTTTATTATTAGAAATAAAGAGAAATAAAAATGAGATACATAATCAACGACAGAAAATACAATTTTAAAACAGCCTTTGACACTGAAACAGGAGCCTATGTGCGCACTGGCATTCTTGACGAAAACGGCAGGGATTCGGGCGTTGACCCATTCATGGCATCATATCCTCACCTTATCGATGTGGGAATAATGGGTCACTGCATCCACGGAAAAACAGGTCTTTGTGCAAAGGCAGGCATCGGCTGCTACCAGAGCGGAATGTTTGTAGAAAAGCCAAATATGACCGTTGAAGATTTCAGATGTATAGCTGAGCAGTCAAAGGGCAGATGCAATCAGTTTGCATTAGGCGGCAGAGGTGACCCCGACCAGCACGAGCATTTTGAAGAGATACTTAAAATCTGCCGTGAAAATATCCTTGTGCCGAATTTTACAACCTCAGGCTATGGCATGACCCCCGAAACAGCTGCACTTTGCAAAAAATACTGCGGTGCAGTGGCTGTCAGCTGGTACAGAAGCGAATACACGCTAAGAGCCATAGATATGCTTCTTGAGGCAAAGGTCAAAACCAATATCCACTATGTTCTGGGCAAAAACAGCATAGACGAGGCTATCGACCGTCTTTCACGAAACGACTTCCCGAAAGGCATAAATGCAGTAATATTTCTGCTTCACAAGCCTGCAGGACAGGGTTCAAGGGAGAATATGCTTTCTTTTGATGACCCGAGAGTGGCGGAGTTTTTCTCGCAGGTGGACAAACGCCACCCATTCAAGGTGGGCATGGACAGCTGTAATGTTCCGGGTGCGATACAATTCTGTAAATCCATTCTTCCCGAATCCCTCGATACCTGCGAGGGAGGACGGTACAGCTGCTATATAGGCGCTGACATGATAATGGTTCCATGCAGCTTTGACCAAGAGAAGAGATACGAGGTATCCCTCAGAGAAATGAGCATTACCGAAGCATGGAACAGCGAACCATTTGAAAGATTCCGAAATCGAATGAGAAACGCATGCCCCGAATGCGAGAAAAAAGCCCTGTGCATGGGCGGCTGCCCACTTATGCCGGAGATAGTATTCTGCGGCAGCGAAAAAAGGAGGAGAAATAATGAAAATCAGAACTGATTTTGTAACCAATTCATCCTCCAGCAGCTTTGTGACCGTCAGATTTGAAATGAAGGATGGCGATTGCGCTTACAGTGTTGACTGTGATTTCGAGATGCCTGAGGATGAAAAGGTATTAAAGCAGCTTTTGAAAATCAGGAACATAAAGGAGCTTATCGGGCTTTTTGAGGTGTCCGAAAATGATATACTTTACGGAGAAAAATCCATTTTCGATGAAAGCATATCCATAAAGGATATAAAGAGAATCCGTGTGGCAACAGGCTGCGCCCTGAGCGGCGAGGACGCAGCAGGCTATCTTGAAGACATGGGTTTTGACCCCTATAAAGTTAACCCCAAGAAACTTAAAGGCAAGGTGCAGTTCGATATGGAAGGAAATATCCTCTGCGGCGATGCTGTCACATACGACCTTGAGAATGAATCTGTATCCCACGGAGAGCTTGAAAGCGACGATTCCTACGGAGCATAAAGGAGAATCAATATGAAAATAAGATCAGATTTTGTAACCAATTCCAGCAGCAGTTCTTTTGTTGCCATAAAAATAAACAGTAAGGCGATGGCAGAATTGCTTGCAAAGTATAAGGAAGAGCTTGGAGATTTTCTTTCTCCTGATACGATTGAGTTTTTCGGAGAGCTTGAGATCACCGAGGACACGGTAGTCATAGAGGGCGGAATCCCCGAAAGCAGCTTTGGAGAGCGAGTGCCCGGAAGCCTGTCTGAGTTCATTTCAAAGTTTGCATCTCTTCTGACATTTCAGGAAGTCGAAGCCAGAGAACATATTGGTGACGGCGAGTACAATGAAGAATTTGACGACCTTCTGACGGAGCTTTTTGACCGTGAAACCGAGCTTCTCGATTCGATGGAAAGAGTCGAATGGAAATATGCTGAGGATGGTCACGGGGAGAATGGCGAGTCAGAATACGGAAAGGTATTCAAGTACGACAAAAATAACGGTGAATCATATACTGATTAAGGAGCAGAAAAATGAAAATCAGAACCGACTTTGTAACCAATTCATCTTCAAGCAGCTTTACCCTTCTTGTATCCATTGAGCTTAAAGAAGGCGGTCTGATTGAATTCAACGGTATTTCCGACTGCGAAGGTGAATATGAGTATTATCAGCTTGCACCGCTGAAAAGCCCCAAACAGCTTTGCTCCTGCAAGGACGTAAATGAGCTCATCGAAATGCTCAAAAACTCTGTTGTAAACAACGGTATTTACGGCAAGGGATTTGAAGAAGAGGGCATTGCTCCCGGAGATAGCTATGACAGAGTATTGTCCGATAATTCCTCCTTTATCTGCGAGATAAAGGAGCGTGTAGGCTCCATGGACGATATCGGACAGATTCTCATTCAGGGCGGCGAGGAAGGCTTCGGCGGCGACTACTGGTGCCGCACCTTCATCTTTGACAATGAAACCAAGGAATACCGTTATCAGGAAGAGGGCTGTGAGTTTGAAGGCGAAGGCAGAGGCGGCGTCATCGAGTTTACGGACGAAGCAGAAGCCACATATTCTGACGAGTATTTAAGCAATGAACCGCAGAATACCCCCGGCATGAGATTGCAGGATTACAGAGAACGTCTGGGCGACATAGATTTTGACTACCTGTTTGAGGATATTGAAGAGGAAGAGGAAAAGCTGAGAGCATTTCTTGGGAATTTTGATGCAAATCAGCTTGAAGTCATTGCGGCAGGGCTCAACGCAGGCTATGATGTACCCAGAGACGGTATGAAAATAACCGATTTTGTCGTGGAGATATATAAGTGTCAGAAAGCCGATTATCTCTATGAGGGCGGCGTTGATGAGGCAATTGACAAAATAAAGGCCTTCGTTTTGGATTAATTTAGAAAGGTGAATTTCTATGGCAGGCATAGATTACAGGATTATATTGACCGTCTGACCGAAGAGGATTACGAAGAAATATTTTCCGATATGGAAGCTGAGGAGGAGACCCTTAGGGCGTTTCTCGGCAGGTTTGAGGAAAATCAGCTTAACGCTATAGCCATCATGCTCAATGATACTTTTGATATGCCCGATGACGGCATGGAGGTAACTGATTTTATTGTTACGCTTTACAAATGTCAGAGAGCCGATTTCTATTTTGATGACGTTGATGAAGCCATATTCTATGCTGAGTTTACAATAGGATAAAGAAAAATGGGTTCAGCAAAAGCTGAACCCATTTTTTATCTAAAAGCAAGTTTTCTCAGTTTATCTGTATCAACGATCTTAACACCGCTTCTTGACAGGTCAATAATACCTTCATTGGCAAAATATTTAAGCATTCTGGACACAACCTCACGGACAGAGCCGAGATATTTTGCAATTTGCTCATGGGTGAGGTTTATTGAATCTGAACCAATACGTTCGGCTTCACTGCATAAAAATATGGCAAGTCGCCTGTCCATGCGCATGAACAATATCTGCTGCATGACCCACATGACGCTTGAAAAACGCTCAACTGTTTTCTCAAGGGTGAATATTTTGATGTTGGGATTGTGTTCCGAGGCCGCAGAGTAGGCAGAACCGCTTATGACACAGCAATCACTGTCTTCCTCCGCATCAACATGGACATCAAAGGTGATAGTCTGCAGAACACAAGATGCTGACAGCATGCAGATATCACCGGAATGCAACCGATAAAGGGTGGCTTCCTTGCCTTCCTCTGAGAGTATATATACTCTCAGACAACCCTTGCGTATGAGTATTACTCCGGAACATTCACTTCCGTTATGTATATTTGTACCCTTGGAATATGATACTGCCGTTGAATTCTGACATATATAATCCTTGTCGGAATCCGAAATCTCAGCCCAAAAAGGAAATATCTCGCTGTACAACGGTTCAAATGAATTTCGCAACATTCTGCAATCACCCTTTCCCTGAGTAGCTTTAAAAATATCATATACCTGCACGGCATAGGGTGTCAACGGATCTGATGTATAGAATTTTAATATTAAACGATTCACTGTGACTAAAGTCACAGAAACGATTGCTTTTTTGCGGTACATTAATAAAAAGCCGAATAATCTGTGGGTTAATCACATACAATTATGCATCGCTGATTTCGGTTTTGGATTTTGATTATTATAAAAGGAGGCATATATTATGGCAGAATTGAAAGCATTCCCGTTCCTGTTGCTCGATAACAGCAGCATGATATCCGTACTCAATGAGGGACAATTCAAATGCACTAACATACCATTTGAAGAAGCCAAACATCTTTTGGAGATTTTTGATGACGATGACTATGTAAAGTGCTTCAGCAACCCCGATATCGAATCTGTTATTTTCAATCATTTAGGTGTGGCAAAGCGTGAATTCACCTATAAAAAAGTGCGAAATATGCGTCCGGGACAGCACGCAATCGTTTTCAAGCTGTATACTACACCATCTGAAACTCAGCCCATTATTCAGGCGGACGATGGTGTTGAGGCGAAGAAAATACAGAACGTGTATGCTTATTGCCAATATCTTATAAGAATTGAGTAAGAGTGCATATGAAATAAAAATGGTCAGGTACCTTTCACAGGTGCCTGACCATTTTGTGGTTTATAAAACCGTTTTTATTTCTTGCCGAAAAGACCGCCAAGCTTATCTTTCAGACCGTCAACAACATCGCTGTCATCAAGCTTATCCTTGATGTTTTCAAGGAAGTTGCCGTCATCCTTCTTGTCATCCTTCTTGTCGTCTTTCTTATCGTCCTTCTTGTCATCGCCCTTGTCGTCCTTGCCGATCTTATCCTTGACAGCTTCGACAATAGCATTGAGGGGGAGTTCATCCATATCACCGAAAAGACCCTTGATGGTGCCCTTGGGATCAGCCTTGAACTTCTTGAGAAGGTCAGGAGCGTTCTTTATTTTAGCAACAGCTTTTTCGATAAATTCCTTGATGTTATCCATAGTTGATTTCCTTTCTTATTTCATGTTAATGCCCTTTGCTTTAAGAGCATCAAGAACCTTGGTGACCTCAGCCTGAACTTCGTCGCCCGAAAGAGTTCTCTCATCGGAGGAGAAGGTAAGTCTGACAGTAACAGCACGAGCACCGTTAAGCTCAGCACCTTCGTAAACGTCAGCAAGAGTAACACCCTTGAGGATATCGCTTTCAACGGTGTCGATAATTGCCTTGACTTCGCCGTACTGACCGCCTTTTTCAAGAAGGAGAGTCAAGTCAATATCCATTTCGGGGAACTTGCTGGGATCAGCATAGTTGATACCTGCAGTCTGCCGGGTGGAAAGTGCGTCCATATCGAGCTCGAGAGCAACTACAGCAGCCTTCTTATCTATCTTAGCGCATACAGCGGGATGGATAGCAGTGATGAAGCCGAGAACCTCGTCGCCTCTGACTATCTCAGCGGTGTTTACAGGATGCTGCCATGCGTGAGCAACGCTATCGGCACTGCGCAGGGAGAGAACTCCGCCCTTTACAACTGCGTTGACAGTCATAAAAATGTCCTTGAGCTTGAGATAGATAGCCTTTTCGCTCTCAGTCTTGGAGTAAAGAACAACGCCCAGCTTCTTTCTCTCATTGCAGAGACCGTCAGCCTTGAGACCTTCGATTACACGACCAATTTCAAAAATGCCGAAAGAGGAATCAAAGAGCTTGTTTTCAGCTGTCATGGAGAGAAGTGTGGGGATCATGCTGTTTCTGATAACGATCTGGTCGGGGTTGATGGAGTTGACAAGCTTTACGTTGTCCTCAACCTCAATGCCGATTTCCTTGAACTTCTTGCTGTCTGCCCAAATGTAGGAGTGAACCTCGTGGAGGGAGAAACGGTCAGCAAGGAGATTCTTGACCATGAAGTCGTCACGTCTGCCCTCAGCCTCACGAACAGGATAGAGGGGAGAAGGAGCGGTCTTAATTTCAAAGTTGTCGTAGCCGTAGATTCTGGTGATTTCTTCGATTATGTCAGCTTTGATGGTGACGTCCTTGGTAGCTCTCCAAGAGGGAACGTCAACGGAGAAGTTGTTCTTCTCGTGTCTGACAGTAAAGCCGAGAGCCTCAAGAGTCTTGATAATTCTTGCATTTGTGATCTTGATACCGGTGTATCTGTCAACATACTTCTTGTCAAAGTCAAGAGTGATCTTCTTGTACTTTGTGGGATAGTTGTCGGTAACAGCAGAGATGACCTTTGCATCGGGGTCGATCTGCTGGAGAAGCCAGAGATAACGCTCAACAGCAGGAAGAGTATTCTCGGGGTCGAGAGTCTTCTCGTAACGAGCGGAAGCATCGGTTCTCATGCCCAGCTTCGTAGCGCTCTTTCTGATGGAAACAGCGTCAAAGGTAGCACTCTCAAGAAGCAGAGAGGTGGTGTCATCTTCGATTTCGGAAGCAAGACCACCCATGATACCTGCGATTGCAACAGGTTCGTTGCCGCTTGTGATCATAAGAGTATCGGTGTCGATAGTTCTCTCTGTATCGTCAAGAGTCTGGAAGGTAAAGGGCTCTGAGAATCTCTGAACCTCGATCTTGCTTACCTTTCTCAGATCGAATGCATGCATGGGCTGACCCATTTCAAGCATGAGGTAGTTTGTAAGGTCAGCAAGAAGATTGATAGCTCTTGTTCCGCAGTAATGCAGGCGGATTCTCATGTTTGTGGGACTCTTGGGAACAGTTACGTTCTCAACCTTGACAGAGGTGTAACGGAAGCAGTTCTTCTTGTCCTTTATGTCAATTTCAACCTTGGGAAGATTCTTGAAAGCCTTGGAGTTAACACGATCAAGGGGCTTGAGAGGTCTGCCGGAGAGAGCAGAGAACTCACGGGCGATACCGTAGTGACCCCAAAGGTCGGGACGGTTAGTGAGGGACTTGTTGTCAACCTCAAAAACAGTGTCACGAATTTCGTAAAGATCACGGATATCAACACCGAGGGGTGTATCGTCGGGCAGCTCCATAAGACCGCTGCCGTCGGCAGAAATGCCAAGCTCAGCCTCAGAGCAGCACATACCGTGGCTCATGTAGCCATAGACCTTTGCAACCTTGATGGGGTAACCGTTTACGTTAGCTCCATCGGTAGCAAGAGGAACAATAAGACCCTCACGGACATTGGGAGCACCGCAGACGATGTCTACAATCTCGTCGCCCTTGTCGACCTTGAGCATGTGAATTTTTTCTTTCTTGGGGTGCTGCTCAACGGAAAGAATCTTAGCGGTGACAACGCCTGTGAGATTCTCGCCCATGTGGAAAATATCTTCAACCTCAGCGGTAGAGAGGGTGAAGCGGTGGATAAGCTCGTCGAGATCGAGACCCTTGAGGTCAACAAACTCGTTTATCCAATTCATTGAAATAAGCATTTATAAAACCCTCCCTTTCTTTATTTCGCTGTGAACTGAGTCATTGCCTTGAGATTGCCGCTGTTGAGAACACGGATGTCTTTAATTCCATATCTCATCATAGCAAGTCTGGTAAGACCGAGACCGAATGCAAAGCCTGTGTACTTCTCGGGGTCAACGCCGCCTTCTTTAAGTACGTTGGGGTGAATCATGCCGCAGGGGCAGAGCTCAAGCCAGCCGCTGTTCTTACAGCTGGGACAGCCCTCACCGCCGCAGATAAGGCAGGAAATATCAAGCTCGAAGCCGGGCTCAACGAAGGGGAAGAAGCCGGGACGAAGTCTGACCTTAACGTCCTTCTGGAAAACCTCGGAAAGCATGGTCTTCATAAAGTAGATGAGGTTGGAGATGGAGATGTTCTCGTCAACCATCATACCTTCCATCTGGAAGAAGGTGTTTTCGTGGCAGGCATCAGTAGCTTCGTTTCTGAAGCAGCGTCCGGGGAAGATAGCACGGAGAGGTGCACCGTACTTGCGGAGAATTGCGTTCTGAGCCGCACTGGTGTGAGTTTTCAGAAGCTGACCGTTGTCAAGATAATAGGTGTCCTGCATATCACGAGCGGGGTGATGCTTGGGAATATTAACGCCCTCAAAGCACTCGTAGTCGGTAACGACCTCGCTGTAATCCTCGATTGTAAAGCCCATTGTGGCAAAAATCTGCTCAACCTCACGCTGAACAAGGGTAATGGGGTGGAGAGAGCCGAGCTTGTCTGTAAGGGGCATGGTAACGTCGTAGCGCTCAGCAGATGCGATAGCAGCAGCCTCTTCCTTGGCCTTTAAGTCGGCAGCCTTCTCGGTGATAACACCCTCAGCGTACTTCTTGAGCTCATTGATGCCCTGAGCAACTTCCTTCTTCTGCTCGTTGGGAACATTGCGAAGATTGGAAAGCAGCTCTGTAACAGAGCCCTTTTTGCCTAAATAAGCGATTCTCAGTGCCTCAACATCAGCACTGGTTGCCGCTTTCGCTGCATCCTGCTCAAACTGAGCGCGCAGCTTTGCGATTGCTTCTTTCATGGTTGCGATCAATCCTTTCGAATTTCGATATGTGTTACAAAATAATAAGACAAAAGTTTCGTCCCCCTTTCCAAAGGTGGTGGATTCCAAAGGCAAAGCCTTTGGTCGTCCTCCGCAGAGGACGACATTCTTTTGCTGTGAAAACCGCAGGAGGGTAGTCAAAACAGTCCGGCGGACTGTTTTGATGTAGGGAACCCTCGGCGGGGGTTCCCTGTGTCGTCCTGAAGGACGACTTCAGTACCTGAAAAACAAAAAAGACCCGTCCACACGGGACGAGCCTATAGCACGCGGTACCACCCGATTTTATGCGGAAAAACGCATAATCTCTCTGTCTTTAACGCAGACCTACGTTATGGCTTTCACCATACAGCTCCAACGGAGAAATTCGCCCTTCCGTATTGCCCGAAGTGTGCTTTCAGCCGATGGCACACTCTCTCTGACGGGTTGCGGATGGCTACTTTGTGACAAAGGTCACACCGCCTTCACAGCCTTTAACGCTATTATAAAAAATATATCACGGTTTATAAAAAAAGTCAACTGCGTAAATGAACGCAGTTGACTTTTTATCATAAAATCAGTCCTGATTATTGTCCTCATTTATTCCTTC
>JAZUNN010000013.1:0-18906 GCA_045604155.1 Acutalibacteraceae bacterium
CAGAGCTGCAGCTGACGAGCTGATGAAGCAGAAGCCCCTCGTTCAGGCTTACGTAATGGATCAGATCTTCAGCAAGATGTCCAGCGGTGTGGCTGCTATCGCTCCTTACTATGCAGGCGACGGCGTCCGTATTATCGAGGACAATCCTGATGTTGCATTCTATGTACCCGACAGCGGCACAAACAAGTTTGTTGACGCTATGTGCGTTCTCAAGACTTCCAGACACAAGGATTGGGCTGAGCAGTACATCAACTTCCTCTGCGAGAAGGATATTGCTCTTGCAAACGTTGAGTACGTCGGTTATTCCACTCCCCTCACCACCGTTTATGACGAGCTTGATGAGGAAACCAAGAACAATCCTCAGTATTATCCCAGCGATGCTCTTCTGGCAAACAGTGAGGTTTACGTCAACCTTCCTGATGAAACCAATGAGCTTATGAATGAGCTCTGGGAAAATGTTAAAATGAGCTGATGCTTCATCACCGCAGGCTTACAGTCTGCGGTGATTTTCTTGTTTACAGATAAAGAACAGCCCTGCACAAGTGATGTGCAAGGCTGTTCTTTTTAATCTTTGTAATTATCCCGCCATTCGGTTTCTGCAAGCATATCTGCAATTTCACTGCCGGAAAGAATACGTCTTCCCTCTACCCATGTAAAACCGTCTGTATCGACATATCCGTCGTAATTGTTGATGGAATAATCAATAATACATATCATACCGTCTGTATCAACCGGGTCGTTCCAATGGCTGCACACATAATCCATGACTTTCAGTTCTTCTTCACTCGGTGCCTCTTCTGTAAATGAAAAACTGTAAAGCTGATAGTAATCATTAATCGATGCACTTAAATCTATAACCGTAAAGCCAATATATGTTTCTTCGCTGTTTCTGAACATCTCTGATACCTTTTCAGCGCTGTGTCTGCCGCTGCTGTTTACAAGCTCAATGTACTGTCTGCGTGTTTCAGGAACAAATCCGTTTATACGATAGGAATTCATCCAGCTTCTGCCGTTTTTCACGCCTTCTATTGTTATTTCATCAAAAAATGAATCGTAGAGCGCAGGTTTTTCTTCGTAATCTGAATCATCGGGGTATGCATAGGCAAAGAACTCTTCATCGCTCATTGCTTCAATTTCCTTACGCAGTGTTTTCCAGAGCTTCAATGCATTTGCATCGTCCAGACCTACAGTGCCTGAATAGCAGCCAAGAATTTCACTGTCCGAAGGCAGTGTCCGCATATTCTGAATATACACTGCGTCTTTTTTCATGATATCGTACACAGCAAGGTCATCATCTGTACGCATATAGACCCTTCTGTTGATTTCGCGTCCGTCCTTCATATTGAAGGTGTATTGAGCACTGGTCATATTTGAACGGTAGAAATAATCCTTATAATTTCCGCTCTTTATAACTTCCACATTCTTATTAAGGGAATTACAGATTATTTCGAGCATTTCAGGGTCTTTGAACTCTATGTCATCAATATCCATCCGATAATATTCCGATATATATAATTCGTCTTCTTTATCCATATACAGGCTTACAGATTCTACATTATCGGTATTTATGTCCGTTGAAAGTGCTGCATTTGCAATTACTGTAGGTGTGACAATAAATACAATATTGAGCAGAACAAGAGCGAGAAGGCCGATTCCCATTGTGCCTTTAAGGGTTACAACGCCCTTGATTCGCCTTGTTGTGATTGCTTCATAAAGGAAGTAGGCAATCAGCGCAAAGCCATAGACAAGAAGCAATGTGGGAAGCATATTGATAAAATCGCCCGCAAAATCTCTTTTGCTTTCCGCACCGATAAGAGCCTCGCCGATAAAATAGCACGGAATCAGACAGATAACAAAGGACACCAGTACACGGATTGCGCACTGTACATATTTGTTTGCTCCTGTTGCTGTTGCCGCTTCGCTCTTTCTTTTGCAGAAGCAGATTGTACCAAGTACACCGTAAATAATGCCAAGTCCGAGAGTATAGAAAAGAGCGATAAAATCCTCATTGGCAAAGCAATTACCTGAATAGAACGTAACAGAATATTTTGAAAAAATACTGTTGAAGAAAAGAAGATTTATATCTACCTCGCCGAATCTGCCAAGGGAATCATCAAGGCCCATCAGTATGGGTGCTCCGCTTTCGCTTATCGCACTCATGATAAATATCATAATTCTCGGCAGGAATGCAATAATGCAGGCTGCCGCAATCTGATTGAGGATTCCCGTGGAAATGCTTATTGCCAGCACAAATATGCCGCACACCTGAATGTAAACCGCAATCAGGTTTATAATGTACATTCCAAACATACCCCATGCAACATCCATGCCGCAGAAAAGTGCGACAACAAACTCAGTAAGTGCAGCTGCACCGATTCCGAGGAATACCCAGAATGCAGCAGACATGGAAAAACCTGTAAGCAGCTGTAATCTTGTTCTGGGGACAGAATGATAGAAATCTGCCGCACGTCTTGAATTTACAAAACTGAACAGCATCAGCATCATAACAGGAAGTGCAATGAAAACACCTATCCATGCCGCATCGTCCACTGCACCTCTGAAGGGTGTCAGCACATCATAATAGTTATATGTCTTATCAAGGGCATCACCTATATACGACATACTGCAGAATGCGGAAACAAGAATGCAGATACAACAGTATGCTATTCCCACTGCACGTACCTGGCTTCTGCCTTCTCTCCACAGTCCCATACTGAAAATCTTTTTATTTTTCATTCTTTTCACCTCCGGAAACATCATCGAAGCAATATCCAAGTGCTTCCATCTCATAAATGAACACTTCTTCCAGAGATAAGGGAAGGATATCAAGAATCAGAGGCATCAGCTTGTGGAGATTTTCCTGAACCAGTTCCCTTTCACCTCGCATAATTGCATTTGCAACGGATCCGTGCTTGACAAAATTGAGCACTTCAACGCCTGCCGCCGCTTTGAATTCCTCCTCTGTGAATTCTCTGTCAAGTGCTATCTGTACCTTGAAAAGGGATGTTTTAAGCATCTGGACATCGGATTCAAGCACAAGACCGCCCTTGTGAAGCAATGCAAGCTGGTCGCAGGTGTCTTCAAGCTCACGGAGTGAATGTGATGTAATTATCACCGTTGCATTTCGCTCCATCACATCGTCAATTATCATCTTTTTGACGGTGTTTCTCATAACAGGGTCAAGACCGTCAAAGGTTTCATCAAAAAGAATGATTTTCGGCTCGCAGGCAAGGGCAAGGATTGTTGATGCCTGACGCTTCATTCCCTTTGAAAACTGTGCTATTGGTCGGCTCATGTCAAGACCGATGGTTTCAGCAAGACTGCTGAGTTTTTCAAGGTTTATATATCCCCTTGTGTTTTCGTAAAGCTTTGCCATGCGCTTTATATTTGCTCCCGGCAGGAAATAAAGCTCATCGGGGATGTACATTATCTTTGAAAGGATCTCTGTATTTCCGAATACATCCTCTCCGTCAACGGTTATCCTTCCTCCATCTGCACGGTAAACACCTGCAATCAGGCGAAGAAATGTGGATTTGCCTGCTCCGTTTGAGCCAACTATACCGTAAATACACGAATCCGGAATGGTACAGGTAAGCTCTGCAAGTGCTTCTGTTTTATCAAAGCGTTTGAGAAGCTTTTCAGCTTTAATCATTTTTATTCCCTCCGTTTCCGCTGTAGCCTCTTTCTACAGCTTCAAGCAATATACTCTTTTCAAAACCTGCAAGAGCACATTCTGAACTTATTCTCTCAATTTCATCTACCAGTGCGAGTCTTGATTGTGCAAGCTTTTCCTTCGCCTGAGGTAATATGAAGCTCCCCTTGCCGGGGACTACATAGATTACTCCTCTGCGTTCAAGCTCTGCATAAGCTTTCTGAATAGTATTGGGATTGACTGTAAGCTCAATGGACAGTGAACGCACCGATTGCATCGGATCGTCTGCTTTCAGTATGCCCATCATCACAAACCGCTCGGTCTGAGTTACAATCTGCTCGTATACAGGCACTCTGGACTGATTGTCTATTGCATACATCGCTCTGCTCCTTTCTCTGTTTCTAACTGTACTATGATTGTTAGTACAGTTAGAATATATCACCGTAATCTTTATTTGTCAATACAAAATAAAAAAAGATGAAGCAGAATGCTTCATCAAAAAAATAAACCCCAAAGGCTTAACCTTTGGGGTTTGGCTGCGGAACTAGGATTTGAACCCAGACAAACAGAGTCAGAGTCTGCCGTGCTACCATTACACAATTCCGCAACGAACAAGACTTATTATAGCCACTTTTCTCCGTTTGTCAATAGGTTTTTTTAAAATTTTTAAAGTAAATTTTTTCTCAGTTCTTCGCCGCTCTTTGCGGAAAGATATGCAGGGGGAATATCGAAAACTGTCATGCAGCCCTTTCTTCCCTCTGTGCTCATTCTGTATATTGCACGGGCATAAGCAACAAGTGCGCAGGCTGTAAATTCAGGGTTGGAATCAAGCTTGAGGCTGTATTCAATTACCGCATTGTTTTCATTGTCCCAGCCTGTCTTGCCGCTTCTGATAACCATACCGCCGTGAGGAATTCCGTTGTGATTTGCCTTAAGCTCTTCCATGGAAATAAAATTGACGGTGGTATCGTAATCTGCAAAGTAATTGGGCATGGTCTTTATCTCGTTTTCAATTCTATCGAGATCTGCACCTTCCTTTGCAACAACAAAACACTCTCTTGTGTGCTTCTGACGGGTTGTCAGCTCAGGCTGTGTGCCTTTTCTTACCTCTGCAACTGCCTCAGCAACAGGAACGGTGTACTGTCTTGCGTCAAGAACTCCCTCAACACGTCTGATTGCATCAGAATGTCCCTGACTTACGCCCTTGCCCCAGAAGGTATAATCACTGCCGTTTGCAAGGATAGCGCCTGCATAAAGGCGATTGAGAGAAAACAGACCGGGATCCCAGCCAACAGAAATAATAGCTGAATTATCACCCTTCTTTGCTGCTGCATCAACATTTGCAAAATGTTCGGGGATTCTTGCATGGGTGTCAAAGCTGTCAACTACATTGAAAACTTCCGCCATTGCAGGAGTCTGCTCGGGAAGGTCCTTTGCACTGCCTCCGCACATGATCATAACATCAATTTCATCCTTCATTGCAGGTGCATCCTCTGCTCTGCATACCTTTGCGCTCTCGGTGAGAATTTTAACGGTTGAAGGATCACGTCTTGTAAATACAGCAGCAACCTCCATGTCAGGATTCTGCTTTACTGCACATTCAATGGCACGTCCTATGTTGCCATAGCCGTATATTCCGATTCTTATGCTCATATTATGCCTCCATTCGGGTTTAACCTTAACTTGATTATACTTCCAAATTACATTCATTGTCTATGCACACATTTTAAAAAATCTGTCCGCTATATATAATTTATTCAGTATAATCTGCTTTATTTTGCCAATGATGAATACATCCTGCTCTTTATGAGGTGATGATTTGAGCTCTCCGATTCAGCTTCGTCCGTCGGCAAAGCTTCTTACTCTGTGGCGTATCTACGGAATGGCAATTCTGATTGCCGTAATACTTTTTGGCGCAGCAATCATATATTTCATCTCCCTTACCGCCATTATTCCTCTTTCCGTAATTCTGACCTCCCTGACGGTTTATATTCTTTCATATCTTCCTGCGCTTCTTGATTGCCGCAGCTATACAAGAAGCCGTGGGATTCTTGAAATCCGCAAAGGGTGTATTTTCAAAAAGACCACTGTCGTGCCCCGCTCGCAGCTTCGTTATATTTCAGTGCGCAGAAAACCTCTGGAGCGAATACTCGGGCTTTCCACTCTTATCTTCCATACAACAGGCGGTTCTGTTGCCTTAAGCGGTCTTGACAGGGACGATGCCGAGCGAATGAAGGAATATTTCAGCAGGAGGTATGAAGGTTGACGGAAATATGCACAAGGGCAATTTTCTATAATGAGCGCAGTGATGAAAATGATATCAGAAAATACAACAAATCTCATTATGTATCTGTTCTCCTGAAAATAAGAAGCAAGCTTTTTCTCTTTATTGCTGCATTTATACCGTTGCTTTCCGATAAAGGCAGTACATCCTTTCGTATTCTGACCACAATTCTTCTTCAGTCAGCTGCATTGTCCGCTGTACTTATCCCTGCACTTGTTTCTCACCATCACCTGCGATGGACTTCAGGCGGTAAGGTATTTACTCTGTTTCAAGGTGTCTTTGCAAGAAAAACAATATCTCTTACATTTGATCAGATAGCTTCGTTGTCGGTGACAAGAACACCTTTCACATCAGTTTTCAAAGCAGTAAAGCTTGAAATGAGAGTGTGTGCTTCAGACAGAAAGCCTGCTGTTGCTCTTTATCTTTCAGATAAAGATGCAGATAAAATTTTTGCGTCCGTAATGCATCCATCCCACCCGTCCTGCACTCTTATCCCTTCCGCTCCGTCTTTTATCCTTATGTGCTTATGCCGTGCCAATTTTTTAGTAGGTCTTTTTTCTCTTTCCCTTTTTATTTTTTCTTTCGGAAACACATTCGATTCTCTTCTCACGCAGAATTTCTATTATGATATTTCAAAAACAGCAGAATATCTTCTGCCCTATTTTCCGCCACTTATCTCTGCACTTTTTCTTCTTGTGCTTCTTGGCTGGTTTATTCATTTTCTTTCCATATGCTTTAAGGATGCACGCCAGAGAGTTTCCGCTTCAAAAAATCACATTACAATTGTCAGAGGGCTTATTTCCGTGCGGATTACCTGTATAAGAAAAAACTCTATAGCATCGCTGACACGAAGACAGACCCTTTTAAGCGGGTGCTTTAAGCAATCTGATGTTTTTGTATCCTCTGATGCTCACAGTGAGCTATGTCTTCTCACCGCATGGAATTCTTCATCTGCCTTCAATGTCTGCGGCAAAGTCATATTTCCCTTTGTAAAGCCGGACACTGTTGTAAAAGTGCCGGATAATGCACGGCTTATCTGGTGGCTGCCTTATGCTTCCGGCGGAATATTTCTTTGTCTTCTTCTCATAAAACTCTATGCTTCCGGTGCTCCGCTGACAGAAGCTGTGCTGATTATTCTTCTTCCGCTTATCATCTGTATATGGAAAACCCTGATCGGCATAATTGCATCTGCAAAGGGACGTATTGAGCTTTCAGGGCAGTATATACTCATACACTCTGCAAGAAGATTTTCTGTTGTCGAAAAGCAGATTTATCTTGGGTATATTTCAGGTTTTCGTATTTCTCAGACCATTTTCCAGAAATACAGGAATCTATGCACCGTCCGTATCCGTGCCCAGGGTAATAAGAAAGCTCTTAAATGCATGAATCTCCCCTACGACACAATCTGTCGTTTGTGTGAAAGATTGAAATAGTTCCGATACACGATTGACACGGCAAGTGTATATATATTATAATTCTTTTATTGAACTCTTGACATAAAAGGATTTGTATATATGCGCAATGTAATAAGACAGAGTACGTTTTTCCGTATAGTTGCCCTTTCCATCGCATTTGTCCTGTTTTTCTCGTTTTTCCCAACCACCGCAAGTGCAAAGCCTATGCCTGAACCTATAGGTGCCAAAAGTGCCATTGTGGTGGATATGGACACAGGGCGAATTCTTTACGAGCACAATGCAGATGTGGTAATGGACCCTGCATCCACCACAAAGGTTATGACCGCTTTGCTTGTTTTTGAAGCCATTGAGCGAGGCGATATAAAGCTTGAAGACCGACTCACCGCCACCCAGAAAATAATTGACGGGGTTATGTGGGACGCAAGCAAAATAAAGCCTCCCCTTGTAGACGGCGAAGTGATGACAGTACACAACCTCCTTCGTGGTGTCCTTATGTCCTCCGACTGTGTCGCCTGCGATATTCTCGCTGTGCACACCGCAGGCTCTGTTGAAAACTTTGTCGCTCTCATGAACAAACGAGCAGTTGAACTTTCGTGCACTGACACAAACTTTGTCAACACCCACGGCTATCCTGCAGAGAATCACCATTCTACTGCACGTGATCTTTACAAAATCACCGCAGAAGCACTCAAACACCCTGAATTCTGCGAGATTTTCGGCACAATAAAGCTTTCTCTCGATTCCACCAACAAGAATAATGCCAGAATGCTTTACAACACCGACTGGATGCTCTGGAATCCTGAAAAAATCGAATCCATCTATACCGAATATTATTACCCCTACGCAAAAGGCGGCAAGACGGGCACTTCCGATGCATCGGGTCACTGCCTGACAAGCTATGCGGAAAAGGACGGTATCCAGCTCCTTTGCGTTATTCTCGGCGCAGGTCAGAAGCTTCAGTCTGACGGCTCTTATGATAAGATGAGTTTCCGTGAGTCTGAACAGCTTTACGATTGGGCTTTCAACAACTGGAGCGTTCAGACCGTTATTTCTTCCAGTGAGATTCTTGCAGTTCAGCCCGTGGAAAACGGCAAGGCTGATTCTGTTGAGCTTTATTTAACAGAGGATGTCCGTGAGCTGCTTCCCAACGGCATAACAAAGGATCAGCTTGTAATTGAAACATTGCTGACAGACGAAACTGTTGAGGCACCTGTTGCCGCTTTCACACAGCTTGGAAACGCAAATATCTATTATGAAAACGATCTTATTGCAACAGTTCCTCTTGCTGCACTGAACGCAGTTGAAAAGAAGGGTCTTAACGGCGGCGGGGTATTCTTCCTTGTGACAGGAATTCTTCTCATTCTCGGCGCTGCTGCATGGTTCTATTACACAAAGAAAATCGCACCAAACAAGCAGGTCGCTGCATACAGCTCACGCCGCAATGGTGCTGACCGTGCCGCAAGATACAATATAGGTTATTACGGCAGCAACCAGTCCCCTGAGGACTATACAGGCTACCGCAGCAGGATACCACCCGAAGGCGGTTATGTGCGTCAGCGTCCCGCTGAGCCTGAGAAAACAATGGTTCAGATTCCCGATTATGATGATTACGATGATTATGACCCTTACGAAGATGATCAGATAGATTGATATGCAAAAAAGCAGGATTCAAATTGAATCCTGCTTTTTTGCGGAACTTATACACACTCACAATGAATATTTATACTCAATCCATGTATATTATTACACAAAATCAATATTTAGTGCAAATAGCCTTGATAAATGCAAACTTATAATATATAATACCATTCATAGAATATTAATCAACGAATGGAGTTGTAAAAATATGCATACAGAATACAAAAACAGCTTTCTCAAGCTTCTCGACTTTTCCTCTGAGGAAATAAGAGCATTTCTTGACACTGCAGTTGAGCTCAAGAAGCAGAAGAAGGCAGGCATTCCCCACAAACATCTTGAGGGCAAGAACATGGTTCTGCTTTTTGAAAAGACCAGCACACGTACTCGCTGTGCATTTGAAGTCGCAGGCATGGATCTCGGCATGGGCGTTACCTTCCTCGACCCCGGTGCTTCCCAGATGGGCAAAAAGGAAAGTCTTGCCGATACCGCACGTGTTCTCGGCAGAATGTACGACTGCATCGAGTATAGGGGCTATGACCAGTCTATCGTCGAAGACCTTGCAAAGTATTCGGGCGTTCCCGTTTTCAACGGTCTTACCGACCAGTTCCACCCCACCCAGATTCTCGCTGACCTGCTCACCATTGAAGAGCATTTCGGTCATCTTAAGGGCATCAATATGACCTACTACGGTGATGCACGCTTCAACATGGGCAATTCTCTCATGATTGGCTGTGCAAAGATGGGTCTTAACTTTACCGCCTGCGCTCCCAAGGAGCTGTTCCCCGCTCCTGAGCTTGTAGAGCAAGCAAAGGCAATCGCCGCCGAAAACGGCTGTACCATCACTCTTACTGAGGACATCGAAGCAGCAACAAAGGGTGCTGATGTTCTTTACACTGATATCTGGGTTTCCATGGGTGAGCCTGACAGCGTATGGGAAGAGAGAATCAAGCTTCTCACTCCATATAGGGTCGACTCTGCAAAGATGGCTATGGCAAACGAGGGTGCAGTATTTATGCACTGTCTGCCCTCCTTCCACGACCAGAACACCACCGTTGCACGTGAGATTTTCGCCAAGTACGGCATCGAGGAAATGGAAGTTACAAACGAAGTCTTTGAGTCTCCTGCTTCCATCGTCTTTGATGAAGCAGAGAACAGAATGCACACCATAAAAGCAGTAATTCTCAACTGCATGAAATAATGAACAAATCCGCACTTCTTCAATAGTTGTGCGGATTTTTACGTGTAATTGTCAATTTGTGTCAAGTGTCCAGCCCCAGTCACCGTGGTATACCATCTGACGGGTCATTCCTCCGTCAATACAGATATTTTCACCTGTTATAAATCCTGCCATATCTGAACAAAGATAAAGAACCATGTTTGCAATATCAGGCGGATTTCCTACTCTGCCTGCAGGCTGCTGAATGGCGTCTGCTCCATCATACACAGTATAGTTATTATCTATCCAGCCGGGAGAAATGGAATTTACACGCACTTTTCCTGCAAAGCTTACCGCCATTGCATGGGTCAGCGCTGCAATTCCTCCCTTTGCAGCGGTATAGCTCTCTGTTTCAGGCTGGCTCATGCGGTCACGTGACGAGGAGATATTGATTATACTCGCACCTTCTGAAAAGTATGGTGCAAACAGCTTCGAAAGATAGAAGGGTGCGGTGACGCCAACACGCAACGCATATTCAAAATCTTCGTAGCTGCCTTCTGTTATTCCGCACATCTTTGGTGCCGCATTATTGATAAGGCAATCCACACGTCCATATTCTGAAATAACTTTCTGTGCAAAGTTTTCCAGAGTGTTTCTATCTGCAATATCGCCGACAAAATAATCATTATCAAGCAGGTCAATAACACAGACAACTGCACCTGCTTCTTCAAATTTCTCACGGATACATCTGCCTATTCCTCGTGCTCCGCCGGTTATTACCACAATTTTATCTTTGAAATCAAACATATTATTCACCTTTTCATCAAGCAGAAGTAAAAAACATAATCAATATTTTTTCACGTTACAGACTATTGAATGTCAGCTTTGCCTCAGGGAAATTCTGTTCCGCATATTCACGCATTTTCGGCACGCCTTCACTGTGGTCCGAATGGATATTGATATGACCGATATCGTTCCCTCTCTCTTTCATGTATTGCAAGACACTCAGACCTGTTTCCGCTCCACCGAGATCATAATCCAGACTGATAAAACTGATTCTGTGAAACATTTTAAGCAAAAATATACATTCTTCGTAGGTACGCACACAGTTGTAAGCCTGATTGTTTCCAGGAAACGGTCTTTTGTCATCAAGAATGATTTTCATATGAGTACCTCCTCGCTTTTTGATAACTATATCATAAGTTTATAAAAATGCCATCGACAGTAACCGTGCTTTTGTTTTGCATCTGTAAATTTAAGAATAATGATTATCAGGTCTGATTTTATGAAAAAATCAGACTAGGACTTAAATGCCAAAACCACCGTTTCACCCGGTGAAGTCGGTGGTTTTTAAGCTTTTTACTGCTGTCAATCAGAAATTGCCGCCGTTCCAGCCCCAGTTGTCGGTCTCGGTGTATCTGACATATATCCTTGCGCTGTCAATACCCAGCTCACTGCTGAGAATATTGCAGATCTGTGCAGTCAGCTTATTATAGGCCGAAGAGTCTGCGCTTCCCAAAACACTTACCTCAACCATTGCAGCAGGAGCATCATCGCCTTTGAAGTAAAGAGTATATTCAGGATTTATTCCAACCATCAGCCAGCTTTCGCTTTTTCCGGGAATAGCTGTTATAGCCTTGCCCAGCGCAGATTTCACAGCGATTTTCTTTTCATCGGAAACAGCGGTATTGGTCATAACATTGATAAAAGGCATCTTTATTCCTCCATAATTGATTTTGGATTAATTATACTATCCCACATAAACCAAGTCAATAAATATAATCCGTATGATTATGCGATGGTTGGTGGATATGAAAGGGCTCAAATCCTCGACCTTACAGATGCGAAAAAGCTCTCGCAGGTGGTACGTTTTTCCCATTCGGGCGGAAATTAAGTTTTGGATTTCTCAGCCATGTCGGATATTTAAAACCATTCAAACTATCACCTCCGAATTTTGTTATTTCTATTGATAAATGTATCGTTATATGATACAATAAATTGGTTATATCTGTAAAAGGATTGTTTTTTTATTTTTCTGTGGATGGAAAAACGCAGGTTTGTTTTACAACGTTATTGGTTAAGTAAATGTATTGCTGATAACCAAAAAACAGATCGAAGAAAAAAGGAACAAAAAGAGATACAGAACGAGTGAAAACAGCAGATATCGTGAACTGGAAGGGTTGAACAAATATGAAACAAATGGCGGAACGGTTATTCGGAAAATCAATAAAACGTGCAGTAGCACTGATGCTCTCACTGCTTATTGTTGCAAGCATACTGCCAATGATGTGGAACGAAGTAAACGCTGATGATATTGACTGCGGCATTGAGGAGCATATTCACACCGAGGAGTGTTATGGATTTATCTGCATTGCCGATGCTTCAAGCTCTGCAACAGATGCCCATCCCATACACCGCTGACAGACAGGTCAGAAACTCCAATAATCGCAGGGCTCTGAACAGAAAGCTCATCGGAATTGCTGACAGCTTCCGTTGCATCGGAGGGGCTTACAGAAACATCGGAAGTCTCCGCACTGCACTCAGCTGTGTGGGAGTGTTCCTCCTTTTCGCAGATTAAAGCACTGCATTCCTCTGAGTGAATATGGGGGCGGCGAGGAAATCGCCTTCGGCTCTGACAATACTGCCACCATCGATCACGGCGAAAATCATCTGAGTGAAGATATAACCGTCCGCATTGCCGTAACGTACCCATCAAATGCCACCGATCTCAAGCTGAAAATAGAACTTGCAGAGGGACTCGAATGGGTATCCAACGGCGAAAATAACATTCCTGAGTCCGTTTTGGATTCTGTAAGTTCACATCAGGGCAAAAGCAAGATATACGGATACACAATGAACAACGGCTATTACACCTACAGCTTCAAGGAAGGTGTTGCCGCTGCATCCGTTACCATAAGAGTCCGCAAACCTGTTGCCACAAACTTTGCATCCATCACCGACGCAATAAAGCTTACTGCAACATGTACTGAAAACGGTGAGTCTCTCTCTGCAGTTTCATCACTCAAAACCCTTGAGTGTGAGCAGTTTTCACATCTCGGCTACAGCACCAGCCGACTGGAAAAGACCGTAAAGGCAACTGAGATTGCATACAATAACGGTATTGTTCTTGACAGCTATGATGATAAATATCTTATCTCTCACCACAGACTGTACGATTTTGTTGAACTGACCGTTACCGCACCCAAAGGAGTTGTTCTGAACGCAACAGATGTAAACCATTCAGGCAACGGCGGCGTAGCGGATATTGTTGTTCCGGGCTGGTATCTTGTATCCACCGATGACTCTTCGGAGGATGTGACAAAATACACTGTCCGAACTGAAGGAATCTACAATCAGGCAATCGGCTCAACCTTTGAATGGATTTTCCCTGAGTCCTTTATCGGACAGACTGAGGTAATCGTATATTCCGATGTCAGATGGAAACTCTATGGCGATGATACAGTTTATTCTCTGCCGAGTGATATCAAGCGTGAAAGTTACTTCAATATTGTTTCCCCAAAAACGGTCAATGAGATTGTTGTAGGTGACAATATCTCAGCACAATTCCACGAAGATACCTGTTCCCCTGACGGTGTTCATTTTATGGGAGGCTTTGTTATCCAGAACAAGGGCTCCGATGATTCTGTTCCGAAGATTGTAGAGTATAATTTTATGATGAAAATATTGGCATCACAAATGTATCTCTTTCTATTCCCGAAAAGGGTACAGCTAAATTAAAACTGTGGTACAAGGTTCATGGCGACAGCACATGGCATGAAGCCAGCGTAACAAAAAAGATGTCCAGAGACCCAAGTGAAACGCTGCTTGGCAGAGTTGATATTACAAACCTCGACCTTGGTCTTTCTGCTGATACCTATCTTTCAGCGCTGAAGTATGAATACGATTATCTGGCTGATGACAACGGCACTCCGGACGATACCACAGACGATGTCCGTATCGGTATTCCTGCCGGCAGGAAAACTGTAGGATTCAGCAGCAATTCTGTAAACACCGGCGGTCACAACCCATTTGCCGGCGTAAATCTCAAATTGTCAGCTTCCAACCCCAAGGCAATTTCAACTGTAACTATAAGAGATAAGTACGATGACGGTACCCACGAGCCGCTGACCTATACCGTTACTACCACCTACAATGCAAAGCCTGAAAATTATATGTACGTTGTAGGCAGCGGAGCACAGGCAAAAAAGGCAGGCGACAGCTTTACTGTTTCCGCACAGATAAAGGCAAACTGGGCCGCTCAATCTAACTATGCATATTCAGTAGGCTATTTGCAGTACCCGATAATCTATATCCGTGATGAAACCGGAGAAGGCATAAGCAACATAAGACTTACAAACCTCGATGACGAAAATATTCTTGCAAAATATCCCGACAATATCAAGGTCTCTCTTGACCACACTGAGACCATTGACTACAATGGCGACGGAAAATATGCAAAGGTATACAAAATAGATACCACAGGACTTTCAACAATGTCCGCTAAGAAAGATCGTTACGCCGCTGCTGTTGGATTCTGGGATTCGACGGCTACAATGTATAAGCTTAATCTCTCTTATACAGTATATACTCCCGGCACATATGATGACGGCGGTGTAGTTCATAAGCTTTCAGAAGCAATTTTCCTCTCTGATCCTCTTATGAACAATAGATCAAACAAATCCAACGGCTCAAAACTCGACCCATACGATGTGGACGGCGACGGGAATTCCACAACCGATAAGGATATTTTCCAGTCCGCAAATCAGAGCAACGTGCTCACCGCTGAATATACCATCTCCCCCAATGCTGATATCAGTATTTCTTCAACCGCAAAGAAAGCGTCCGGCATCGACAGCTACACCAAATGGGACGGTTCTGACAATTATGTTCAGATTCAGTCAGGTGAAGTCTATAATGTAAAAAACAGCATATATAACGGCTCCGGTGTTACAACCAGCACCGAGGACGGCAAAAAGACAATCATATATATTCCCGTTCCCAAGAAGGGCGATCAGTGGGGGCAGGCAAACAGCGGTGTTGACAAGGATGGTAATCCTCTTACCACATTCGCCTATGATATGACTCTTTCAGGCAAGGTAAACAACCCTGACTCCGATGTATTTACAATAAGCTACGGCACGGTTGATACAAGCGGATTTGGTGCAAATGATCTTTACGGCTCTATCGGTCAGAAGATAAATAACAGTGCAACCGCATGGAGCAGCAGTTATTCCGGCTCCACAAACTGCGTGCGTATTGTTGTAAGCGGAATGGCTCCCAGCGAATCCGTAGCAGATGCCGTAAATATGATTCTTCCCCTTATGGCTGATAAAAAAGCCAATAACAGAGAGGTCAATATTTTCTCGGCAATCTATTACGAAGATATTACCAACGTAAACCACGACAACTACAAAATGTGGAAGGGCTCCGACCGACTCGCCCTTCAGATAGCCGAAGGTGAGATATCGGGACGTATCTGGATTGATGCTAACGGCAACAGCCTGCAGGACAACGGCGAAAATGGTCTTGCAAATACAAAGGTCACACTTATCGGTGATGAAACCTATTCAGCAGCCACCGACGCAGAAGGCAAATACAGCTTTAACAAGATTGCTGTCGGTAAGTACAAGATCAGTTTCACTCCCGACCTTGATACCTATTCACTTTCGAAAAAGGACGCAGGAAATGACAAGATTGACAGTGACGCTGTTATAAACGGAGCCAACGCAGAAATTACAAACATTGTCATCCCAACAACCGACAGCCTCGGCAAGCAGATATTTGCCATTGCAAACCTCGATGCAGGTCTTATTCCCAACGTTGATATTACTTATAACCTGTACGCAGAATCAGAAGATGATCTGCCCGACGGTGTATATGCTCCCATCGGCGTTTCTGTTCCTTCGGGTACGGAATACACCGCTGAAACCATGGACGAGGTAACAGGCTATACCTTCGACGGCTGGTATGTCAATGGTGACACTGCTCAGAAATATACTGACGGTACTGCTATTACCGAGGATATTGTTCTTGTGGGTATCTGGACTGTAAACAAGTACACAGTAAACTACGAGTTTGTCGGCGATACCCCCGACGGAGCCGTTGTTTCTGAATCCGATACAGTGATCTATAATACGGCTTACACCGCAAAGGTTCCAAATGCTGTTGACGGATACATCTTTGACGGCTGGTACACCGATGAGGCTTGCACTGCAAAATTCGCAGACGGCACTTCTGTTACTGACAACATCACTCTCTATGGCAAATGGATATATAACAATATATCCGTAAACGGCGATGTGAAATGGGTGGATACTCCCCATGGTCTCACCGCACCTGCCATCACCGTTGAACTGCTCAGAGACGGCAAGGTCATCAACAGTGTTGAGCTGCAGCCCGATGAGTCGGAGTACAGCTTCAAAAACGTAATGAAGTATGCTGTTGCAGGAGACAACCCAATAAAGTACACCGTTCAGGTTCGTCCCATTGCAAACTATGATGCAGCCTGCAGCACGCCCCAATCAGACAGCAGCGGCAATATCACAATCGATATCACAATCACCGGTACATTTACTTACAACAATCTTGAAATCACCAATAATGTAACCGGAAATGCTGCTGATACCACCCTTAAATTCCCCTTTATGGTTGAGTTTGACTCTACGGGAAGCTATGAGTATAAGATCGTCAACGATGAGTCTGTCACCACCTTCTCGTCGAGAGCAGGAAATGATACGCTCAAGAGCGGCGACACTATTGAGCTTGCTCACGGTGAGACAGCAATTATCTATGCTTTGCCATCTGTCATTGACTACAAAGTCACTGAGCTTGATACAAAGGGCTACAAGATGACCAGCACGGGAGCTGAAGGCACCATCACCGAGAACGGCGCCAAGGCAGTTTTCTTCAATGAGAAGAAGACCGTTGTCAAAGGCGATTCCGATTCACCTGACACCGGTGACGACAACGGCACTGAAATTGCTGTGTTTGTTATACAGATCTCTTTGCTTTCTATGCTGTTGTGCATTTTCTTTATAAAAAAGCGCAGACACGAACTCAAAGAAAACAGCTCTGAATTTTAACAGCACATAAAACAGGGAGAGGATATATTCCCCTCCCTGTTTTTATATATACAAAGCGCTTTTATTTGAAGAACTTAATGAAAATTGACGTTCCATCATTTGAACACAGCGCAGAGTTTATGGATTACGCCTTATGGGAAAATGAGCATTTCGACACAAAAAGCAATCACCGCATGATCATTTATCTCACAAAAGTCATAACACCCTTGTCCATCTCACATACAGTGTCACACAGCAGTTCAATGTCTTCGGTATTGTGGGAAGCAATAAGGATAGTCTTCCCTCTCGCCTTCAAATCAAGAAGGTAGCGGCGCATATCGGCGACGCCGTCTTTATCGAGTCCGTTCATAGGCTCATCGAGGATAAGTATTGACGGGTCTTCCATGATTGCCTGAGCAAGTCCTAACCGCTGGCGCATACCGAGGGAATACTTGCGCACCTGAAGGCGAAGATTGGGATTGAGCCCTACCTGCTGCATTGTCTCTTTTATTCTGTCGGTATCAATTTTTCTGTTGAGACCTGCAAGCAATTTGAGATTACGCAAGCCCGAATAGTATGGGATAAAGCCGGGTGTTTCGATAATGATTCCCATGCTGTCGGGAAAGTCACAATCCTTTCCGACCTGCTTGCCGTTTACGGTAGTTCCGCCTTCGGTAGGCTTTACAAATCCGCAGATGCACTTCATCAGCATGGATTTTCCCGAGCCGTTTCTGCCGATAAGCCCGTGGATTTTGCCCCCTTCAAAGCTATGAGTAATATTTTTGAGTATTTCGTGACCTTTGATGGTCAGCGAAAGATTATCTATGCAAATCATATCAGCCATAATTTATACCTCCGTTTCTTCAATGGCATTTACGTCAAGGCTGCGTGAGGCTATGATATTTGCTGTAAATAATGCAATTATCAGCACCGAGAAATAAACATAGGAAATGTACGTTGGCAGATTTGCCTCTCTGAGTATTTCGTCATAGTGCAGCCAGGCGATAGCGTTTGCCATTGGTGTTATCCACATGGCATCGCCTTTCAGCGCAGTCAGAACAACACCAAAGCCTATAATACCTGCCGCAGTTATAAAGCCTGCGGCTTTTTTCTTTTTCTGCTGAAACAGAAGAAGTACAAGCAGAAGAGTCAGGAGATAGAAGGACATAAGAGCCAGCGTGTGACCGAGGGCAGTAAAGGGAGTCATCTGATTATGCAGATTACCCGGTACAAGCTCAGATGCAAAGCCGCCTGCCATATCGGGGTAAAGTGCATCAAAGCGTTTTATTACCATACTCCAGCCGTTTGCAACAAAGGTTCTGTTCATGATAAATGCTGTGCATATAACATAGACCGAGCCGAGAAATGAAAGTACACTCATAATTCCAAAAAGGAGCTGACCTAACATCCAGTTTGTTCTGCCTGTGCGTGACAGCATGAATATGGCTGAGCCGTCAAGCTTTGGGAAATCGCTCATAAGAGTAAGAAAAACCAGCGGAAGGATAGGCGTCAGCATACCCGAATTACCCACCGCAATAAGGGGCTCTACGAGATTCAGCGGCTGTCCCATAATCTGCGAGCGTTCCATAAGGGGTTCGATTGCAAAGGTATAGGTGAACACCGCAAGCACAGGGATAAGTATCATTCGTGACGAGCATACCCATTTTATCCACTCTGTGCGAGCAACCGACCATACCATA
>JAZUNN010000014.1:0-17801 GCA_045604155.1 Acutalibacteraceae bacterium
CTCATCCTCGGTCTGTTCGGTGGTGTGTCTGATTTTGAATACCCGTTCCGCAAGAGGGGTGCTTTGAATTATATAACCGCTGTGAGTAGACAGAATAAGTCGGATCGTAGCCATGTCGTTCTGTGAGCCAAGGAGTTGAGTTGCCAATTTGTCTTCCTAAGACCGCCTTGGCCTCCGACTTGCTCATCCTCGGTCTGTTCGGTGGTGTGTCTGATTTTGAATACCCGTTCCGCAAGAGGGGTGCTTTGAATTATATAACCGCTGTGAGTAGACAGAATATCAAAGCCTGCTGCCTTGAGCACCGAGATATCCTGAACTATGATCTGTCGTGACACGCCGAATTTTTCAGAAAGCGCACCGCCTGATATCGGCTTCTGCTCTGACATCAGGTAATTTGCGATTTCTTTTCTTCTGTCGTCTGCTTTCATGTTTTCGCCCCTTTCCGTGAACCGAAGCTGCAGATCAGATCGCGTGGAGATTTTTCAGAGAAAGATCCAGAATAGGAGAAGAGTGGGTGAGAGCGCCGCTTGATATATAGTCCACACCGATATCCACAAGCTTTGCGACATTTTCCTTAGTCACATTTCCGCTGCATTCGGTTTCAGCCTTTCCTGCAGTGAGACGTACAGCTTCTCTCATATCCTCAACGCTCATATTGTCGAGCATTATAATGTCGGCACCTGCCTCCAGAGCCTCTCTGAGCATATCAAGGTTTTCGACCTCTATCTCGATCTTGCGGACAAAGGGAGCGTATTCCTTTGCCATACGAATGGCTTCTTTTACACCGCCTGCTGCTCCGATGTGATTGTCCTTGAGCAATATTCCGTCGCTGAGGTTGTATCTGTGGTTATATCCGCCGCCGACTTTTACTGCGTATTTTTCAAAAATACGCATACCGGGAGTAGTCTTGCGGGTGTCAAGGAGCTTTGTCTTGCTGCCCTTCAGCAGGTCGGAGATAGCACGGGTATAGGTAGCGATGCCGCTCATGCGCTGAAGAAAGTTAAGCGCAGTACGCTCGCCCGAAAGAAGAACGCGGATATCGCCGCGAATGACTCCCAGCTTCTGACCTTTTGTGACCTTATCGCCGTCTTTGCAGGTAAAAGTTACCTCGGTCTTTTCGTCAAGAAGTTCGAAAACCCTCTTGAATACCTCAAGACCTGCAATAACTCCGTCCTCCTTGCATATCAGCTCGACTTCACCGAGCTGATAGTGAGGCATAACCGAATTTGTGGTGATATCCTCGCTGGTGATGTCCTCTTTCAGTGCCAGCAGAATCAGTTCGTCTGCATTCAGCTTCATTGTTATGTTATTCATGGCTTTGTTTCTCCTTTTCGATTGCGGCTAAAACCAGTTCCTTATATTTATCCTGATATTCTTCATATTCATTCGGATCAATGTTGATTTCGGAGCATTGCATTGGCAAGGTGTAGTTTTCGATGATATGCTCTGCGGCACGTCCTGCAAAAACAAGGCTTTCCAGCAGTGAATTGCTTGCAAGTCTGTTTCGCCCGTGTACGCCGTTGCAGGCGGTTTCGCCTGCCGCGTAAAGCCTGTCCATGGATGTCTTGCTGTGTCTGTCCACATCGATGCCGCCCATAAAATAATGCTGGGAGGGCACAACGGGGATAGGCTCCTTTGTCACATCGTAGCCTTCCTCGAGGCAATGCTGATATATATTCGGAAAATGTGTGCGGATCTCCTCCTCGGGTATGGGAGCCATGGAGAGCCATACATGCTCTGTGCCTTCTTTTTTCATTTCCTCGAATATTGCATTTGCAACCACATCTCTTGGCAGCAGCTCGTTTACGAACCGCTCGCCCTTGGAGTTGAGCAGAACGGCACCTTCACCTCGTACCGATTCAGAGATCAGAAAAGCTCTGCCTTCCTTTTCGGTATACAATGTGGTGGGGTGTATCTGAATGTAGTCGAGATGCCTCAGCCTGATGTTGTACTTCAGCGCCAAAGCCAGCGCATCGCCCGTCAGGTGACGCTGATTGGTGGAGTGAGCAAACAGTCCGCCTATGCCGCCTGTTGCAAGCACGGTGTAATCAGCGGTGATGCTGACATAGCTGCCTTCTGCATCTTTTCCTATGATTCCGTAACAGGTATTATCACGGCAGATAAGATCGACCATAGTAAAGTTTTCTATCAGCGTAATGTTCCTGCGCTGTCTGACAGCTTCAAGCAGATGTGAGGTGATCTCCTTGCCCGTTTCATCCTTGTGAAAAAGGATACGAGGCTTTGAATGAGCACCTTCACGTGTGTAGTCAAAATCCTCGCCGTTTTTCTTGAAGCGAACGCCGAAAGAAACAAGATCCTCTATGACCTTACGGGATTCACGAATCATTATATCAACAGATTCAGGGGTGTTCTCGTAGTGCCCTGCACGCATGGTGTCTTCATAAAAGGAATCATAATCATCTTCATCACGCAGAACGCATATACCGCCCTGCGCCAGGAATGAGTTGCTGCTTTGTGCTTCACTTTTGGTAACGACGGTTATTTTCTTTTCGCTCGGCAGGTTCAGTGCGCAGTAAAGACCTGCTACACCGCAGCCGACAATCAAAATATCAGTTTTCATTTTATTTAGCAAGCTCCAGCATTCTGTCAAGGGGGATAAGAGCCTTGCGGCGAATATCCTCGCTGATCTCTACGGTACGGTCTTCTTTTTCAAGAACCGACAGAACATTCTCGAGAGTGTTCTGCTTCATGTCTGCACAGCAGGGGTGAGGGTTGGGGAAGAAAAAGCGTTTGTCGGGGTTATCGGTAATAAGCTTGTACTCCACACCGTCCTCGGTGCATACGATAAATTCCGAAGCATTACTGCTTTTTGCAAAATCAATTATCTCCGCAGTGCTTCCGATAAAGTCTGACAGTGCGATGATTTCCGCCTCACATTCGGGGTGAGACAGAACAGGTGCATTCGGGTGCAGCTTCTTTTCGGCTGTTATCTGCTCTGCTGTGACAGCCGCGTGGATAGGACAGCAGCCGTCATTGAGAATTATGTTCTTTTCGGGAACCTGCTCGGCGACATATCTGCCGAGATTGCGGTCTGGAATAAAGAATATATTCCGGTTCGGGAGAGCCTTAACGATATTGACTGCGTTTGAAGAAGTGACACAGACATCGCTCTGACATTTAAGCTCAGCCGTGGAATTTATGTAGCAGACGACAGCGAGATCGTCGTATTTTGCACGCATCTCATCGATAAGTCCCGGTGCAACCATATGTGCCATAGGGCAATCTGCCGTGAGATCAGGCATAAGCACCTTTTTATCGGGGTTGAGAATTTTTGCACTTTCACCCATAAAGGACACGCCGCAAAAAACAAGGATATCTGCGGTGCTCTGCTTTGCCACCTTTGCAAGGTAGAAAGAGTCTCCGACATAGTCAGCGATCTCCTGTACATCGCTCGGTGCGTAATAATGAGCGAGAATGATAGCGTTCTTCTCAGCTTTTAATTGTTCGATCTGTTTTTTCATATTCTTTTATCCTCTGTATCTCGAACTATTATTTATTTCGTATATAGAATAACATATTGCTTTACATCTGTCAACTTATCTGTAAACCCATGTTTGTAGATAGTATACTGCATAAAAGAAGAATATTAGTATAAAATACACAAAACGATAGATGGGGGTCTGCACTGCACTCGGGGCGGCTCAGAAATAACATCAGCCTGACCTGAGTGCGGACAAAATGATAATCCCATGGAACCAAAATGATCTCATTCTGATTCCACAGGACATTAAACCAAATTAAGCTTTAGGAATTTTGAGGATCTGACCGGGCTGAATTATATCTGTTTTAAGACCGTTGAGAGTCTTGATTTCCTTATATCTTGCGCCGTTTCCAAGATACTTTTCAGCAATGCCCCACAGGGACTCGTTTTTTATAACAGTATGAGTCCTGTACGGTGTATCAACAGTCTTTCCGAAGCCGTTAAGCCCCGCAGTCTTCATCATTTTGGGGTAATCAGTATAGCTGTAGTTCATGTCAACATTTGTGCTGATGCCGTTTACCTTACCCGTGTGACTGTACTGCCATATGCCGTAAGTGTACTTGAAGTTGGTCTGCTTAACGCCGGTGTGTGCTACCCACACAGCGTAGCGCTTCAGTATTTCGGGCGTGAAATTTGCCTCAAGGAATGCCTTGTAGCTGTAGATTCCCACCCAATATCCTGCCGCTTCGAGAGCATCGCAGAAAGCCAATGTTATTTTCTGCAGAGTATCCTCAGACAATGCGAGCTGAGTTTTATCCTCAATATCGAAGTATATGGGATATTCAAAGGTTTTGTTCGCAATGACCTTAATGCAGGTCTCGGCTTCGCTTTTTGCCTGCTGGGGTGTTGTTGCGTAGCTGTACCAATAAATTCCCGCAGGGATTCCGTTTTCCTTACAGCCTTCGTAATTGCGTTCGAACCATGCGTCTTCCTGTGAAGAATATCGACCGTATCCTGCACGGAGTATGGCAAATTCAATACCGTCCGCTTTTACCTTTTTCCAGTCAATATCACCCTGATGTGTTGAAACATCAATGCCTTTAGTCATATTATTCAGCTCCTGTTTCTTTCATAAGAGAATAAATGATCTACTGAATCTGTGTGATGACAAGATGGGCAGAAACAGGACGTGTGCCGCCTGCAAGGGGAGTGATGGTAAGAGCTGCTGCGGTGCCTTCAGGATTTCGTACCGTCAGGATAGAGTTTACAGAGGTTGTTGTTACGAGGGACATACCGACGATCTGAGAAGCACCTGTTGCACGACCTGCTACAGTGTACGGAAGGTCTGCTCCGTTCAGAGTCAGTATAAGCTGACCTGCTTCATCGACACTGACCTCAAACAGAATCTGGTAGGTTCCGATCTGAGTCAGGTTAAACGAATCAGGACCCGTTCTTACGATTTCCGTGCCGCTTGAAGGGCCGTCGTTGGGGAAGCTGACATCTGTGCCGGGAGCAACTGTATCTGCGTTATCAGGCGGCATCAGCGCATAAAAGTCAGCAAAACCGAGGACTCCGCCGGCAGGACCCTGAGGACCTACAGGACCTGTTTCACCAACGGGACCCTGAGGACCTACAGGACCTGTTTCACCTGCGGGACCCTGAGGACCTACAGGACCAGTTTCACCAACGGGACCCTGAGGACCTACAGGACCTGTTTCACCGACAGGACCCTGAGGACCGGCAGGACCTGTTTCACCGACAGGACCCTGCGGACCTACGGGACCAATTTCACCTGCAGGACCCTGAGGACCGGCAGGACCTGTTTCACCGACAGGACCCTGCGGACCGACAGGGCCAGTTTCACCTGCGGGACCCTGAGGACCTATAGCACCTGTTTCACCGACAGGACCCTGAGGACCGACAGGGCCAGTTTCACCTGCGGGACCCTGAGGACCTACGGGACCAATTTCACCTGCGGGACCCTGAGGACCTATAGCACCTGTTTCGCCTGCAGGACCCTGTGCGCCGGTTTCGCCGGGGATACCTCTGGGACCGGCAGGACCACGTATTCCCTGAGGACCTGTGGGTCCCTGAAGTCCCCGAGGGCCGATCGGACCGCGTGGACCCTGGGGACCCGTGGGGCCCTGCGGACCTTGAGGACCCTGAGGACCGACAGGACAGCAAGAGCAGCTTCCGTCACAATGATCCTGCTGCTGATTGTTATTGCCATTGTTTTCACAATAGCAATTGTTGTCATTGCCGTTGTTTCTATAAGAATTTTGTCTGTTCATTTTTTAACTCCTTTATTGTTTTTTTGAAAGACCATTATGTGCTACATAATATGCGTGGTCACTGTAAGTTGGCACATGATATGCGGATGGAAAGAAGGTAGGAAGATATCAGATTAATTGGTTGTTGAATATGGGGTGCATAATTTCGTTGAATTAAGAGTACACCATCTGAATTTCCGATAATGTGATCTTTTTTCGCTTATACATATATCAGGTGCTCTTCTGCCGCAGGCAGCGCTCGGGTTCAAATCCACTCAGAAATAACAGAAAAGACCACCCAAAGGTGGTCTTTTCTGTTATGAAGGCTAACCCTAATTTTAATACAAATGCACCCCCTTTTGAAGTTAGGGGGTGCAAAGTCTTCTTAGGGGGTGCATTTTTAGGTCAGGGGGTGCAAATATGAAAAATCAGTTCTTGTTTCGGAATTTTTTCAAAAAACGCTCTGAGCGCCACGTAACTTCCTCAATAGATAGAAGATTAACTTGCTCAAGATTTGTGTTTAATGTGAAGTATCCTCGGAGCAATGGGTCAATTCGTTGATGTTCTTCCTCCGCCTTTTCAAGGGTTTTCACAAAGCAATCATATCCATATGTGTCTACAAGATACGGAATTCCTGCTACTGATAACAAGTAGTTATAATCAATATAGTCATGATTCTTTTCGAGGTTTTTTCGAAATTTCTCCATTACCGGATTTAATTCTTCCTCTGAAGCATAAATTGCATATCCGCGAATATAAAAAATTTTCATTGCAAGTCTGCGGCACTTTTTCAAATTTTCATAATAGAACTCTTTCAAATCAAATGCTTTTGCAGAGGGATTGAGCAGCAGAATACGAAGATGATCGAATCGTATTTCCCAGATATGTTTTTTTGAAGTAGCTTTATCGCAGAGATAATCAATAAGTTCTTGTGATAGTTCTATATTGTATAGTTTATTTAGATTGGCAATGTAATCAGGATGCATTGCACAATCGGAACACTTTTTAAAAGTGCGTTCTAACTCTGATAATAGGCAGTTATCCATAATCTCCCCTCCTTGAGCAAATTATACCATAGATACAACTATATTTCAACGATTGTTGGCTGTAATTCAACGATTACACCAATAAATCAACGATTATCGGAACAGTTTAACGATTATCTGTGTTTTAACGATTTGAAGTGGAATTAAATTGTCATTTTAGAGATTTCTCTCCCAAAAAGTTCTCAAAATGCTGATTTTGGGTATAAAATAACCGTCATTCCGTTGTATCAGAATGACGGTTATTCTTTGGCGAAGAAGGAGGGATTTGACTTTGCGGTGTCCGAAAAAATCATCGGGCTTACGCTTGTCCTCGATTTTTTCGACCGCGGCAGTGATTTATGCCTCGCTTCATCTGCCGCAGGCAGCGCTCGGCAACAGCACTATCGCGCGGCACTCGGGTTCAAATCCACTCAGAAATAACAAAAAAGACCACCCAAAGGTGGTCTCTTTTGTTATGGCGGAGAAGGAGGGATTTGAACCCTCGCGCCAGTTACCCAGCCTACTCCCTTAGCAGGGGAGCCCCTTCACCACTTGGGTACTTCTCCGTAGTGAACGAAAAGATTATAGCATTGAAGTTATTACAAGTCAAGCATATTTTTCAATATTCCATAAAAAATTGTGGGTGAATATATCCACCCACAATTTTAATGATTACATCATTCGGTTGCGTAGCTTTCGTCACGAGGAAGACCAAGCATGATCATAACTGTTTCTTCTTTTTCACGCATATGTACAGCGTCCAGACCGCCCTGCTCATGATCATATCCAAGGAGATGAAGCATAGAATGAGCAGTAAGATATCCCATTTCACGCTGGAAGGAATGACCGAAACGCTCTGCCTGCTCTACAGCACGGGGAACGCATATGACGATATCGCCAAGCTGCTGAGCACCTGTTTCGGGGTCAATATCCCACTTGCCGTCTTCGCCGAGAGGGAAGGAGAGAACATCGGTAACAGCATCTATTTTGCGGTGTTCACGGTTGATCTCCTGGATTCTGTCATTGTCAACAAAGGTGACACTTACATCTGCAGAACCTTCAAAGTTTTCAAGCTTAAGCACGGCATTGCAGCATCTTCTGATGAGCAGACGTATGCCGGTGGGTATTTTAACAGCTTTCTGATCGTTAGTAATAAGAACTCTGATCTTATCCATTTCTTTCAAACCTCCGTTAATTTTGCTGCTTCTTTGCGTTATTGGAATCGGCTCGTTCATAAGCCTTGATAATATCCTGAACCAATTTGTGACGAACAACGTCCCTTTCGTCAAGTCTAACAATGCCTATATCATCAATTCCCTTGAGAATCCTTGCAACCTCCAAAAGTCCCGACTTTTTGCCGTCGGGCAGGTCTATCTGAGAAGAGTCGCCGTTGACGATCATTTTAGAATTGAATCCCAGACGGGTGAGGAACATTTTCATCTGCTCACGGGAAGTGTTCTGAGCTTCGTCAAGAATGATGAAGCTGTCATCAAGAGTACGTCCTCGCATGTAGGCGAGAGGAGCGACTTCAATTACCCCACGTTCCTGGTATCGTGCAAAAGCCTCAGCGCCCAGCATCTCAAATAGTGCATCGTAGAGGGGGCGAAGATATGGGTCGATTTTCTGCTGGAGATCACCGGGGAGAAATCCCAGCTTTTCGCCTGCTTCAACAGCAGGACGGGTGAGAATTATTCTGCTTATATTGCCTGCTCTGAAAGCTGCAACAGCCATTGCAACAGCAAGGTAGGTTTTACCTGTACCTGCAGGACCGACGCCTATGGTAATTGTGTTTTTTTCGATGGTTTCCACATATTTGCTCTGACCGAGAGTCTTGGGTTTTACGGGCTTTCCCTTTGTGGTTATGCAGATGCATTCCCGTATCATGGACTCCATCTTATCGTCGGTGCCGTCTCTGACCATCTGTATGCAGTATCTGACACTCTGCTCGGAAAGGGCTTCACCTCTGTTTATCATCATAAGCAGCGTGTTTACTGCACGCACTGCCTTTGAAGTATCCTCAGCTTCGCCTGAGATTTTAAGCTCAGTGCCACGGCATATGATAGTGACATTGAATTCCTTTTCAATTATTCTGACATTTTCATCGAAGCTGCCAAAGAGTCCTATAGCATGCTCCATTCGCTCAAAATTGACAATTTGCTCGTACATTTATGGCATTACCTCTGGAAAAATTAATAGGTGCATCATGGCACACCAAATCGCACCGTAACAGATGAACGGTGCACTTACATTTATATTTTGTGTCATTATAACATAAATATATTGAAATGTCACTATCTTTTTATATTTTTTTAATCAAATAATATATTTTCTGCAACTGCGATGTCTTGATGAACGGTAAAATCGACAGTTATCGTAACACCTGATTTATCAGTTTCGATATACTCAGAACGGGAGATAACTTCAACATCTCCAAGTTCGGATATTCTTTTGTCGATCTGAGTCAGACCACGGTTTATCGCATCACGTTCTGATATCATATGTGTCATTTCAGCAGTTTCCACCCATTTTTCGTGTATGATGGAAATCGGCAGATTGTATTTACCTACTTTAAGAGAAGATTCCTCACGTGTTTTTATGAATTCACCCTCAGGTTCTTTTCCTATATATAATGGTATTTCAAGACCGAGGAAAGTCAGGCGGCGAATATTTATACATCGTCCCGTTGTAAGGGGTTCGGTTTGCTCGAAGAATATTTTCTGAACAAATCTGTAATCTGTCTGTGCTATAACAGAGCCCTGAGAATGAACAAGGCTTACAGAGCCGTTTGCATTTTCTATTACACCGCTTACAAGCAGATCGCCTGCAGCAACTACATCGCCTTTTTTTACCTCGGCGTAGCCTCCGAATGATCTGACATCCACGATTATTCCGCCTTTTTTGGCAACAAGATTGCATGGAGTATCCATATCTGAATAGGATACAAATTTTTCGTATTCTCTTATTTCTATTGATAATTTGCTTCCGAAAATATTGACGCTCGCCCAGGAAAGATCATCAATATCCATTTCCAGCAATGCAGAAAGTGCATCACCGTCAAGAGAAGACCTGAGAGTTCCCGGGCGGATTCCTATACTGTCGGATACAGAAATGATTTTATTGCTCAGTTGTTCATCTGTTTCGGGAAGATCGATTATCCATATATAATTTGAAAGAGTCCAGATTGAAAGGCAGAAAAAAATAAAACCGAGAACAAAGCCAACTCTGTGTCGGTAAGGCAGAAGTCTGAAAGGGAGTCCCCGTTTTGAGCAGATCCGGATTTTTGTGCGAGTTTTTCTTGCAGCACTTTTCAGCAGCTTGTATCGCTTTGCAATGACGCAGGCTGAAAAACCTTCCTCATTTCGTTTTATATCCCAGAGAAAGGCATTGCTGCGCATTGCCAGGTTGATAAACCTTTCCGGAAATTCACCTGCTGCGGTGAAGCGCACACTTCCGCAGAGATGCTTCAGAATAGTATATTTCATACTGCACCACCGTTTAAGAATATTCTACGGATGAGATTCTGCCGGATATGACGATGACCTGAGTGAACATATTGCGGACAGTAAGATCAGAGCCAACCACTGTTACAGCCTGACGTCCCGTGCTTACCTGAATTCTGCTGTCCGAGTAATCAAGGATTCCTCTGCAGCCCTCAATCAGAACTTCTTTTCCGCTGTTTATTTCTATGTGGCTGTCGTGTCCTTTTAGAGTCATGGTCAGGTTTTTGAGCTTTGAGCCGAGGGTCTGTTTTTCTGAATCAGTTTTTTTCATATTGTCACATCGCCTCCGATGAATCTGAAATAGCTGTTTTAATAATATGCGGTGGATATGCATAGCTATTACAAGGTGAGGAGGGGACAGTGATGAAATATTTACTTGCGGCAGTAATTTTTACAGTATGTGTGATTTTTCCGGATAAGGCATCGGAAGGCGTGAAAAACGGTCTGGAGCTTTGCTGTACTATGGTTATTCCTTCGCTTTATCCGCTTATGTTTGCTTCACTTCTGATGATGCGTACGGGATTTGCACAAATTCTTTCAAAGCCATTATCTTTTGCGGTAAACCGACTGTTCAGGCTGCCTGCGGCAGCAGGATTTGCGCTTTTTGCAGCCATGTGCGGAGGGTACCCTGCAGGAGCGGCAGCGGTAAAGGAGCTATATTCAAACGGCACACTTGATTTGAAACAGGCTGAAAGACTTTCATATTTTGCAGTTTCTGCAGGCCCTGCCTTTGTTATTGGTGCAGTAGGCGGTGCAATATATAAGAATCCTATGCTGGGTGGATTGCTTTTTGCTGTTCTTTGTCTTTCAGTCATAATAACAGGTGTGATTGTATCCTGTTTTTCAAGAGAAGACCGTTGTCAGATGAGAAAAAATGAAATGAGTTTACATGATTATGGGGCTGGCGCATTTGCAGATTCTGCTGTTGACTCAGCAAAAACGCTGCTTTCTGTTTGTGTTTTTGTCGTTTTGTTTGCCTGCCTGAGAAATCTTTTATGTGCAGCAGGGGTTGAGTATCTGCTGGGAAGTATCCTTGGGATATTCGGAATATCAGAAAAATGTTCAGATGCCGTAATTTCCGCATTGCTTGAAGTAAGCGGAGGGTGTGTGGAAGCATCAGAAATTGGTTTTCCTGCAGTTGCATTTGCACTCGGATTCGGAGGGTTATCCGTACATTTTCAAATTTTTTCAGTTCTTGGAGATATACAGATAAACAAGCTGAAGTTTATTTTTTTTAGACTTCTGCAGGGGGGGATCTGTGCAGCGATTACAGCTGCTCTGATGCCGTTGATGCCTGAAACGGCAATAGAAACAGGGGCTTTTGATGCCCGATTGAATTCGATGCCGACTGCATCGGGATCAGTATGCCTTGTAATTATGTGCCTTATGGCGGTGGTATGCACACCCAGACCCTTGACAAAGGGCGAAAAAAGGGTATAAAATAAAGAAAAATGCAAAGGAATAGATTATAGTGCCAAAGTATTTGTTTGACAAAAAAATAACACCTGCGTGCAAATACTGTTTCTATGCCAGTGCCGAAGGGGATAATCTGAGCTGCGACAAAAAAGGAAATGTCAGAGCAGAGGACAGATGTATGCGCTTTAAATACGACCCCACAATGCGTGAACCTGAATTATCTCCTTTGCCAAGAGAATATTCTGCTGAAGAATTTAAAATATGAGGAATGATATATAATGAGAATCCCTGAACTTTTCAATCAGAAGAAAACCGTATTTTCCCTTGAAATATTTCCGCCTAAGAAAACCACAGGTGTCGAAAAAATTTATGCTGCGATCGATGCGCTCAGTGTTATCCCTGCAGATTTTATTTCTGTTACATACCGTGCAGGCAGTGAGAACAATCATAACTTCACCTGTGATATCGCAAAGCATATAAAACAGACCTACGGCACAGAGCCGTTAGCTCATTTTGCATGCGTGAATTCAACCAAGGAGCAGGTTAATACTGTTATTAAAGAGCTCAAGGACAATGAAATTGAAAATGTCCTTGCACTCAGAGGCGATATAAATCCCAATATTCCCAGAGTAAATGATTTCAAGCACGCTGACCAGCTTGCACGTGAAATAAAGCATTCATCGGATATGGCAATTCTCGGTGCCTGTCACCCTGAGGGACATTGCGATGCACCCAACCTCGGAGCAGATATCGAGAACCTGAAATATAAGATCGGAGCAGGTGTTGAGGCACTTATCTCTCAGCTGTTCTTTGATAATGACAAGTTTTATACCTTTATGGACAGAGCACACGCAAAGGGCATAGATGTGCCCGTAAGTGCAGGTATCATGCCCATAGTCAGCACACGTCTTATAGAGCAGACTGTGACATTGAGCAGTGCAAGTGTGCCTCACGAGTTTTCGAAGCTGCTGACTTTGCACGAAGGTGATCCTCAGGCACTTTTTGATGCAGGTATTGACTATGCATCAAAGCAGATTATTGATCTCATCGAAAATGATGTACAAGGCATTCACCTTTACACGATGAACAATCCTGAGGTGGCAAAGAGAATCTACGAAAACATAAAGAGCTATCTGTAATTTAACGTTGAATATCGAAAAATGTAAGGGCGACCATTGGTCGTTCGTATGAATACGGAAGGATATCTATGATCATTAGTTTCCCCGTTTCTCCTGACTGGACGACAATGCGCCGCTATCTCGGCTATCTTGACGAGGCGGTAAAAGCGCAGGCGGAAATGCTTATGAGCAGGCTCAGTAAAGTCTGCTCGCCAAAAATAACATACAGAGAATTTGCCGTCGAACGCAAATGCGACGGCATTTATCTTTTAAATGAAAAATTCGGCGGTGAGGATATAAAAAAGCACCTTGAAGGGTGTGAAAGATGTATTCTCATGTCACTGACTCTCGGTGTGGGTGCCGATGGATTGCTGCGCACTCTTGAGAGCAGTGATATGTCATCTGCAGTGGTGTGTGATACACTTTGCTCCGTGCTCGCCGAACAGCTATGCGATGAAGCTCAGAAAAAGCTGGAATCAGAGTACGAAGGAGAATTTCTCACTGACAGATACAGCCCGGGATATGGTGATCTGCCGCTTGAAACTAACAGGAGCATTGCGGTGCTTCTTGATATTCCGAAACGAATAGGTGTCAGTGTGACGGAAAGCTGTCTGCTGCTGCCGAGAAAAAGCATAACAGCAATAATCGGAATATCCGAAAGAGAAACAAAAGGACATCTGGCAGGCTGTGAAAGCTGCCGTATATATGAAAAATGTACACTCAGAAGGGAAGGCAAAACCTGTGGGAACAAAGATATTTAACGGAAAGACACTGATACTTGACGGCGGTATGGGTACAATGATACAGAGCATGGGTTATAAGGAAAATACCCATCTTCTCGGAGTCACTGATCCTGATGTGCTGACAGAAATTCACAGAATGTATGTTGAAAGCGGCTCTGATATGGTGTGCGCAAACACCTTCGGAGTAAGCAGAATCAAGCTTGAGGGCAGCGGATATACTGTTGAAGAGGTAATAGACGGTGCTGTAAAGGCAGCCCGAAAAGCTTGCAGCGAAAATACAAAGGTTATCCTTGATGTTGCAAGTCTTGGTGTGATGCTGGAGCCCAACGGTACAATGACCTTTGAGGAAGCCTACGATTGCTATGCGGAAATTGCAAAAGCAGGTGAAAAGGCAGGCGCTGACCTTGTAAAGATAGCTACCATGACCGACCTTTACGAAACAAAGGCTGCTGTGCTTGCAATGAAAGAAAACTGCAGTCTGCCTGTTTTTGTAAGTATGTCCTTTGAGTCAGGCGGCCGTACCTTTACAGGCTGTGAAGTGGAATGCTATGCAGCCACAATGGAGGGTCTTGGAGTTGATGCTCTTGGCATAAACTGTTCTCTCGGACCCAATGAGATTTATCCCATTGCAGAGCGTCTGTGCAAGGCAACCACACTGCCTGTGTTTGTCAAGCCCAATGCAGGACTTCCTGACCCGCAGACCAACAAATACAGCATGGATGCCGATGATTTCTGTGCTCAGATGGAGCAGTACAAAAAGCTTGGAGTCTGCGCTGTAGGCGGCTGCTGCGGTACAACGCCTGAATTTATAAAGAAGCTGTCGGAAAGCTTTAAAGATAACAACATAATCGAGAGAACAGAAAAACAGACAAAGGTGCTGGTATGCTCACAGACTAAGTTTGTATCTCCCGATCATGTTGCTGTTATCGGAGAAAGAATAAATCCCACAGGAAAGAAACGATTCCGTCAGGCGCTTGCAGAGAGGGATTTTGATTATATCCTGGCTCAGGCAATAGCCCAGACCGATGCAGGTGCAGAGATTCTTGACGTCAATGTCGGTGCACCGGGAATTGACGAAGTGTCGCTGCTTCCCGAACTTGTAAAAAAACTGCAGGCTGTTACAGATGCACCGCTGCAGATAGATTCTGCAAATCCGCAGGCAGTTGAAGCTGCACTGAGGGTATATTGCGGAAAGGCGATAGTAAATTCTGTAAACGGTGGAGAGCAGTCTCTTTCTGCGATTCTTCCTGTTGTAAAGAAGTATGGCGCATGTGTTGTAGGACTTACTCTTGACGAAAGCGGTATACCTGAAACTGCAGAGGGCAGAGTGGAAATAGCACAGCGTATTGCAGACCGTGCATCAGAAAAGGGTATTGATAAGGAAGATGTAATAATCGACTGTCTTACAATGGCGGTTTCCGCACAGCCTGAAAGTGCAAATATTACACTTGAAGCACTGCGCAGAGTAAAAGAGATGGGTTTCAAGACTGTTCTGGGTGTTTCAAACATCAGCTTCGGTCTGCCCAACAGAGGTATGATAAATCGCACTTTCCTGACTCTTGCTCTCTTTGCAGGTCTTGATCTGCCCATAATCAACCCCAACGATGCAGATATGTCAGGCTCTGTGCTTGCGTTCAATCTTTTAAAGGGCAAGGATGAAAATGCACAGAATTATATTGCGCATATTGTAGAGCCGGAAAAAGAAACTGTGCAGACAACAAATACTGTAAATTATTACATTAAAAAGGGTCTTAAGAAAGAAACCGCCGATGCAACTGTGGTACTTCTCGCAGACCACAGTGAAATGGAGATAGTCAATGACTATCTTATTCCCGCACTTGATGAGGTCGGAAAAGACTATGAAAACAAAAAGCTGTTCCTTCCGCAGCTCCTCAATGCTGCATCAGCAGCTCAGTGTGCCTTTGATGTTATCCGTGACAGAATGCTGTCACGGGGAAAAACAGAAGAACCCAAGGGCAAGATTGTAATGGCAACTGTTCAGGGAGATATTCATGATATAGGCAAGAATATAGTCAAAACTGTCCTTGCAAACTACGGGTACTCTATGACAGACCTTGGCAGAGATGTACCTGTTGAAGCTGTCGTTAAGGCCGTAAAGGCAGACCCGGAAATAAAACTCGTAGGTCTAAGTGCGCTTATGACAACAACACTCCCTGCAATGGAGGCTACTGTAAAGGCAGTCAAGGAAGTACGCCCTGACTGCAGGATAATGGTAGGCGGAGCGGTGCTGACAGAAGATTATGCAATGAGCATCGGTGCGGACTTTTACTGCGCAGATGCAATGCAGGGTGTAGCTGCAGCAAGAAAGGTTTATGAATAAGGTGCAGGACAACCCTTGCGGTTGTCCTTTGCCATAATAATCGGAGGAAACTATGAAATTTATTTCTTGGAATGTAAATGGCTTTCGTGCCTGCCTAAACAAAGGTTTTGCAGAGTTTTTTGAAAAGGAGGATGCAGATTTCTTCTGCATCCAGGAAACAAAAATGCAGCCTGACCAGGCTGATTTCTCGCCTGAAGGATATCATAAGTTCTTTTTCAGTGCTGTGAAAAAAGGATATTCAGGCACAGCAGTCTACACAAAGCATGAGCCCATTCATTACGAATACGGTATTCATGCAAAGCATGAGGATGAGGGCAGAGTTATCACCCTTGAATATAAGAATTTCTATCTTGTCAACTGCTATGTGCCAAATGCACAGCAGGGACTTGCAAGAATAGACTACCGTATGCGGTTTGAAGATGATATGCGGGCATATCTCTGTGAACTGAGAGAAAAAAAGCCTGTTATATATACAGGTGACCTTAATGTTGCCCACGAGGAGATAGACCTAAAGAATCCTAAAACTAATATTGGCAATGCAGGTTTTTCGTATGAAGAGAGAGGGAAGATGACAGAGCTGCTCAGTGCAGGCTTTACAGACAGCTTCCGTTATCTCTATCCGGATCTTACAGGGGCATACAGCTGGTGGTCTTACCGATTTAATGCAAGAGCAAACAATGCGGGATGGCGTATTGACTATTTTATTGTTTCTGATGATATAAAGAAAAACATAAAAAAGGCTGTTATTTACGATGAAATCCCGGGCAGTGACCATTGTCCCGTAGGGTTGGAAATCGAAATATAACATGGTAAATATTTACTTTATGTAAACACTGAGCGTAAATAGTTGACAAAATTGTAACTTTTTCGTATAATGCAGTTGAAAGTAAGTAAAATGCGGAATGTTCGCCGATATGGTGATCAGGAGGTACTATATGAATTTCAAGAAAATCATAGCGCTGATAGCTGCATTTGTTATTGCATTTACAACATTTATATCCGGCGGAATCGACGCATATGCTGCGATTGCACCCGGAACAAAAAACAGTGAAGTAACAGCAATGCAGAAAAAGCTTATTGCACTGGGCTATCTGAAGGACTCTGCTGACGGAAGTTACGGTCCTGCGACCCAGACTGCTGTCAAGTCATTTGAAAGCGCTCAGGGGCTTACTGCAGACGGCAAAGCTGATGATAAGATGCTTGCAAAACTTGCAGATATTTACAATTACACCCCTTCTATTACATTCAATTCAAGTTCTGTGAATGTAAGAAAGGGTGCAGGTACAAGCTATGCAACCCTCGGAACTGTAAATAAGGGCGCTTCCTATAAAGTGATTTCTTCCACAGTTGCTTCCGGAAAAACCTGGTATAAATTTGCTTATAAGGAAACTGCAGCATGGGTTCTCGGATCCTATGTTGATCTTTCATATGGCAGCAGCCAGAAAACAGGTACACTTACATCAAATTCCATAAATGCAAGAACCGGAGCAGGCACTTCTTACAGTGTATACAAGGTTTTTAACAAGGGCTACAATTTTAAAATTACAGGTCAGAAAACTGTTTCCGGCACTACATGGTACAGCTTTATTTATTCAGGCAAAACCATATGGGTTTCAGGAAAATATGTATCTGTAAAGGAAAGCGGCACCACCGAAACAAGCACTTCAACAACTGCTTCCACAACGAAGTCGACAACCTCTTCCACAACAGCATCTACTACCGCTTCCACCACAAAATCAACTGCTGCATCTGAAGATGTGCAGTATGAAACCATTAAAAAAGGTACAATAACCGGCTCTACAGTTAATGTACGAAAGGGTGCAGGTACAAACTATTCAGTTGTAACAACCCTTAAAAAAGGCGCTGTAATAACAATTACCGGATCTAAAAAGGTTTCCGGAACCACATGGTACAGCTATAAGAGAAACGGCTCAACTGTATGGGTA
>JAZUNN010000015.1:0-2306 GCA_045604155.1 Acutalibacteraceae bacterium
TTTGCCATTGGTGTTATCCACATGGCATCGCCTTTCAGCGCAGTCAGAACAACACCAAAGCCTATAATACCTGCCGCAGTTATAAAGCCTGCGGCTTTTTTCTTTTTCTGCTGAAACAGGAGGAGTACAAGCAGAAGAGTCAGCAGATAGAAAGACATGAGAGCCAGAGTGTGACCGAGAGCAGCAAACGGAGTCATCTGATTGTGCAGATTACCCGGTACAAGCTCAGAAGCAAAGCCCCCTGCCATATCGGGATAAAGTGCATCAAAGCGTTTTATTACCATACTCCAGCCATTGGCAACGAAGGTCCTGTTCATGATAAATGCTGTGCAAATAACATAGACCGAGCCGAGAAACGAAAGAACACTCATAATTCCGAAAAGGAGCTGACCTAACATCCAGTTTGTTCTGCCTGTGCGTGACAGCATAAATATGGCTGAGCCGTCAAGCTTTGGAAAATCGCTCATAAGAGTAAGAAAAACCAGCGGAAGAATAAGTGTCAGCATGCCCGAATTACCTACCGCAATAAGGGGCTCTACAAGATTCAGCGGCTGTCCCATGATCTGAGAACGCTCCATAAGTGGCTCTATTGCAAAGGTGTAGGTGAACACCGCGAGCACAGGGATAAGTATCATTCGTGACGAGCATACCCATTTTATCCACTCAGTGCGTGCAACCGACCATACCATGCGCAGGGATAACTTATGTGCCATTGTCCACCCTCCTTTTCTGAGCGATATAGAACACAGCAAATGCAGCGGCCATAATAACAACATGAATCAGGACGATATAAAGTGCTGTATTTCCTTTTACTGTTGCAATATATCCCGCACTGTTATGAGAAAAAATCGTCAGAAGCATACTTGTTTTATTGTTGAATTTACCTGAGGCTATCATATCAAAAATCATCTTGTTTTCTGCAGTTCTCTGCATATACTGCACGAGGAACGGAATACAAACTGAAAAATAGAGATTCCGTGTAAACGCAGCGATAATGAACGGCAGTGTCACAAAGCTTGCACCAACAAGAATGATTCTCAGGAGATTATTTGCATACGTCACCCCACTCATTGCAAACCATTCCTGCTCGCCTTTTGAGAAAGTGTCAATTGACGGAAACACTGCCATGCATACTGCCGAGAACAGAAGATAACCAAACAGACAAATGAGAGCAGCAGATATGACCGCAGACAGCAGTTTTGAAGCTGAATATCTCAAAACACCCGTGCGGCTTATGTAATATCTCTTCTGTCCGTAAAGCTTTTCATCGCACATTATCTTTACAAAGGGAAATGAAACGAGAATAACCAGAAACTGTGCAGTCCATGCGCCAAAGCCATTTCTAACGACCGTTTCCCGTGCAAAGTCTGCACTTTGCGCAGCCTTTGACGAAAGCATGAACATCATTTCAAAAATGGAATACTGCTTATTGGTTGAGTAATCCATATAGCCTGACGAAGTAAAGCACAGTACCGCCAAAAGTATTACGCAGGCGAGAAAATACGGGCTGAGAATGGTGCGCTTTAATTCTGAAAATAACGTGTTTATTGTTTTCATCGCCATTCTCCTCAAGGATTATAGTCAAGCCAGTAGTTCATGTCTCCCGTCCGAGCGTCTATCCAGACGTGAAGAATCTGTCCTGTCTTTTCAAGGGTTATCTTGTAAATCGGAATGTTTTTGAAATCTTCTGTTTTTCTCTCCCAACTATATTCGCATTCCGTATTTGAAATAAATTCATTCCCGAGAGTAAATTCAGTTATTTTATAGTCAGTTCTGTTTGAAAATGTATCCTTGAGAATTTCCAGCACCTGTTCCACAGAGATAATCTCAGTTATGCTGTTTCCTGTTGGGGTAAGCTTATAGTAGGTCAGCGAAGTGAGAATATAGTCAAACTGACCTGCTCTATACATTCCAAAATCGCAGAATTCGTACAGTGCCGTATGTTTTGCTTCAATCTCGCTTCTGTCCAGCGCATCGAACTCATCAGATGTGTAAAGCTCGACAAAGGGTACTCCGTCGTAATATGCACGAAGTATGATATTTATAACATACGTGCCGTTGCCCTGAGGCGATATAACAACATGGTCGCCCTTATATTTTATATTGTCATCAATAACGTGTTCAGATGCATTCATTGCTTCTTCTGCAAGCTTAACTGCATCTGCAATCTTCACCATGTTGCCGTCGGTAAGCGTTAATACTTGATTCATAGCCTCTGCATCTGAACAGTATACCGTCGTCCTGGAACCCAGAAGTTCAGTGCTGTTCTCATTTTCACTGAACAGATGGCTCTGCTCTTCGTAATA
>JAZUNN010000016.1:0-2007 GCA_045604155.1 Acutalibacteraceae bacterium
CGTGAAGGGAGATTACTTATGAAGATCATACTTCTCGGCGCTCCCGGAGCAGGCAAGGGTACTCAGGCGGAAATAATCTCTGAGCGTCTGAACATCCCCCAGATCTCCACAGGCAACATCATCAGAGAAGCTCTGAAGAGCGGCACTGAGGTTGGACTCAAGGCAAAGGAGTTCATCGAAAACGGACTTCTTGTTCCCGATGAGGTCGTCATCGCAATAATCAAGGAGCGCATCGCAAAAGACGATTGTGCAAACGGATTTATTCTTGATGGCTTCCCCAGAACCATCGCTCAGGCCGAGGCCCTCGATAACATGGGTGTGAGCATCGATTGCGTACTCGATATAGAGGTTGCAGACGATGCAATCGCAGCCAGACTTTCAGGTCGCCGCGTCTGCGGTGCTTGCGGCAGCTCTTACCACATGGAGCATAAAAAGCCCCGTGAGGAAGGTCGCTGTGACAAGTGCGGCGGAGCCCTCATTCAGCGCAAGGATGACCACCCCGATACAGTAGCTGAAAGACTCAAGGTCTACCACGAGCAGACTGAACCCCTTAAGGCTTACTACGAAAAGACCGGTAAGCTTAAGATTGTCGAAGGACAGGATACAGTAGATGAAACTACCGTACTTGTTATGGCTGCTTTAGAGGACTAAGCCTATGATAATCAAGAAGACCAGCCGTCAGATCCTTCTTATGAAGGATGCTGGCAGAATCGCGGCAAATGCTGTGCAGCTTGCAGGCAGAGCCGTTGAACCCGGTGTAACAACCATGGAGCTGGAAACTATTGCCCGAAAGTACATCGAGGCACAGGGTGCAATACCCTCGTGCCTCGGTTACCAAGGATATCCGGCGGCTTCCTGTATATCGGTAAACAATGTGGTTATCCACGGCATTCCCAGCAACAAGATAGTCTTAAAGCAGGGCGATATAGTCAGTATTGACATAGTCGCTTCGTTGAACGGCTATTGCGGTGATACTACATGCACATTTGCGTGCGGTGACATATCACCTGAAGCGCAGCGCTTAATGGATGCTACAAAAGAGTGTCTGAACCTTGGTATAGCGCAGGCAGTTGCAGGAAACAGAACGGGCGATATCGGCTCGGCTGTTCAGAGGTATGCCGAAGCTTGCGGTTACTCGGTGGTACGTGAGTTTACCGGCCACGGAGTAGGTGCAAGTATGCACGAAGACCCTCAGGTACCGAATTTTGGTACGCCACACAGAGGCGTAAGGCTTGAACCCGGAATGACATTGGCTATCGAGCCGATGATAAACCAGGGAACTCATCGTGTAGAAATACTCGATGACGACTGGACCGTTGTAACAGCTGACGGAAAGCTTGCTGCTCATTTCGAGCATACCGTTGCTATAACAAGTGACGGACCTGCAATACTCACGATTCCTGATATTTAAGGCATCGAGGAGGAACAGGGAATATGTTTGAAAGAGGATGCAGGGTCAGGGCATTATCCGGGCGCGACAAAGGCAGATGTTTTGCAGTGATCGGTGTAAAGGAAAACTTCGCACTGATTGCCGATGGAAAGAAACGGCCTTTGCAGCAGCCTAAACTCAAGAGTTTCAAGCATCTTGAGCTGCTTGACAGGTGTGTTCCTGAAGAAAGCATGAAAACAAACAAAATGCTTCGCAAAGAGCTGCATGATGATAATTATACAGCTTACGGCGAAAAGAAATGCTAACTAAAGGAGGCTTCGCAAAATGTCAAAAGAGGACGTAATCGAAATTGAGGGTGTCGTAGTAGATGCATTGCCCAACGCAATGTTTACGGTACAGCTCCCCAATGGCAAAGAAATCACAGCTCACATTTCCGGCAAGCTGCGTATGAACTACATCCGCATTCTTCCGGGTGACAAAGTGACAGTCGAAATGTCTCCCTATGATCTTACCAAGGGAAGGATCACTTGGAGAACCAAATAAACTTCATCGGATATTGAGCAGCATGCTCATATCGGAAAGGTAGGTTTACAATGAAAGTCAGACCTTCTGTAAAG
>JAZUNN010000017.1:0-18217 GCA_045604155.1 Acutalibacteraceae bacterium
CACGTCGTAGACGATGATGTTGATAGGTTAGGGGTGTAAGTGCAGTAATGTATTAAGCTGACTGATACTAATAAGCCGAAAGCTTGATCTAAAGCAGGCTCAAAGTGTTGTCAAACCCGAGTAATTGCGAAATAGGAAACAATGTTCAGTTTTGAGGGTGTACGCCCTACAATTTAAGTTGTCATTGCGAACCAGTGCTCACACTGGTGTGGCAATCTCAACCTAAAGACCTGCACCTTTAGCTCAGTTGGTAGAGCAACTGACTCTTAATCAGTGGGTCCCGGGTTCGAGTCCCTGAAGGTGCACCATGGCCCGTTGGTCAAGCGGTTAAGACACCGGCCTCTCACGCCGGTAACGGGAGTTCGATTCTCCCACGGGTCACCAAGTAAATAATGGTATAAAAGCCATTTATATAGTTCGTGTTGATTGCTGTGAGGGTCCACCTGTTCCCATCCCGAACACAGAAGTTAAGCTCACTTGCGCCGAAAATACTTGGCTGGAAGCGGCCCGGGAAGATAGGAAGTCGCCGACACATCACAACCACCTTTTGGGTGGTTGTTTTTATTTTTATTGAAAAAGCATTCCGATGTAATTTCTTCGGAATGCTTTTTGTATTATGCACGTTTGCGTCGTATCTGCTTCTGAGAAAACCTCATGGGAGAAAACATTGCATCTCCTTCGCTGTAATGCCCTGAAAGGGCACGACTCATCATATCTGCAGCAATGATAGAATAAAGCGCACCGTCCTGTCCGGGACAGCAGGCAAAAAAGCACTTGTCATGATCACCGTCCACTCCGATAATCGGGAGAGAATCCTGAGGTACAGCCCAGCGGATACTGCGTCGGAATTCAAAATTATCAATGTCCATTGCAGGAAAATGGCATCGTGCCGCACTTTCAAGTTCATCAAAACGTTTGGCGGAAAGGGCAGGAAGATTGATAATTCCGTACAGTCTGCCGTTTTCGTTAAGAGCAAAAGTGTTAAGTCCCGAGCAGCATACTCGTCCATCGGGAGTGGGGGACAGTGTAATATCAGGCTGAGCCCAGGTGCGTACAACACATTTTCCTGTCCATCCGACAAAGGTCTCAGCAGGCTCACTTGCAGCATAGAATCCCGTGATGATGCGAGTGGGAATATTAAGAATATCATCAAATGCATTACCGACAGCAATAACGCATTTGTCCGCATAAACCCTCTGCCTTGTGGCAGTGTCTATAACAACGCATTTCCCTTTTGAATCAAGCTGTTCAACTTTTGTATTCTCAAAAACACGTGCACCCAGCTCCACGGCTCTGCTTATACAGAACTGAGTGAGAAGATATGGGTCAAATGTTGCGGCCAGACCTTTTGAAAAAATACCTCCTGCAACGGGAAAAGAAAAAATATCACGTGCAGCACTTCGATTCATGAATGAGCAGTCAAATCCGTTGTGCTTTCTTATCAGGTATTCCCGATTGAAAAGCTCCAGCTCACGTTCATCATTTGTATACAGCAGAGAATCGCACCGTCTGAATCCGAAATCAGCACCGGGCTCAAGAGTGAGGGCTTCCAGCATATCTATGGCTTCGGCGCCCATTTCAAGAAGATTTATTGTATTTTCAGCCCCGATTTTTCGTTTCAGGTCTGTAACCCGATGCCCAAAATCAAAGCTGACGCATGGAGAAGCATCAGACGTGAGAGAAAAGCCTATCTGACCCGATGTAAGAAGAACTACGTCATCACCTTCCTGAGCAAGTCTGAGAGCACACAGTGCTCCCGTCAGACCGCCTCCGATAACGCAGGTTGAGCAGTCAAGCTCGTGATCAAGCCAGGGGAACTGCCGTGGAACATAATTTACAGAAGTCCACAAAGGTTTTGATTCGCCGTTCATAACAACACCCTTTCATATTTAATGTCATGAAAAAGCATTGACAGGGAGAAAATTTATATTCATGGGTCAAAATACTTTATCTGTTCACAATTATGTGTTAAAATATATGTTAAAGTCCGATAAAGACAGGCACATAAAGAAAAAGATAAGGTGGAATGAATAATGGAAACAGGTAAAATACTTATAGTTGACGACGATCAGAATATCTGCGAACTTCTCCGTCTTTATACAGAAAAAGAAGGATATACCACAACAATCGCAAACGATGGCAAGAAAGCACTTGAATGTTTTGAAGCAGAAGAGCCTGATCTCATTCTTCTCGACATCATGCTTCCCGAATTCGATGGCTGGCATGTATGCAGAGAAATCAGAAAAAAGAGCCAGTGTCCTATTATCATGCTCACTGCAAAGGGTGAAACCTTCGATAAGATTCTCGGCCTTGAACTTGGCGCAGATGACTATGTTGTAAAGCCCTTTGAGGCAAAGGAAGTCATTGCCCGCGTAAAGGCAGTGCTTCGCCGCAGCGGCAAGAGCGACCCCAACGAGAGAAAGGTAGTCACCTTTGACAAGCTTTCCATAAATCTCAATAACTACGAGCTCAGGGTTGACGGCAATCAGGTTGATACACCTCCTAAAGAGATGGAACTTATCTATCATCTTGCAAGCAATCCCAACCGTGTTTTCTCCCGTGATCAGCTTCTTGACGAAGTCTGGGGCTTCAACTATTACGGCGATTCCAGAACTGTTGACGTTCATGTAAAGCGTCTGCGTGAAAAACTGGAGGGCGTAAGCGACCAGTGGAGTCTGAAGACCGTATGGGGCGTAGGTTACAAGTTTGAGGTCAAGCAGTGATCATGCCGGAAAAGGTAGTCAATTTCTTCAGAAAAATAAAAGAACGCCTTTCACGGACGATATTCACAAAATACCTCAGTGTAACCTCACTGACACTTATTGTGGGCTTTATCCTGTTCGGAATACTGATGACAAATTTTGTCAGCCGCCGATGGGAATCGGAACAGCAGGAACTTCTTGCTGAAAACGCAAGAAGTGTATCTGTGACAACGTCAAAATATTTTGAAAGAATGGTAATTGCATCGGAAAATCCTGATGAAGAGCCGCAGGTCACCTACAGTATAAGTGAAAACTACGTGGACAATCTGCGTACAACCATAATAATGATAGGCGATTCCATCCAGTCTGACGTATTTATAGTCAGTGCTCAGGGTGAGGTTCTTATCTGCTCCGAAGATACACAGGTTCCGACAGTAATAACGGAGCTGACAGACACGGAACAGACTGAAGAAGATAACGGGGAAACCGATGAGCAGACAGAGGAAACCGCTCCGGCAGTAGAATACGCCCAGCCGGAGGAATACACCTGCCATCACAGAGGTCATCTTCCCACAAGTCTTGTAAGAGATGCGGCAAAATCCGCAGAATATCGCACAACAGGCGACCTTGCAGGAATTTACGATAACGATCATTTTATTGTCGGTATTCCTGTTATGGCAAAAAATGAATATAACGAAGACGAAATAGTTGCGTTTGTTTTCGCAGCATCCTCTGCACGAAGTGTAAAGGCATTCCGTGGTGATGTTGTGCGTCTTGTTGTTATCGTAGTTCTGATCGCAGCAATCATAACGCTGCTGGCTGTGTACGTAATAACCTATCAGCAGGTACGTCCTCTTCGTCAGATGGCTCATACCGTAGCCCGTTTTGCATCGGGAGATTACGGAGCAAGAGTACGTTATAAGAGCGAAAATGAAGTAGGACAGCTGGCCCAGGCGTTCAACGAAATGGCAGAAGCAATAGCGGCAAGTGAAAAAATGCATCGCAGCTTTATTGCCAATGTGTCTCATGAGCTGAAAACGCCCATGCAGACTATATCAGGCTTTATTGACGGCATTCTTGACGGAACAATTCCCATGGACAAACAGTCCCAGTATCTCAGAATTGTATCCACAGAAACAAAACGCCTTGCCCGTCTGGTGCGTTCAATGCTTGCACTCAGCCGTATAGACAGCGGTGAGATGCGCCTGAATATCTCAAAATTTGATATAACCAATACAGTGTTCACCACACTGCTTTCTTTTGAACAGAAGATCGAAGAAAAGCGCATAGACATTCTGGGAATGGAAGACCTGCACCAGATGTATATAAAGGGTGACCAGGACCTTATTCACCAGGTTGTTTATAATCTTGTGGAAAATGCAGTCAAGTTTACAAATGAAGGCGGATATATCAAAATAAAGATACGCCAGAGAGCGAATGATATGTATGTGGCAATCTGCAACAGCGGAATGGGAATACCGTCCACAGACATAAATCATATTTTTGACCGCTTCTATAAAACCGACAAGAGCCGAAGCCAGGATAAAACCGGTGTTGGTCTGGGACTTTTTATTGTCAGAACAATAATTACCCTTCACGGTGGAAAGATAGAAGCAAGAAGCCAGGAAGGAAGCTACTGCGAATTTGAGTTCCATATTCCTGTAAACGGTCCGACGGAGCAGAGCTGAAATTCACTTTGCCATCACGTACATAGTATCTGTTTATCACAGAATGGATATATTGTTAGTCATGAAACATATTATCTTCTGTAAGGATATCAATGAAGATTTCCGGGGAAGATAAGCCTAGATGAGGAGGTATTTCCATGAACAACGACAACAACGGCAGACAGAATAACGGTCAGCCGGTCAATTATTATCAGCTGCCTCAGCAGAATCTCCGGCCGGTGGTTGTCCCACAGCAGAATATTGCCGTGGCAGAGCCGAAGGCAGCAGAGGAGCAGACACAGCCGAAGAAAAACAGCAACGGAAAACTTTTTCTCGGCATAATCATAGGTGTTGCAATAACAGCGCTTATCGGTATTTTCGTAGGTGTTATGGCATTCCGCTATGCAAATGGAATGAGCCACAATAACAACACTCAGGGCAGTGCTCCGTCAGTACAGGGCACACAGCCATCGGAAAATGGAAATAATGACGACAAACCTGAAAGTAATCAGCAGGCATCAGGGGATATAGAGGATATCATTGATAATCTTCAGGAAAGCCCTGTCACAGACACAACCATTCCCGACGACCCCACAGTAAAGCTTACCTATGCTCAGGTAGCTGAAAAGCTGCAGCCCTCGGTATGCACCGTTCTTTCCTATTATTACTCTACTTCTGTAGGTGGCGGCTCAGGAATCATTCTCAGTGAAGATGGTTATATTGTAACCAATGCCCATGTTGTAGTTGATGAAAACTATTCCGATCTCGATATAACCGTCAAGGTATACGGAAGAGATGAGGAATATCCTGCAGAGATAATCGGCTACGATGAAAAAAGCGATATAGCACTTCTCAAGATAGATACCACAGGACTTGTTGCTGCAGAGATAGGCGACTCCAATTCCCTCGTAGTCGGAGACGAGGTCGTTGCTATCGGTACTCCTCTTGACGAGGCATATGCAGGCACAGTAACCAACGGTATTATTTCCGGTCTTGACCGTGTTATTGATGACACAGAAACCGCAACAAAATATATCCAGACCAATGCAGCAATCAACCCCGGTAACTCCGGCGGACCTCTTGTAAATATGTACGGCCAGGTTATCGGAATAAATACTGCAAAGATCGTAATGGAAGGTTACGAAGGAATGGGCTTTGCAATTCCCATGGATTCCATTCTTGATATCATAACACAGCTCCAGACCGTAGGCTATATTGAAAGACCTGCACTGGGCATCATGTGCCAGACAGTAACCGAAAGCGAAGCTCTCTATTACGATATTCCTCAGGGAGTAAGAATAGTTTCCGTAGCAGGAAATTCTGACCTTGCTGGAAAGGTTGAAAACAATGACATCATTACCGCTATCGACGGTGAAGAAATAAAGAGTGTGGGGGACCTTACTCTTGTTCTTGATTCTCATAAAATAGGTGATGAACTTGAACTGACTATGTATCGTCAGAAGAGCAGTCAGACAGGCTCAGCAAAGACCTATACCGTCAAGGTAATCCTCGGAAGTGATGCTGTCATCAGCCACGAAGACTGATAAAAACAACCGGCTGAGAATAAAATCTCAGCCGGTTTTCTTTGTGTCGGAGTGGGTATTTTATCTTGATAAATGCAGAACAATGGTTTACAATTAAAAATAACCACAAAAAATTGACGGGAGTCTGTAAGATGTCATTTACCAACAAAACAAAAACAGCACTTTGCCGAATATATCAGAAAACTGCTCTTCTGCCTCAGCTTATATTTCCTCGGAATGAAAGAGCAATGCTCAAAGGCAGAGGAAGCAGTGCAAAACTTCCGGTTTACATAAAGTCGAAAAAGCACAGTAATATTCTGATTGTCACAGACAGCTATATCAGAAATTCCGGAAAGCTTGAGCCTATGCAGCGCAGGATGGAAGAGCTGGGAATAAAATATTCGGTCTTTTCGGGAGCGGGTACTAATCCTACAGCGGCAATGGCAGAAAAGTGTGCTGCTGTTTATGCTGAAAACAGCTGTGATGCAATGGTGGCAGTAGGCGGAGGCTCTGTAATTGATTGCGCCAAGCTTGCAGGAATCAAAGCATCCGCACCAAAGAAGGACCTTGGAAAAACAAGCGGCACAAAGCCTTTTCTTTTCAGGACAGTACCTCTTTATGCCGTGCCTACGACTCTCGGTGCAGGAAGTGAGTCGGATTCATGTACTATCACCCATAATAAAAAGGCAAAAACAGGCAGAAAAATAAAAGCACCTGCGCTTCGCCCTGCCGCAGCCGTGCTTGACCCCATAATGACAGAGAATATCCCTGAGAATATACTTGCATATACGGCATTATCAGCTCTGTGCAGAGCAACAGAAGGCTATTTCGGAGGTACAAAACAGCAGAAGGCTGATGCCATGCTGGCAGTGCGTCTGGTATTCGGGAACATAGTAAAGGCATATGAAAATAAGGATACAGATGCCCGAATTGAGCTTCAGAAGGCATCATATCTTTCAGGCGGAAAAGGTGGCTATGCCCATGCTTCAGCCCTTGTAATCAGTGCAGCCTGCAAGGTGCCATATGGAATTGCCGCCGCAGTCATGCTGCCTGAATTCCTTACTGCATACGGAGTAAAAGCGTATAAGAGCCTTTCATATCTTGCAGATAGTGTAAAGCTTAAAGGCAGCAATGAAAAAGAAAAGGCAGAAGCTTTTATAGAAGCAGTAAGAGAGCTTAACAGGAAGCTGGGAATTCCCTCAAAGCTGAAAGAGCTTAAAAAGAATGCAATTCCCGGCTATGCCGCAGCAGTAAGCAGACAGTGCAATCCTTCATTTGAAGCGCCGAAACAGCTTTTTTCAGAAGATATTGCAGAAGTTCTCATAAGAGCAAAAGGATAATAAAAAGCGTGTGAATCATTAAGGTTCACACGCTTTTGGTATAAAAAATACAGACTGAGAAATGGGAATTTTGATACTACTGTTTCCTGCATTTGACTACAGCCTCGGTTACATCGGTCAGTACAAGTTCGCCATTCTGATTGTATGCTTCAATTGTAATCTCAACAAGTCCATTTTTTGCATTACGTTTTACCATGTTTGAAACAACAGCCTTACCGGTGAGAATGTCATTGGCAAAGACAGGCTTGATCCACTCAATCTTCGTGGATTTTCCTGCAATGAGCTCATCACCGAGAAAATCGACTTCAAGATATTTTGCCCAGACAGACATAAAGGACATAACACCGGGAGCAATAAGCTGACCGAAAATCGTTTCTTTTGCATATTCTTCGTCCGTGTGCAGAGGAATATTATCATAGGTGCGGGCAAAATCCAGCATTTTATCTTTTTCAATGACAGCAGGTTTGATTTCCACTGTCATACCCGGTTTGATATCGTCAAAATACATATGCATACTCCTTGTCGGCTTGCAGAAAAATAAAGAATTTTTATTATTCTCTTTTTCTCTTTTCAAACAGAAATGTTTTCTATATAATAGATATGTTTATTGTTGCTGTATCCCACGTCAGATATAATGAAAAGCTGATATGATTTTCTGCATTGAAAATCATATCACAGAGAATAAATCGAGTCAATCCGAAAAAATAGGGAGGTAAACCTATTATGATGCTTATAGAGATATTCCTTGTTTGTCTGGGGGTTTCTTTTGATGTACTGGCACTTTCCATATGCTGCGGATCAGTGCTGGCTGAACTGAAATACAAATCAATAACAAAGCTTGCACTGATGTTCTGCACCTTCCAGACAGTATCGGGAGCACTCGGAGCATTACTGTCATACCTTCCGATTTTCAGAAAAGACAATGAAACGGGCTGGCAGCTAAGTTATGTATGTTCCATAATTATTCTGATAGGCGTAGGCCTGTTTCTGTTTTATAAAGGATGGAAGAATGAGCCTGTGCTTGAACGCAGAAGTGAAATAAATCTGAAAAAATATGTAGGCACAGCAGCCCTTGCAAGTATAGACACACTTTTTGGCGGAGCAAGCATAGCCATGTGGCAGGTTGACTGGTGGGTATTCGTTATCGGTCTGTTTATTGTAACAACCGGAGCGGTCTATCTGGGTGTATACATAGGATACCGTCTGGGCTTTGAACCTAAAAACATCGCATATAGAATAGGCGGAGCGGTCATAATTGTAGCGGCGATAGATATTTTCGTCAGACTGTTTACCGAATAAGGCGGTGAAAGCAGTGGATGAACGGAAGGAACTAACGAAAAATCTGATTGCGTCAGGAGTCAAAGAGCTGATGCTCAGTCAGAATTTTGAAAAAATCACCATCAGAATGATAGCAGAGAAAGCAGGAATAATCCGTCCCACATTCTATTACCATTTTCAGGATAAATACGAGGTGCTGGAATGGATCGTAAAATCACAGCTTTTACAGCCGGTAAAAGCCTTGTTTGAAAAAGGAATGTTTGATGAATCCGTAAGATGTATTTTTAAATCCATAGAGAAAAACATAGAGTTTTACAGAAAAGCATTTGAGATCAGAGGGCAGAATTCATTCTGGGAAATAATGGTAAGCGGCATACAGAAATTTCTGCTTGAGGAAACAACATTGCCTGTACTGATGCAAAACAAAGAAGCGCCTGAAAAACTCACAAAGGAACTTGTAGCGCTCCATTTTGCATTCAATCTTACAGCCACAATAAATATATGGATAAAAAGTGCATCGGGTTATGCATCAGAAGATATATCGATTATCTTCAAATATCTCAATGAACACTCGATTACAGATATACTGAAAATATAAAATGAAGAATAAACAAAGCCCTGTGCCATATGGCACAGGGCTTTGTGATTTTAAATGATTGTCAGGCTTTTGACCTTAGTTTTCCTTCTTCTTTTTCTTTGAGAAGATTTTGTTCAGAAGAGAAGTTGCTACGATGATGACGCCGATAACGATGAAGATGCTGATCATACCCATAGCAAGCTTGGGGAGCATTTCAACAAATCTGTAAGGATCTGCATTTTTTAAGACGCCAAGAATATCGGAATTAGAAGCAGCGGCAGCATCTGTTGCTGAAACAATCTGCTCGGTAAGAGAAACATCAGAGGGAGAGTTTGTGGTGAAAAAAGAATTGAACAGCATTATTTACACCTCCTGATTACATGAACAGGCTCAGGATAAGACCACCTGCGATAACGGATGCGATCTGACCTGAAACGTTGACGCCGATAGAGTGCATGAGGAGGAAGTTCTGGGGATCCTCAGCAAGACCCATCTTATGAACAACACGACCGGACATGGGGAATGCAGAGATACCTGCAGCACCGATCATGGGGTTGAGCTTCTTGCTCCTGGGGAGGAAGATGTTGATAAGCTTTGCAAAGAGAACGCCGCCTGCGGTATCGAAGATGAATGCAAAGAGACCAAGTCCGAGGATGATAAGGGTATCGACTCTGAGGAATTCGATTGCCTGCATACGTGCAGCAATAGTGATACCGAGGAAGATTGTGATAAGGTTAGCAAGAACCTTCTGAGCGGTCTCAGAAAGAGAATCAAGAACACCGCACTCACGGATAAGGTTGCCGAACATAAGGAATCCGATAAGAGATGCAGACTCAGGAGCAACAGTGCCTGCAACAATAGTGATAACAATGGGGAAGAGAATCTTTGTTACCTTGGAAACCTCAGCAGGCTTGTAAGGCATTCTGATCATACGCTCTTTCTTAGTGGTGAGCATCTTGATTACAGGAGGCTGAATAATGGGAACGAGTGCCATATATGAATATGCGGCGACCATTATAGCTCCCTGATAGTTGGACTGAAGCTTCTGAGCAACAACGATTGAGGTAGGACCGTCAGCAGCACCGATGATAGCAATAGATGCTGCATCCTTGTTCTCAAAGAAGATAGCAGCAGTGCAGAGGGTAAAGAAGATACCAAACTGAGCAGCTGCGCCGAAAATCATAAGTTTGGGGTTGGAAAGAACGGGACCGAAGTCGATCATGGCACCGATACCGATAAACAGAATCAGGGGGAATAGCTCGTTGGAGATGCCTGCCTCAAAGAGGGTGGAAAGTGCACCTTCGCTGATAAGTTCGCCTGTTTCATTGAAGTGACTGACAGCACCGGAGTTGGGAATGTTAACAAGAATAGTACCAAAACCCATGGGGAGGAGCAGAGTAGGTTCCATTTCGTGCTTGATTGCCAGATAGATGAGAATTCCGCCGATAGCCCACATTACAAGGTATTTCCAGCCGCCGGCTTCAAAGAATGCACCGAAGTTTTGAATCAGAAAACTGAATTCAGAAAGCCATTCTGTCATTTTTTTCAACCTTTCTTTTATATTTTTCGGAAGTAAGCCTTATCAAAAAGACTTATACTGCGCCAAAAGCACAGTATAAGTCTCGCTGTTTAATGCATAATGCGGGTCAGAATACTGACCGTACTGACGCAAAATACAACACACGATATTTTTTCGCAATAAAAATTGGTGAGGTTTTTACAGTGAAAAAATATAAGTGCCGGCTACTCCCTTAAACCTGCTATTGTACTATACATTATTTTCACAGAAATTTCAAGCATTATTACAGACTCATTAATGTCTGTTTCAGCACACAAAACCGCCGACAGTTTCAAATCCAAGTTTGCCGTAGAATTCTTCAAGTCCCATGAAGCAGAGGGTGTAAACCTTACGGTTGCCAAGCTTGGAGAGAATTGATTTTATCGCATAGGAAGCATAACCTTTGCCTCTGTGCTCCGGAGCGCAGGCGCAGATGGTCAGCAATGCACTGTCCGCAGAAAGATGAGCGGCAACACAGGCTACAGCATCTTCACCGTCACGTACAATAGCAGAAATAACACTTCCGCTTTTGGTGCGATACAGCATATCGCCGTAAAAACCTTCAAAAGTGGGGATTTCAAAACCTGAAGCATCGCAGATTTCCATTACAGAATAAAGATCCTCAATATTGGGATTTATCTGTACATTTGCACCTGCTTCAAAATTGTTGACAGGCTTGGAAAGACACATTATAAGACCGGTAGCTGCCTCGCCGGGACGGACGGGACGGGTGAAACGGGTAGTATCATTCATCATGCTGACGAATGTATCGACACCTTCGTAATCATAGGATTCCTTGGTGTACATTGTCATGCCGTCGTCAAGCTTACTGATGACACCAATGATTTTATCGCTGTCATCATACATGAACCAGAAAGGCGCAAAGGATCTTTTTGTGCCGTAGGCAATAGCGGCTGCAGCTATGCGGCAGCCGAGAGCTCCGCCTTTGCAGTAATCAAGAAGGGTCTGGAGCTGATGCTCCTCAACAAGTTTAATAGTCATTTTTTATCTCCTCAGAGTCTGTTTACGAAGTCCTTGAACATTTCGCCTCTTGTTTCATAGTTGGGGAACATATCGAAAGAAGCGCAGGCAGGGCAGAGTGAAACGATATCTCCGCTTTCGGAAAGCTCACGAGCCTTGTTTACTGCTTCCTCAAGGGAAGAAACACGTGCGATTATGGGATTGCCCTCGGTGTAATTATCTGCGTTGCGGACCGATGCCTCTATTTTGTCTGCGGTAACACCCATAAGAATTATTGCCTTGACCTTGTCGCAGACAACGGGACCAAGCTCATCGAATGGGATAAGCTTATCATATCCGCCTGCAATCATAACGATTTTCTGTTCATACATTGCAAGAGTACCGGAGATACAGCGGCTGGGAGTAGTTGCGATGGAATCATTGTAATATTTTACGCCATCAAGCTCTCGGACAAACTCTGCTCTGTGTTCAACACCGCCGAAATCCCTTGCAACAGCCCTGACTGTTTCAAAATCAACAAAGGGAGCGACCGCACAGATGGCTGCCATATAGTTTTCAACATTGTGCCAGCCGGGAATGCGTATATCAGACTTGTTCATAACAAGCTGTTTTTCGCCGTTGACAACATAGTAGATATCACCATTTTCATCGGCATAAGCACCGTTGAAAGGTACTTCCTTGCGGGAAAACTGAAGAAGCTTTCCTCTGGCAAGATCATCAAATTTGCTTACAATAGGACAATCCGCATTGATAATAGCAGTAGAGAAGGCATTCTGATGGAGCATGATATTTTTCTTGGAATCAACATACTCATCCATATCCTTGTGCATATCAAGGTGATTGGGTGAAAGATTTGTAACGATAGCAATATCAGGGCTCTGACGCATGGAAATGAGCTGGAAGGAAGACAGCTCAACAACAACGAAATCGTCTTCGGTTATTTCATCAATAAAAGGCATGAGAGCGACACCGATATTACCGCCGAGATAAACCTTTTTACCCTGCTTCTCAAGAAGCTTTGAAATAACGGTAGTGGTGGTAGTCTTGCCGTTTGAACCGGTGATTGCAATGGTTTTGCCCTCACAGAGTTCAAAGAAAAGCTCCATTTCACTTGTTACAACCTTGCCCTGTCTGCGATATTCGCAAAGCTGGGGGAGATAGTATCTCATACCGGGGGTGCGGAAAATGATGTCTGCATCGATTCCATCGAGATAATCCTCGCCTGTCTTTAAAACAGCGCCGCAGGAAACAAGTTCCTTGCCTGTTTCACCCAGTGCTTCTTCAGAACGCTTGTCACATACAGTAACATCAAATCCCTTTTCGCAGAACATTTTGATAAGGGGGGTATTAGTAACACCAACACCGCAGAAAGCAACCTTTTTTCCTTTTATGCTTTCAAAAAATTTGGCAGCTCTAAGATTCATATATGATAAACTCCTTCACGAAAAAATGAATTACTCAACTTACAAATTATACCATTATATGATGTGAAATTCAATATTGCAGAGATGCAGAAGATAACAAAATATGGATTGACTAAAGTAAACAATAATAATATAATAAAGTGAGAAAAAGGAGGTGGGACAAATGTTTTGCGAATTCTGTGGCACTGATGTGGAAAATGGATATGAAAGCTGTCCTGTCTGCGGAAGAGAATTAAATGCGGCGTCATATGCCGCTGAAGCAGAACTTTATGTTCCTGAACAGATTATTGTAGATGAGGAAGCTGTAAAAAGAGATATTAATCGCAGATTAAACAGAAAGGTGAATATTCCCAAAACAATCTGTGCTGCATTGTCTGTTCTGATTGTGCTGGAAATAATAGCATATATTTTCTTGCTGTTTGTTCCCATGTCCCATTATTCAAAAGCAGAAAAGCTGTATAATAAAGGCGAATATGAAAATGCAATGGAAGAATATGCAGACGCAAGAGGGTTTAAGGATTCTGAGGACAAGATATATATTTCCGAAGGCAAATTATATATGAGCCGGGGAAAATACGATGATGCTGCAGAGGTTTTTCTTCAGGTAAAAGATTGTGAAGGCGTGGAAGAAGAAATATTCCAGTGCGGCATATCATTGCTCAAGCAGAAGAAATATTCTGTGGCATATGATGTTTTTGCGTGTACATCCCTTGAAAATACTGCTGATTATATGAACTATTCCAAAGGTATGCAGCTTATGGAGAATGAGCAGTATAATGAAGCGATAAGAAGCTTTGAGTCAGCATATGGAGTCATGGATTCCTATGATATGATAAAGAAATGCAACTATTGCATTGGCGATGACCTGCTCAGGGACGGCAATTATGAGGATGCACGCAGTTATTTTGTTTCTGCGGGAGATTATGAGGACGCAGAGTATAAAACCAACGCATGTGACCTGCTCGAAGCAGAAGAATACTACAAGAAGGGGTATCTGAGCACGGCACAGACTCTTTACAAGCAGCTTCCAAGCGATCTTGAATATGACGGAATAAGTGTATCCTCAAGGCTTTCAAAGCTGAAAAAATACAAGAAGTTTGTGGCAATGTGCGGAAGATGGGAAGCAGATGTAAGCTGCAATTACAGTGCTACATGTACATTCGTGGAAACCGGATACGCACAGGTGTATTCGAGCCAGGTTGAATCACCGACAGAGTATATCACGGTAACCTGTGTAATAAACAGCAATGGAAAGGTAACTGTAAGCGGAGCACTGCAGTATCAGAGATTTACCTCAATTGATGAATATGGAAATTACACGAGGGAGTCCACCGGTGTAAACTTCTCAAAAAAGGTTTCCTCTGTTCCAAGCAGTCTTAAAATAGCAGATAATGTTTATCTGACTTACAGTTACAGCAGTAATAAGTACACACTTAAATACAGATATACTGATGACAGAGATGCGTTTTATGCATATGAATACGCATCAGACTGGTCGTATTCAAAAAAGAGTGACACCTATTAATGCGAAAATCCTCCCGCACCTCAACCAAAGCGGGAGGATTTTTTGTATAAAAACCAAAGGCGGTATGCGAAAGCATACCGCCTTTGTCTGTTCAACCCAGAAGGGTAATTTTACAATTAGTTGTTGCTGCCGTAGAGAGCCTGGAGCTTAAGCAGATGCTCATAACGTGCAACGGAAGCCTCCTCAGCCTGAGCAAAGAGCTCATTAGCACGCTCGGGGAAGGAACGGGTGAGGGAGGAGTAACGTGCCTCGTTCATGATGAAGTCACGATAGCTTGCGGTTGCAGGCTTGCTGTCGAGGGAGAAGGGGTTCTTGCCTTCAGCCTTGAGAGCGGGGTTGTAACGGAACATGTTCCAGTAACCTGCATCTACAGCCTTCTTCATCTCAGCCTGGCAGTTGACCATACCGCCCTTGATGCTGTGCATCTCACAGGGAGCGTAGCCGATGATGAGGGAAGGACCGTTGTAAGCCTCAGCCTCCATGATTGCCTTGAGGGTCTGGTTCATGTCAGCACCCATAGCGATCTGAGCAACATAAACATAACCGTAGCTCATAGCGATCTCAGCGAGGGACTTCTTGGAGATAGCCTTACCTGCAGCAGCGAACTGTGCAACCTGACCGATCTGAGAAGCCTTGGAAGCCTGACCGCCGGTGTTGGAGTAAACCTCGGTATCGAATACCATGATGTTTACATCCTGACCGGAAGCGAGAACGTGGTCAACACCGCCGAAGCCGATGTCGTATGCCCAACCGTCGCCGCCGAAGATCCATACGGACTTCTTGGAGAGGTACTCGCTGTGAGCAAGGATATCCTTGCAAGCAGCACACTCACAGTTGCAGCCCTTGAGAGCCTCAACGAGAGCCTTGGAAGCCTCAACGTTCTTGGAGCCGTCGTTGACAGTTGCGAGGTAAGCCTCAGCAGCAGCCTTAACGTCAGCGTTGGAGGTGTTCTCTACGATTTCCTTAGCATCGTTGATGAGGCGATCGCGGAGAGCCTTCTGACCGAGGTACATACCGAAGCCGTGCTCAGCGTTGTCCTCGAAGAGGGAGTTAGCCCAAGCAGGACCATGGCCGTCCTTGTTGGTGGTGTAAGGAGAGGTAGCAGCAGGACCTCCCCAGATGGAGGAACAACCTGTTGCGTTGGAGATGTACATTCTGTCACCGAAGAGCTGGGTGATAAGACGTGCATAGGAAGTCTCTGCACAACCTGCGCAAGAGCCGGAGAACTCGAGGAGGGGCTGCTTGTACTGGCTGGAGATAACGTTCATGGTAGCAGTAGTCTCGGGCTTCTCGGTAACGTTAGCAACACAGTAATCAAATACTGCCTGCTGAGCGTCCTGAGACTCACGAGCAACCATCTTGAGGGAGTTGGTGGGACATACGCCGATACATACGCCGCAGCCCATGCAGTCCATGGGAGAAACAGCGAGGGTGTAGGTGTAGTCGGTCTTGACAATGGGCTTCGGAGAAACCTTCATGTCAGCGGGAGCAGCAGCCTTCTCAGCTTCATTGAGAGCGAAGGGACGGATGGTAGCATGAGGACATACAAATGCACACTTGTTACACTTTGCACAGGTCTCAGCATTCCACTCGGGAACGGTAACAGCAACGCCGCGCTTCTCGTAAGCGGAAGCACCCTGCTCGAAGGTACCGTCAACGTGATCAACGAATGCGGAAACGGGGAGGAGGTCGCCGTCCATCTTGGAAACGGGCTTCATGATGGTGTCAACCATCTTGACGAGCTTAGCAGGGCCGTTTTCGGTGGCCTCAGCAGCAGCGTCAACAGCATTTGCCCAATCAGCAGGAACATCGATCTTGACGAATGCGGTAGCACCTGCAACGATAGCCTTATGGTTCATGTCAACGATATCCTGACCCTTCTTGAGGTAGGACTTGGTTGCAGCGTCCTTCATGTACTGGATAGCTTCAGCCTGGGGCATAACGCCTGCGAGGGTGAAGAATGCAGACTGGAGGATGGTGTTGGTACGCTTGCCCATACCGATCTCGATAGCGAGGTCGATAGCGTTGATGGTGTAAAGCTGAATGTTGTTGTTAGCGATGTATCTCTTAGCCTCAGCGTTGAGGTGCTCGCCGAGCTCTTCAGCAGTCCACTGGCAGTTGATCATGAAGATACCGCCGGGCTTAACGTCGTTGACCATTCTGTAGCCCTTCTCAACGTAGGAGGGGTTGTGGCATGCAACGAAGTCAGCCTTATTTACATAGTACGGGCTCTTGATGGGCTTATCGCCGAAACGAAGATGGCTGATGGTGATACCGCCGGTCTTCTTGGAGTCGTACTGGAAGTATGCCTGTACATACTTGTCGGTGTGGTCACCGATGATCTTAATGGAGTTCTTGTTAGCACCAACAGTACCGTCGCCGCCGAGACCCCAGAACTTGCACTCGATGGTGCCTGCTGCTGCGGTGTTGGGAGCGGGCTTCTCTTCGAGAGAGAGGCAGGTAACGTCGTCGTTGATGCCGATGGTGAACTGAGCCTTGGGAGCGTCCTTAGCGAGTTCATCATATACAGCAAAGATGCTGGAAGGAGGTGTATCCTTGGAACCGAGACCGTAACGGCCGCCGATAACGGTGTCGATCTTCTTGCCTGCAGCTGCAAGAGCGGTAACGACGTCCATGAAGAGGGGTTCGCCGAGGGAACCGGGCTCCTTGGTACGGTCGAGAACTGCGATCTTCTTGCAGGTAGCGGGGATAGCGTCGATGAAGTGCTTGGTGGAGAAGGGTCTGTAAAGGCGTACCTTGATAAGACCGACCTTCTCGCCCTGAGCGGTCATGTAGTCGATGACTTCCTCTGCAACGTCGCAGACAGAACCCATAGCGATGATTACACGCTCAGCATCGGGAGCACCGTAGTAGTTGAAGAGCTTGTAGTCGGTACCGAGCTTGGCGTTGACCTTGCCCATGTACTCCTCAACGATACCGGGAACAGCATCATAGTACTTGTTGCAAGCCTCACGATGCTGGAAGAAAATGTCGCCGTTCTCGTGGGAACCGCGCATTACAGGACGCTCGGGGTTGAGAGCGCGCTTACGGAATGCATCAACAGCATCCATATCGCACATTTCCTTGAGATCCTCGTAATCCCAGCACTCGATCTTCTGGATCTCGTGAGAGGTACGGCAACCGTCAAAGAAGTTGATGAAAGGAACACGGCTCTTGATGGTTGCAAGGTGAGCAACAGCACCGAGGTCCATAACTTCCTGGGTGTTGGTCTCAGCAAGCATAGCAAAACCGGTCTGACGGCAAGCATAGACGTCAGAGTGATCGCCGAAGATGTTGAGAGCGTGGGAAGCTACGCAGCGAGCAGAAACGTGGAATACAGAGGGAAGAAGCTCACCTGCGATCTTGTACATATTGGGGATCATCAGGAGAAGACCCTGAGAAGCGGTGAAGGTGGTGGTAAGAGCACCTGCTGCGAGGGAACCGTGAACGGTACCTGCTGCACCTGCCTCAGACTGCATTTCGGAAACAGTAACGGTGGACCCGAAGATGTTCTTCAGACCCTGTGCGCCCCACTGGTCGACATAGTCAGCCATCGGGCTGGACGGAGTGATGGGGTAGATACCGGCTACCTCAGTAAACGCATACGCAACGTGAGCGGCAGCGTTGTTACCGTCCATGGTT
>JAZUNN010000018.1:0-1726 GCA_045604155.1 Acutalibacteraceae bacterium
CGACGCCCTTCTTCGCCTCGATATTCTTGGACATTTTCTAACACCTCACATTCCGTCCACAGATCGGCTTCCGGTGCTGCCGGAGCCGTGACGGCTATTAAAAAACCCTTGCGCAAGACGCAAGGGCGGTATAAATACTCAACCATCCGTTGCGCCTCGGCGAGCACCCGAAGGTTTACGCATACGCACTCGCTGTCTGTGGCACAGAGCCTTTCAAAAGCCGAGGTTGATTATAGCAGAAGGAATATGGATATGTCAAGGGATATCAGGCTGGATAGCAGATATTTAACGTCATTTGCTTACAGCTCAGAGTCCCCCCGAGTAAAAAGCAATAGAGCAAAAAGGCACAAAGACAGCTCAGGCGAACAGGGTGCCGCCTGAGAGGATGGTCTTAAAGGCATTGATTAAATCTTTACCTTGCCGTTTACATGTTTCGGTAATGGTCAGCAAGGAGCAATAGATTTCTTTACCGGCTTTGGTTCGGAACCCCCCGGACATCTTCTGCCTGTTCTTGCACTTTCTCAAATCCCGTTCGCTCATGTTGTTGTCGAAAGGGACATTGAAATCGTGCAGGAACAGCAGGTGGTTCCGCTTGTATTTTTTCAGCCGGTTCAGAAGAGAAGTCTCTTCTTTTGTGGCCCACCTGAAGCCACTGGGTTTATCCTTTCTCTCCTGTTTTGCATATTCCAGCAATTCATCGTATCGAGCTTCCAGACGTTGCAGCGTCTTGTCTGGGAGCGATTTTTCACCTCGTCTTATCAACCTCTTTCTGTATTCGTTCATCTCAACCAGCAGGGAATGCAGCTTGCTGCTCCAGATATGCCTTGTATCTTCTCCGTTCTTTACCAGATACCTCAGCAAATGGACATTGCACTCCGCATGATCAAGCCCATAGCTGTATAGCGATGTCTCGTGATCATGTACCAATATTCCTGCGTATTGCTGCAAAAAAGGGATGCTTGACAGTGCCTTGTGGCCTTTGCTTCCCATGGATTCATACAGTACCCAATCCAGTATACTGAAATTCCGAATATAGGATTGATGTCCGTTTTCCGTTACTACTGTCCCATCGGTGCTGACCTGCGGTGCGTCCAGCAGGTGCATCTCTATCTCCTTTTTTGTCTGTTCAGATTTCCTGTGCATTTCTTCCAGCCAGTTTGATACGGTGCCTTCTGAAAGCTTCACCACATTCCCCGTCAAGGCATAAATCAATTCTACGATTCTGTCCAATGACTGTACGCCCTGGCCGTATAATACCATGACCAGCGCTTTTATGTTTCCTCCGTAGGTTACTTCATTCTTATAGGCATTAGGAATATGCACCCGTCCCTCTTTGTCCGCATAAAACCGCTTCATTATTGGCGTTACGCTCAAAGGCAGGTCGATTATCAGTCGATCTTTATATTTCTTGCTCTTTTCTCCGATTTCCTCTATTTCTATCTTTATGCCCTTTTCCTGCAATTTTCTCTGTACATCGGCCATTCGTAGCGTTTTGCCCGTATGCCCTGCCTGGCCGCCGCTCTTTCGTCCTCCCCGTTTCCGTCCATTATATTCATTGACCGCTTTCCCCGGCTTCTGGTCTTTCGACGGTGGCATTGAACTATTGTGACTGTCATTATCGTCATTGCTCTTCAATCGGGCTACTTCTGCTTTTAGCTTCGTATTTTCTTCTTTTAGCCCCGTTATCTCTCTTTCCAACGTCTCCTTCTCTTTGCGATGTTCTTCT
>JAZUNN010000019.1:0-27668 GCA_045604155.1 Acutalibacteraceae bacterium
CGATAGCGTAGGAGAGAGCTGCAGCGGTGGGCTCGTTGATGATTCTCTTTACATCGAGGCCTGCGATCTTACCTGCGTCCTTGGTTGCCTGACGCTGGGAGTCGGTGAAGTATGCAGGAACGGTGATAACTGCAGCGGAAACGGTCTCGCCGAGGTATGCCTCTGCGTCCTTCTTCAGCTTCTGGAGGATCATTGCGGAAATTTCCTGAGGAGTATAGCCCTTGTTGTCAATGGTAACCTTCTTGTCGGTACCCATATCTCTCTTGATAGAGGAAATGGTTCTGTCGGGGTTGGTGATAGCCTGACGCTTTGCAACTGCGCCGACCATTCTCTCACCGTCACGGGAGAATGCTACGACGGAGGGAGTGGTTCTGGTGCCTTCGCTGTTGGTGATAACTACAGGCTCGCCGCCTTCGACAACTGCTACGCAGGAGTTGGTAGTACCAAGGTCAATACCGATAATTTTGCTCATTTGTGTTTGTCTCCTTTATATATTAGATTGGTTGGTTTTGTGGTTTTGGTTACGGGCGAACACAGTTCGCCCCTACGATTGTTTTTTACAACGGGACGATGTGGGCATCATCCCCTACGGGTTGGTAATTACGGGATTCATGATAATATGAACAAGCTTCTATAATCGGCAAAACGCTGCGTTTTGCCCCTTTTCTATTCTCTATTCACTATTATCTGTTATCTCAGGTTAAGTCTACGCCTTAACCTGAACCATTGCGGTTCTTATGATCTTCTGACCCATTGCATAGCCCTTCTGGAGAACCATGCAGATTTTGCCCGATTCAACGTCGCCGTCCTCGCTCATGCCGATGCAGTCGTGAATGTTAGCATCAAAGTCATCGCCTACAGCACCGAAAGAAGTGACACCCAGCTTTTCGAAGCAGTCGCCTGCGCTGCCGAGGATCATTTCAAAGCCCTTTCTCATATCCTCAACAGAAACATTCTCCGCAGCAAGTGCACGCTCGATGTTATCGATGATGGGGAGGAGGGTCTTTACGCTGCCTGCAGTAACGTCAACATAAAGTGCGTCCTTTTCTCTTGCAGTTCTCTTGCGGTAGTTTTCGTACTCTGCAACAACTCTCAGATATCTGTCCTTTGTTTCAGCAAGCTCTGTTTCAAGCTCGGAGGGCTCTTCAGCAACTTCCTCCTCAACTTCCTCAGCTGCTTCTTCATCGGGTTCGATCACTGTTTTCTCGAAATCCTCCTCGATGAAATCCTTTTCGTTTTCCGCCATTATAATGCTCCTTTCATTATATTTAAGTTTGGATTTATTTATTAATTTATGCAAAGCGCTTCACGCATTACACGTCCGACTATGCCTGCGAAGTATTCCACATGGGGAATCAGGCTTGCGTAATTCATTCTTGTGGGTCCTATGATACCCGTCCAGCCTGCGGCGCCAACGCCCGAATAATAGCGTGAGGCGATTATGCTTATCTGCGAAAGAGCAGGCTTCTTTGTTTCTCTGCCTATAAGCACCCTTGTTGTGGCAGTGCCTGTCGAAGTCAGCAGACTTATAAGCTCGTCGCTGTTTTTAAGGAATGCCAGCACTTCCTTTGCCTCGTCAAAGGGAAGATCGTCACGGTCGATAAGGTTTGTAAGTCCTGCGATGGTGAGGTTAACCTTCTGAGATTCTCCTGCAATATCCACCACAGCCTCCCACACCGGTGCCAGTGCTTCACCTGCTTCTCCGGCCTCGGTGCTTATTCTTTTCAAGTAATCCTCTGTAAGCTCCGATACCTTCATGCCCAGAATGTGTTTCTGCATCATGTGCCGTATCAGTGCCACAGCCACATTGTCAACGTCAAACTCCAGACGGCATATGCGGCTTTTCATAACCGATGGGGTCATCATCATGATAAGGACTATGGAATGACGTCCCGTTGCCATTATTTCCACACCTGCCACGCAGGCGCTGCTGTCTGCAGGTGAGGTTATGACTGCCGCCATACCCGTCTGCTCTGCAAGCATTGAGGCAGTGGACTCAATAAAGCCCTCAGGATTGCAGCCGCTGGCTGCCAGAGCACGGATTATATGCTGCTGGGCTTCCTCTGCAAGATTCCGTTTCCACATAAGCTGGTCTACATATAATCTGTAGCCTCGCTGTGAAGGGATTCTTCCTGCGGAGGTGTGAGGCTGCTCAAGATATCCGTTGTTTGTCAGGTCAGCCATGTCGTTTCGGATTGTTGCACTTGACACTTCGATGGGAAGCATCTGCGCAAGGGTTTTTGAACCGATTGGCTCGCCAGTCACTACATAGGAGTCTACGATAGCTTCAAGTATTTTATATTTTCTCTGACCCTGCTTTATTGATACCACCTTCTTCCGGGCAGTGCTTACTGCATCTGCAGGGTTAGCAGTCGATTTTGTCGAGTGCTATAATTAGCACTCTCTGCACCCGAGTGCTAATTTCATTATTAGATTACCACCTTTTTTCTCTGTTGTCAATATGTTGACTGTAAATAATTCATGAATCACCGGATTATCACGGAAATCATGCCTTTTTAGTCTTCAGCGGTATACTATATTATTAAATATCCAGCCGCAAAAAGAAAACCTCCCGAGGGAGGTTTTTCTCACTGCATCTTTTTCTTTTCTGCGTCCTTTATCAGCACCGCTTCGGTCAGCGCCGCCATATCAGACAGTTTTTCAAGTCCGCCGCACATCTTGCGCAGAGAGGCTGCGCCTGCAAGACCTGTCATATACCAGGCGGTGTGCTTGCGTGCTTCCTTCATGCCGACTCTCTCACCCTTATATTCACAGAGCTTGATAATATGGTTGTTCATAACCCTCATGCGCTCCATAAGAGGGGGAGTATCAATAACACGGCAATCATTGAGCCAGGCATTTATCTGCATGAATATCCACGGAGCACCCAGTGCACCTCTGCCTACCATAACTGCGTCACAGCCTGTTTCCTCCAGCATATGCACCGCATCCATGGCTCCGTTTATGTCTCCGTTGCCGATAACGGGAATACTTACAGTATTTTTCACTTCTTTTATTACATTCAGATCTACGGGCGGAGCATACATCTGAGCTCTTGTCCTTCCGTGGACAGCTATTGCAGCCGCACCTGCCGCCTCAACACGCTTTGCAACCTCAACTGCGGTCAGGCAGTTATCATCCCAGCCCTTGCGGATTTTTACCGTAACGGGCACATCACCTGCGGCACGTACAACCTCCTGCACCATTCTGCCGCACAGCTCGGGGTTCTTCATAAGTGCGCTTCCGCCGCCGTTGCCGCTGATTTTCGGGGCAGGGCAGCCCATATTGATGTCTATGGCCTCGGGATTGCTCTCAAGAGCCTTTTCCACTGATGCTGCAACAATAAGAGGGTCGTCGCCGAAAAGCTGTATCGCCATGGGACGTTCTTTTTCAGATATCTGCATAAGTGCGGCGGATTTTCTGTCGTGCATGGTAATTCCCTTGCCCGAAACCATCTCGCTTACGCACCATGCGGCGCCGTAGCCTACGCAAAGCTCACGGAAGGCACGGTCTGCAACACCGGCCATAGGTGCCAGTATGACCTTGCCCGCAAGCTCGGTTTTTCCGATTTTCATAGGACACATCATCCTTTCAGTTCGGCATATTTTATCACAGAATGGCGTATCTATCAAGTGTCCCGTGAAAACTGTTGCTCTTTCGAGGGGGATGTGATATAATAAACAAGATGTTAAGTAATTAAGAGAGGCGTGGCTTTTTATGTTTGCAGCAATCGGCGTGGCATTAGGTCTTGTGGCAGGCATCGTCCTGGGAAATGCTTTTATAGGACTTCTGGCAGGTGCATTGCTTGGCGCCGCTGTGCAGATACTTATAAGCACAAAACCTGAAAAATAACAGTAAATCCTCCATTGGAAAACCCAATGGAGGATTTTTATTTATCTGCGTGCATTGACACGGTTAAGATATTCTCTCCCCCAGTCAATTATGCTGTGCATAATATGACAGCCCCCTCGTCAGAGGGGGCCTTGTTTCGATGCTGAAAATATTATTCTGCGTCTGTGGGAGTAACCTCACCCTTTTCTTCATCGGGAAGGAAGATTTCGTCATTTGTCAGACCGCTGAGAGGATTTCCGCCGTTGTCAGATGCCTTTGTAAGCACCAGCTCAGCAGGCTCATCTGTTGCTTCATCAGTATACATAATGGTAAGGACACCGTTTTCAAGTTTGCATTCTGCCACTTCATCAAAAGAATAGCCCGATGTGAAAAGTACAATTTCATCACCGAAGAAGGAGAAACCGTCGATATCACGTCTGCCGCTTACAGTGCCGTCTTCCTTAAGATTGAAGAAAAGCTCGCTGCCATTGTACCACCTGCCGAATATGGCCTTGTCGGTGGTGCCTCTCTGAGGAAGACCTGTACCTGCAGCAACGCCTTCGGAGGTACGGTAATAATACTTGCGGGTTGTAAAATAAGCACCGCTCTTTGAGGAAATTCTCAGAATCTCGCCGTCGGTCCAGTATTCAAGGGTGACTTTCTCTCCTCCTGCAGTATCCCATGTAAGCATATTGTCCTTTACGGAATATTCGGAGCTGTAGCCGTTTGCACCTGTGACAGTGCCGTCTTCGTTGAAAGTTCTGTAGGCAGCGCCGTTGTATGAATACCAGTCACCCACAAGAAGTTTTGCCATATCAGCTTCTTTTTCCTTATCCTTGCCGCAGCCGCCAAAAGCAAAAACTCCCACAAGCACAAGAAGTGCAATCATTATAGATGTAGCCTTTTTCATATTTCCATACCTCTATCTTTTTTCACATATTTCAGTAGTCGATACTCCTTCGTTATCCCACACATATGTAAGATAACCGTCTTCGGTTATGGTACATTCGTAGGTGCGTGTAAAGTCGGGAGTGGTAAGAGTAAGGGTCTTTCCGTCATAGCTGTAGGTATATTCTATTTCGGGAATCATCAGACATTTTGCAGTGCCGTCCTCGAAAAACTCAAGGAAATGGTCTCCGTTGTCCGTAAAATACCACGAGCCCCAGAGCTTTTCAGCATGATTTTCAATTATGACCGTTGTCTGAATTTCCTTTCTTTCTCCTGCCACAATCTCGTAATCATCCGAGCATGAGCAGGCGCAGAGGGTAAGGAGCATCACTGCCATGAGCAGTGCAGCCAATAGTTTTTTCATAATTCCCTCCTAAGCATTTCTGAAAACCTTTGTCCGTTTCAGCGCAATAAGAAGCATTGTGCCTGGAATGAGCACAGCAAGAAGCTCGCCTGCGCCAACTGCCAGCGCACAGTAGAGGAATGTGCCGCCTTTGAAAAAAAGTGTCAGCTCCCAACCAACAATAAGTGCATTGAACACAACGGGAGAAAGCATTGACAGCACGGGCACATCCTTTATCCTTGCCGTATTTCTCAGAAGCCTTGTAACCACTGCAGCAATCAGTGTAGCCATTGTGCCGAAAAGCATATCCACGGGAAGCGTGACTCCCATGCTCATGCCTATAAGGTTTGCAAGGAAGCATCCAACCGCCAGACCGGGTACAGCAGAATTGGTGAGTATGGGCAAAACGGTCAGAGCCTCAGAAATACGAAGCTGTACGGGACCGAAGGAAAATGGAGCAAGGCACAGAGTCAGCACAGTGTAGCCTGCCGCAATTATGGCTCCTTCGGTCAGATAACGGACAGTGTTTCTGTCTTTTTTCAATTTTCATTCTTCTTTCGTAGTTTTATTTACAGTCAGGATTTTGCGAACTGACTATTTATCACATTTTCATTGCTTCACGGGTACGGGAAATAAGCTCTTCCTGAGCATTGACATTTCCCTCCGGACGCTGGGAATCTTCCACTTCTTCTCTGATACCAAAGTCAAAAATGGAATATTCAGCCTCTTTTTTCGGCACATACTCTTCAAGACGTCTGTATTTTCTGTCCTCTGCAAGGACACGTGCCTTTACTGTATCTGTCCAGTAAAGCTCTGTTTCTTCTATTACTCTCTCTCTGATTTCTTCATCGAGAAGAGGGAAGAGAAGCTCGACACGTCTTGAAAGGTTTCGTGTCATAAGGTCGGCACTGCCGAGATATACCTTTCTCTCGTCACCTTTGCCGAAGATATATACACGGGTATGCTCAAGATGTCTGCCGACTATGGAGCGGACTTCTATATTGCCTGCAGCCTCACGGCAATTGGGGTCAAGGCAGCAGATGCCTCTTACCATAAGGCGGATTTTAACGCCTGCCTGAGCGGCTGTATAAAGCTTATCTATCATATTGGCGTCTGCAAGAGAATTCATCTTGCCGTAGAATTCGCCCTCGCCGCCGTTTCTGATTTTCTCCATTTCCTCCTCCAGCAGCTCATAGACAGTGCTGCGCAGAGTGTGAGGTGCCATGACGAGATGGTGAAGCTCAGGCTTTCTGAAGAAGCCTGTAATACTGTTGAAGAAAGCGGTCGCATCATTTCCCAGGCTTTCCTCGCAGGTAAGCAGACCGTAGTCTGTGTACATTTTTGCAGTGGAATCGTTGTAGTTGCCTGTGCCGAGGTGGAGATACTGACGCACTCCGTCATCTTCACGGCGTACAACAAGGGTAATCTTGCTGTGGGTTTTCAGATCCTCAACACCGTAAACAACATTTACACCCTTTTTCTTCAGCTCCTCGCCATATGTGATGTTGTTTTCCTCGTCAAAACGTGCCTTCAGCTCCACAAGAGCGGTTACCTGCTTGCCGTTTTCGGCTGCGGTGATAAGAGCCTTGATAATAGGGCTGTTTTTGGAAACACGGTAGAGAGTCTGCTTTATCGCCACAACATCGGGGTCTTCTGCCGCCTGATTCATGAAGCGGACAACGGGGTCGAAGGAGTCAAACGGATGGTGCAGGAGAATATCCCCCTGCCTGATAGCTTCAAAAATATCTGCCTCGGGGTCTCTGAGTCTTTCGGGCATATTGGGAACATAGGGCTCATACTTGAGAGCGTCAAAGCCGCCCAGACCGTAGACCTCCTTCATAAGGAAGGTAAGGGAAATAGGTCCGCAGGATTCATATACATCCTTCTTTTCAAGGCCAAAGGCCTTTGTGAAGAACTTTGTAAGCTTTCCGTCGCAGCCTCGCTCCATTTCAAGGCGGATGACCTCACCCTTCTTGCGCTTCTTGAGGGACTTTCTGATTTCTGCCAGCAGATCCTCTGCTTCTTCCTCGTTTATCTCCATATCACCGTTTCGTGTGATGCGGTAGGGAGCGCAGGAGAGCACTCTAAGCGGTGCGAAAAGCTTGCTGATGTTCAGCTTTATAACGTCCTCAACGGGGACATAGATATGCTGTCTTATTCTGAACAGACGGGGATAGTTAGAAGGCACCTGAACAGTTGCAAAGGCGGCCTCACCTTCGCTGTCCTCAACCATTACCGCCAGATTCAGCGCACGGTTTGCAATAAAGGGGAATGGATGGCTCTTATCGATAGCAAGGGGAGTCAGGACAGGGTAGAGAGCACTGTCAAAAAAGCCTTCGCAGTAGGCTCTGTACTCCTCGCTCAGCTCATGGGCACGGAGAATCTTTATATCATGCTCCTCAAGCTCGGGGAGAATCTCCTCCACATAGGTGTCGTAAAGGTCCACCGTCATGCGCTTTGCACGCTTTGCAATGGCATTGAGCTGCTGCTTTGTGGACATTCCGCCGGGGTCGGTGGTATTGCCCTTGGCATTGAGCTGGTCATGCAGTGAGCCGACTCGCACCATGAAAAATTCGTCAAGATTTGAGCATACTATGCTCATGAAGTTCATCCGCTCGAAAAGGGGATTGCCCTTATCCTTTGCCTGCATAAGAACTCTGTGGTTGAATTCAAGCCAGGAAAGCTCACGGTTTATGAAGTTGCTTTCAGAAAAGGCGGTAGTTCCCATACCATTGCCTCCGTTTTTAATTTTTTCATTTTATTATACCAAATACATATCTTTTTGTTAAGCCTTTTTCCGAACTTTTTGTGTTTTCACGGTCTTTTACTATAAAATGCATAAATACTCACCGTATCGTATTTGACAAAAGAGGTTATATTTGTTATACTGTGCACTACAATGCACTACGAACGCAAATTCGTGCATTGATTCTCATTATAAAAAGGAGCAAATGTAAAATGACCGGTGACTCGGACAGTAGCCGCCCTAACCCCAATGCGGCCGCAGTGAACACAATCTTCAGAAAGGAGTGTGGATCGCTGTGATCGGCAGTATTATTTTACTTATCATACTTACCCTCGTAAATGCCTTCTTTGCCATGAGCGAGATTGCGATCATCACTCTCAACGACACAAAGGTCGAGGCAATGGCGGAAAAAGGCCATAAGGGTGCAAAAAAGATAATGAAGCTGACAAAGGATTCCAGCGGATTCCTTGCAACCATTCAGGTTGGCGTTACTCTGGCAGGATTTCTTTCGTCTGCATCTGCTGCAACAGCCTTTACAGGTATGCTCAGCGACGCACTCGGAAAGATCAAGTTTATTCCTCAGAATATTACATCTACTCTTTCCACGGTTATAATCACAATTATTTTATCCTATTTCAGCCTTGTTCTCGGTGAGCTTGTCCCCAAAAAGATAGGCATGGCAAAGGCTGAATCCATTTCCTTCAAGGTAGCCGGCATACTGCTTTGCGTAAAGGCAGGAACAAAGCCCTTTGTATGGCTCCTTACCAAGTCCACAAACGCCGTTACAAGACTTTTCGGCATCAATCCCCATGCCGATGAGCGCACCGTTACCGCTGAGGAAATCCTCATGATGGTTGATGTAGGCGGCGAAAAGGGCGTTATCGAGGAAAACGAGCGAGATATGATCGCAAATATCTTTGACTTCGGCGATACCACCGCAAGCGAAGTCATGACCCACCGCACAGAGGTTGTTGCTGTTGAAAACACCGCAACCATTGATGAGCTTGTAGCTCTCACCGTTGAAACAGGCCGTTCCCGTATCCCCATTTTTGAAGAGGATATCGACACTGTTCTCGGCATTATCTATGTAAAGGACCTTCTGAAATACGTAGGCAAGGAAGAGGTTTCGGACCTTAAGCTTACCGACTTCATGCGTGACGCATACTTCATTCCCGAAGGCAAGAATCTTTCTGAGCTTTTCGAAGAAATGACAGGCAAGAAGATTCAGATGGCTGTTGTTGTTGACGAATACGGCGGCACTGCAGGTATCGTTACAATGGAAGATATTCTTGAATCCATCGTAGGCAATATTCAGGACGAATACGACAATGAGGAAGAGGAATATGCCCTTGTTTCCGAAAACACCTATACTGTTGACGGAACAATGCCCATTGATGAGGTTTCCGACCTTATTGATGTGGAGCTTCCCGAAGGCGATTATGACACACTGGCAGGTCTGCTGGTCAGCGAGCTGGGCTACATCCCCAAGAAAACCGACCATCCTACTGTCAATATCGGCAGAGTAAGCCTCACCGTTGAAGAGGTTGAGGACCGAAGAATCTCCCGAGTGCTTATCGTCATTACTCCTGAAGAAAAGAAGGAAGAAGACGATTAATAATTTATCCCCGACAGACTTAATCTGTCGGGGATTTTTATGTGTATATGATAAATTCAACAGAATATGGATTGGGTATTTTGCCTGCGTCGTATTCTTGTCCCCCTCTGACGAGGGGGATGTCATATTATGCACAGCATAATTGACAGGGGGAGAGAAAATCTCCGCTGCGCTATAATTGTCTGCGTATTACCGCCTAATTTTACAGCTTTATCTCCATCTCGAAGGCTTTCCAGATTTCTCCGCAGAGCTCAACCTCGTAGCTGCCGTTTTCCACTTTCTCGAATCCTGCCTTTTCATAGCACCTGACAGCAGCGGGATTGTTTTCAAAAACACCCAGCGAAACTCTCTTTGCTTTAAGATAATCTCTGCAGAAATCTATTGCCATTTTAATCATCTCGCCGCCCAGATTCTGCCCTCTGCGCTGAGAATCGACTGCAATAAATCCCAGACGGGCATCGGTCATTTTTTCATCTAAAAATCTGATTATAAGATGACCCGCAACACCATTCTCATCATAAGCTGTAAACGGCATGGTTGTGCCGTTTTTGCTTTCTTCTGCATAGTGTGCGTTCAGCCTTTCGGGAGTGAGGGGGAAAGAGCCGAATCTTCCTGCGCTCCACTTATAGAACGATAGACTGTCATTAAACCATAATACTATTTTCTCTGCATCTGTACATTTATAAGGACGAAATTTCAGCATATTACACCATTCCCTTGATAACCTTCTGCACTGCCTTTACCGAGGATGTCCCCGACAGTACAATTACTTTATCCCCTGCAAGTATCCGGGTGTTGCCTCGGGGAATTATTGTATCCCTGCCTCGTACGATAGACACAATAAGGGATGCTCTCGGCAATTCGATATCCACCAGAGTCTTTCCGCAGGAAGGAGAATTTTCTCCTACCACATATTCATATATTCCCGCATCACCGTTATTCAGGGTTGCTACAAGATAAGCACCTGCAGAATCAGCCTCCTGCTCAATAACACGGGTAATTATTTCGGAATCGCAAAGCACATAGTCTATTCCAAGTCGCTTGAGCACCTCAACATTACTTGGGTTATTTGAACGGGCTATGGTTTTCTGGGCATTAAAAGAGCGCTTTGCAAGCTGACAGGCGATAAGATTGTCCTCATCCCTGCCCGTAACTGCAATAAAAACATCCGCACCCTCAGTGTTTGCGTGTTTCAGACAGTGTATTTCCGTTGCATTTCCATATATAACCGGCTCGTCAAGACGAGTGCTTATATCGGTAGCACGCTCCATGGACAGCTCGATAATATGAACTTCGTGTCCTTTGCTGAGCATGGTCTTTGCAAGGTAATATCCAAGGTCACCGCCGCCTGCAATTACAATTTTCATATTCTTCCCTCCGCTTACGAGCTTTCTGTCGTGCAAATTATACACCCACACAGCGCAATCGTCAATCGTATTCCCTGACAGCTTCTTATTGATATTTTTCTGCTTTTATGCTATGATTATTTTCAATAAAATATCCGAGGTGAAAATGATGGGATTCAAGACTCTTGCCTGTGAGATGTGCGGATGCACTGATGTTGTCAAGCAGAACGGTATGTTTGTATGTCAGCGCTGTCAGACCAAATACTCTGTAGAAGATGCCAGAAAGATGATGTCCGAAGATGCACCTGCACCTGTGAACATTCACCCCCCAAAAGCCGAAACGGGTGACTCCATGGAAAAAGGGCTTCAGAATGCCGAAAAATTGCTGGAGCTCAGAAGATACGACGAAGCTTATAATATATTCACCCGGATCTCAAAGGAGTGCCCTGATGATTATCGAGGATGGTGGGGCATTGCCCGAGCCTGCAGCAACAACCTTGTTTCATCCCCAAACGACCCGTTTATTGTAAACGGTGATATTCCGTTGACCGACCAGTATATTACCAATAAAGTTTTTTCAGAAGCATGGACTGCTGCTTTGAACACCGTTGAAGACAACAAAATTCATGACGATATTCAGAAAAAGGGATTAAAATATCTTCGTGAACATCAACGTGATAATTGTTCGAAGGCTATCCAAAATCTATTGAGGTCCAATGGATTCCGCAAGCTTTCAGATGTTTAGAATGAACTTTCATCAATAGATCCGTATATAAAGAGAAACAAGGTTCTGATTTTTATTTATTCTGCTCTTGCACTTGTCTTTTTTATTCTGACATTGCTCAGTTTAGGTGCATGGGGAGAGAGCTTTGGCATAATCCTTACTCTTTTTATCCTGGCTCCGTTAGCGGTAGGATTTTCCGCTTTTGCATCTCAGGCACAGATAAGGATAACGCATAAAAAGAAACGCCGTCTGGAGCTCACTGCTCTTGAAGCCCGCATTCAGATTCATATGGCGAATCTGAAAAAAATCTGATCTCACGCAAAAAGCCACGATGCAATCGCATCGTGGCTTTAATATATCCTTTAGTCTTCCTTAGCGTAGGTGTCGAAGTAGCCCTGGATGAATACAACAGGAGTACCCTTGTCGCCGCTGCCGGAGGTAAGGTCGCAGAGTGAGCCGATAAGGTCGGTAAGCTGTCTGGGGGTAGTACCCTCGGAAGCCATGTTGCCCACAAGGTCTGCTTCCTTTGCCTTGATGGAATCCTTTATAGCATTTGCAAGCTCCTCACCGCTGAGGTTTGCAAAGTCGTTATCTGCAAGATACTTGAGCTTGAGCTCGTTGGGCTTGCCCTTGAGTCCCTCGGTGCATGCGGGGGATACAACGGGGTCTGCAAGCTCCCAGATTTTACCGACGGGATCCTTGAATGCGCCGTCGCCGTAAATCATAGCCTCAACATTCTTGCCTGTCAGCTCGCAGAGCTTCTCAGCAAGTGCATCAACAAAGGTCTGGCAATCACGGGGGAAGAGCTTTACGCTGTCCTCAGTAGCCTTGTTGGAACCGAGAAGACCGTATGCTTCGTTGTAGCCGCTGCCGTCAACACTTTCGTTGAGAATATCAGCAAGGGTGAGAACCTTCTTTGCGCCTGCCTTCTCAAGGCGGCGGACAGTTCTGAATCTGGTGTGGATATCGCAGGTAAGAACACAATCGGTGTACTCAAGAATAGCCTGAGGACGGTTTGCAAAGATTACCTCAACCTCACAGCCGCACTCACGGATAAGGTTGCAGTAATACTCAACATAGTCAACTCCTGTGAAGGGATGTACGGTGTAGCCGAAAAGCTCACGGTACTTCTTCTCGTCCAGAACATCTGCATAGGGGTCAACGCCCTTCTCGTCGAGAAGATCGGGGTCAAAGAGGTGATTTCCGACTTCGTCGGAGGGATATGAAAGCATGAGATAGATCTTCTTCATACCCTTTGCGATGCCTCTAAGGCAGATAGCAAAGCGGTTTCTGGAAAGAATGGGGAAAATAACACCGATGGTGTCGGTGCCGAACTTTGCGGAAACATCCTTTGCGATGGCATCGACAGAAGCATAGTTGCCCATTGCACGTGCAACAACGGACTCGGTTACTGCAACGATGTCCTTGTCGTTGAACTCAAAGCCCTCAGCCTTGGAAGCATTGACAACGCTTTCTGCAACGATGGATACAAGATCATCGCCCTGACGGATGACGGGAGTACGGATTCCGCGTGAAATAACGCCCACTGTTCTCATGATTTATCAACCTTTCATTTTCAGAAAATTAACGGCAGATTTTCTGCCCTGAAAATTCCGTATATATATTATCATAACTCTTGATATAAGTAAATAGACAGTTTATTATATTACATATAAGAAATAGTTATATCTATACCGTAGGGTGTGACGGTTTCCGACGCACCGTGAAGCAAATTCATTCCACTGTAAAAGGGGTCATAATATGAACATCAACACGGAATTATACAAGGTATTCTCCGCAGTTGCCGCCACAGGTACATTTTCGGCTGCTGCAAAGAAACTTGGCATCAGCCAGCCTGCTGTCAGCCAGGCAGTGCGTCAGCTTGAAGAGTCGCTGGATGTAAAGCTTTTCAATCGCTCGTCAAGGGGTGTCACTCTGACAAAGGAAGGTGAGCTGCTTGGGGGTTATGTCCGCTCGGCAATGGGACTTATCGAGGCAGGAGAGGAGAAGCTTTTAAAGCTCCAGTCCCTTTCCGCAGGTGAATTGCGCATAGGTGCGGGAGATACCGTTTCCAAATGGTATCTTTCCCCGTTTATAGGAAAATACCACACTCTCTATCCCGATGTAAAAATCAGCATCACAAACCGCACCACTGACGGCACAATGGCACTGCTGCGCAGCGGCAGTATTGATATCGGACTTGTAAATATGCCCATCAGCGAAAAGGGCTTTGTGTTTGAGGAATGTCTTGCGGTCCACGATATTTTTCTTGCAGGAAAGCCTTTCTCCCACCTGCGTGACCGTGAGGTTTCTCTTTCGGAAATAGCCTCATATCCGCTTATAATGCTGGAGCAGGCATCAAATTCCCGAAGAATGGTTGACAGACACTTCCTCGAAAACGGCGTTGTACTGCGCCCTGAGATAGAGCTGGGTGCTCACGACCTTATGATAGATTATGCCCGAATCGGACTGGGAATTGCCTGCGTGACCCGTGAATTCGTGCGCTATACCCCCGACGAGGGACTCTTTGAGGTACAGCTTTCCCAGAAGATCCCCCGCAGGAATATAGCAGTATGCTACAGAGAAAATATCCCCCTCTCTGCGGCGGCAAAGAGATTTATCTCTCTGCTGGGTGATGAATAAGGAAACACAAAAGCCCTCTCTGATGAGAGGGCTTTTGCTGTGTACTTTATGTTTACCAATATTCGTTCTCGTGGATAATTCCGATGATGTTGATTTCTATTCAACAGGTGAAATTATATTTCCATCAATATCTATTTCAACTTCCCAGAAATCCTGCGGATCGTCAGCACCTTGTACAAAAATCCGATCATTATTGCACCCGACTCCCAAAATGCCTGTTCCCTGCTTTATCCGGTCAGCAGATAAGATCTTTACACTACCGCTGTTGTCCACCCTGTAAAGCGAATCGAAATCATTATAAAGAATATAGTTTTGGCAAAAAGAACAGGTCAAAACGTCAATATCATATTCGATAAGTTCGACGCTGTAAGTTTCACAATTAAATCTGTAAAGTCTGTCATAATAGTCGTCAACCATTACTTTGTAATACAAATAGCCGTTGTTCACCGCATATAATCCACCGTTGTCAAACCTCGTAAAGGTTCCTTCAAAATCATAGCACCATAGCGGGTAATCATAGTGCTCAAAGGGATCACCATAAGCGTACCACAGTTTACCACGATATACAATGAAGTTTGAAGGTGTTGAATCGACATAAAGCAAATCAGGAATTTCGACGATCAGTTCAGAATTCTGTCCATTATAATCCATTAAAAATATTTTATTGCCGCTCTGGTAATAAATGCCTTCTTCGGCAAAATAACAACCCACAACAGGGTCGTCGGTCAACCGTTTGCCAACGCCGTCTTTGTATCTTATAATGTATGAGCTGTACCAAGAATAAGCATTCTCTGTCCCATAGATCACATTATCAATTACGACATGAGTAATAAAATCATCTTTTTGTGGAAGCCCGACATATGCTGGCTCATCTCCGAGATTTTCATAATAACGATAATATTCCGCACTGTTTCCCGGAAAAACGGAGTAAACACCATTGTTGGAAACTAAAAACGGCTGAGAAGAATTATAGCATTTTGCAAAGGGATCGCTCTCATCAGTATTTATCTCTGACAACGGCTGCTCTGTGACATGATGCTTATAAATATCTGTTTTGTTTCCTGCCACCACCTGATCTCCTTTATCACCGCAGCCGGAACACCCTGATAACAAGGTTATAAGGATTCCAATAACGCACAATATCCCCAAAACTTTTCTCATAGATTTTTACCCCTATCTTTAATTTTAATTATAAATATTATATCATATCTCAACTTTCAATGCAATAAAAAGAAAATGACTTTCATTCCCTGTATTCCCCTCCGAATAAAAAACCTCCCTCTGACGAGGGAGGTGGATGCGGCGAAGCCGCAGACGGAGGGAGAGAGCTTCAAGGGCAGTTTCTTCCTCTATCTTTCGTCTGCTGATAGAATTATATCTATTGCTCGTTCTATCTGTCCATCAGTTACATCAAAGGGTGGTTTTATAATCATAGTGCCGCTTTCCTCACCTGTGAGGAGTCCGCATCTCACTGCAAGTCGGTGCAGATGGGGATTTTGAGGCTTTGCGGCAATATACAGACCGCAGTTTGAAACATACTCAAATTTCCCGGTGCCTCTCAGCTTTTCGGCAATAGCCTCACCCGTCTGAGCCACAAATGCATCAAATCCCTTTGCAGTCATTCGCCTGAGCACGCTCTCGGCAACAGCGCAGATTATGGGATTTGGCTGTGCGCCGTAGGCTCTTGAATGAGCCGCCTCGCCGTTGAGAAGGCACATCGTCAGAGGCAGACCCCCTCCGAGACCTCCGACAATGGTAATATCGGGACGGATATCCTGGGAAAGGCACACCGTAGGCGAGCCTGTACGCATGAATCCCACCTGCCGCTCGTCGGCAATGGTGATAAGGTCGTATTCATAGGCCAGGGTAAATATATTATTGTAATATTCCTGAGAAAATGCCTGAGCATCTTCCTTGTCAAAGACGGAAAAAACTATGGCGCACACACCCTGAGGAATTCCCTGAGGGTCAAGGTCAAGAGGGTCATCCACATACAGCACGCCCGTCCTGCCGTCGCCGTAGTGAGCATTGGAATAGTCGATGGCAATGGAAATTGCGCAATCGAGTGCGCTTATATCGTCGTGGGCAAAAAGCACACCGTCGCTTTTGGTGACATAGGCAAGGCGCTCTGCAAAATTTGCTGCGCACTCTATTGCGCAGCCTGCAGAGAATATGGAGCCTTCCGCTGCCTGCCTGATAACCTCTGCTGTTTCGCCGTCAGAAAAAACATCGGTGGCAAAATTAAGTATATTATCTCCCATAACCTGAGCAAATCTCGGCGCAGGGGAGATGATGGTTTCGTATTTATCCAGAAGCTCACGTCTGGTCATTGACATAGTAACAGTCCTCCTGCCATTTGCCTGTCGGACAATATCTGCTTTCACAGCAACGAAGCTGCAGCAGAAATCAGACTCCGTAGGGTGAGGGATACAGCTCCAGAGCGGTTATTTCGGGAATTGACAGCATAATATTCATATTCTGTACTGCCAGGCCTGCGCCGCCTTTAATTGTATCATCCAGTGCGGCGGTAAATACAGCGGTATTTGTAGGTGCATCATAGCTTACGGAAACATCGGTGAAATTGGAGCCTGTAACGTGTGCTGTACTGACCTCACCGTGGCGGCGGATTCTCACAAAGGACTCTCTGCCGTAAACCTGCTCAAAGGCCGCAATAAGATGAGCCTCGGAATAATCGGGTTTGAGCCTTGCAATACAGGCAACAAGAAGTCCTCTTGCACCGCTGACCGAATTTTTCACAAGATTGACAGCAACCTTTTCGCCCGACATCTTGCAGAGGATCTGCTCGGTTTCATTCTTTTCGGCAATCTGCTCCTCCATTGTGGGAGGCACTGATGCAATGACAGTCACACTGTCTGCGTAAATCATGCCCGACATAAGTGCAGGGCAGAGCGCAATGGCAGCAGCTGCAGCGATGGGAGAAGGCACAGCAATAATCACCTTGCCAACGATATCCTCTCGCAGGAGCTCGGGAAGTCCGTAAACGGAAGCCTCATGAAGACCGGGGTACTCAAGCTGATAGCCAAACCATTCGTTATAGCTTTCCTCTCCCTGAGGACGGTAGTTTGCGGAAAGGTCGATAAACACGCTCTTTTTGCGTATGCAGGCGGCAGAAAGCTCCTCGCTCTTATCCTGAGCAACAGCGGAGAATATAACGTCGCTGCATTCGATGACCTCCTCCATATCGGAGCATATCATATCGCATATGGAATGAAGTGCAGGATGGACGGTGCTTATCATAAGACCCTGAGCACCCTCGGCATGGATTGCGGTAATAGCCACATAAGGGTGACCTGCCAGCAAACGCACAAGCTGTGCACCCTGCTTTGTTTCTGCACCGATTATTCCAATTCTGAATTTATCCATAATCTATCGTCCTTTCGGATAGGATTTTCGCAACCGCAGGTTTACATTAAAACCCGAAAAAGCAGTTTTTGATTTATAGACAGTATGTTTTGAAAATGCTATTATAAAACCATCAGCTGATACATAAAATGAGAGGCGGAAAAACAATGAAATTAGGCTCCAACCTTCAGTACCTGCGCAAAATACACGGCGGTATGACCCAGGAAAAGCTGGCAGAGCAGATGGGTGTGTCACGCCAGACCGTTTCAAAGTGGGAAACGGGTGAGGCTTACCCTGAAATAGAAAAGCTGATGGAGCTGAGCAGGCTTTTTTCCTGCTCGCTGGATACACTTTTAAAAGAAAATCTGGGGCAGAGTGAGGATTATTTCTCGCCCGTGACGGTGGTAACCGTGCCGGAATTCACCCTCGCCCGTTATGTTATCATAAGCCCTCAGCCCGAAAATGATGTACAGATGTATCTGCGTCACTGGGCAGAAAGAAGCGGTCTTTTTGAATTCTGCGAAAAGCCCAGACAGATAGGCTGGGATTTCCCATTCGTTTCAATGGAGCAGCAGAATCGCTTCGGTCTTCGGGGTTATGTTGCAGGCTGGATATTACCCGATGGCTTCGAGCCTGAATGCGGCGGTGTTGAAATGTACCGGCAAAAGACTGCTCAGTACGCAAGAATCACCGTCCGTGACCCATTCAAGGCTGCCTTTGACAGAATCCCGAAGGGATATCAGAAAGTCCTCGAATACCTCGGTGCCAACGGCTTCAAGGAAAACCACGGCACAGAATTCCTCGGCTGCTTCGAAGAGGTTTACGAAACAGATGGCGAAACATATATGGACATATATATCCACGCCGACTGCGTAGGCAAAGCCAATATCCACACTGATTTCAGCCGTGGAATGTGATTTTTTAATATGGCTTCCCCAAAAAGGGGAAGCCTTTTGTTTTGGAGTATGAGTTACTTTCCCGACCTGTAGTCAATAATTCCGAAAATACCGATCACAACAAAAGCAACGGCAAGGAGCAGTGTAATTATCCATGGACTCATGGCTTCTCCTTGAGGAGAAGCTGTCGAATGAAATGAGACTGATGAGGTGTTTTCCACCCCATGCCTGTATGGCAAAGCTCCCCCTCAAGAGGAATGCTTTTTATATCATGGCTCTGATTCTTCTGACTTCAGAAAGTACATTTTCGGGTGCAGGACCGCCTGCGCTCTTTCTGTCGGAAACGCACTTGTCAAGATTGATTGCTTCATACACTTCTTCGGTAAAGATATCGCATACAGCCTTGTATTCCTCCATGGGAAGGGTCTCAAGGGTATTGCCGGTTTCAATGCACTTTGCAACGAGAGTACCTGTTGCCTTGTAAGCGTCACGGAAGGGAAGACCCTGCTTTACAAGCCAGTCAGCGCAGTCAGTTGCGTTGATAAAGCCACGTGCAGCAGCATTTCTCATGTTATTTTCAAGCACTGTCATGGTCTCAAGCATGGGAGTGAATGCGGTAAGACACATGGAAACAGTGTCGCAGGCGTCAAATATAGCTTCCTTATCTTCCTGCATATCCTTGTTGTATGCAAGGGGAATGCCCTTCATAACGGTGAGAAGTGTCATAAGGTCACCGAAAACTCTGCCCGATTTGCCTCTGACAAGCTCGGCAATGTCGGGATTCTTCTTCTGGGGCATGATTGAAGAGCCTGTGGAGAATGCGTCAGACAGCTCTACAAACTTAAATTCCCAGGAGCACCAGAGGATGATTTCCTCTGCAAAACGGGAAAGATGCACCATTATGATAGAGAGGCATGAAGCCAGCTCAAGACAGAAGTCACGGTCGGAAACACCGTCTAAGGAGTTGCGTGAAAACTCATACATACCAAGAGAAAGTGCGGTCTTCATGCGGTCAGTGGGGTAGGTGGTGCCTGCCAGAGCGCAGGAACCCAAGGGAGATACGCTCATTCTTCTCTTGCAGTCCTCAAGTCTGCCGATGTCACGGAGAAGCATATCGGCATAGGCGAGGAGATGATGACCGAAGGTGATGGGCTGTGCTCTCTGAAGATGAGTGTAGCCCGGCATGACGGTTGATGCATAAGCCTCTGCCTTGTCGCAAAGCACCTTCTCAAGTGCAATCACCTGCTCCTTCAGGCTGTCGCACTGCTTCATAAGGTGCAGACGGATATCAAGTGCAACCTGGTCGTTGCGGCTGCGTGCGGTGTGCAGGCGCTTGCCTGTATCGCCGAGTCTTGCAGTCAGCTCACCCTCAACAAAGGTGTGGATGTCCTCAGCAGACATATCAATTTCAAGCTTTCCGCTGTCTAAGTCTGCATAAATGCCCTTAAGACCTGCGATTATTGCGTCAGCCTCGCTTCGCTCGATGATGCCGCAGTCGCCCAGCATATCGGCATGAGCAATACTGCCTTCGATATCCTCACGCCACATACGGCTGTCGAAGGAGATGCTTGAGTTGAAGTCATTTGTGATTTCGGAAACGCTTTCGGAAAAACGTCCCTGCCAGAGCTGTTTCATATGTATACGTCCTTTCAAAGACTAATTGATAACAAAAGTTTCGTCCACCTTTTCAAAGGTGGCAGGGTTTTCAGGGACAGAGTCCCTGAATCGGGGTTTGGGGGTGAAACCACCAACTTATCATACTTTTCAAATGCAGGCATTCCGCCTGCATTTATTTATTCAGAAAGAGTTAAGGGCTTTGCCCTTAAAACCCACACAAGGCTCTGCCTTGTGAATCCGCCAAAGGGTGCATAGCCACCCTTTGAAATCCCGCTATTCTGTTGGTTTGCTCAGTGAGCCGAACATTCCGATTCCTGCAGCAATAAATCCATATCCCAGAACCTCAGCCAGCACACACCAGAAGCTGTTTATCTGATCGGGCAGGAGCACTCTTGAAGCCACCGCAAGAAATATGCCGAGCACAATAAAAAGCGGCATTATTATATATTTTCTGTCAAATTCCAAAGCCTTCACCGTCCCGCTGAATAATCGAAAAAGGGGATCGGCATCATTATAACACCGATCCCTTTGATTTTCATTATAAATCTGTTAATTTATGGATTATTTGCCGTCCTTCATAGCCTTGACCTTGATGGGAAGACCGAAGAGGTTGATGAAGCCCTGGGAATCCATCTGATCGTAGACCTCGTCCTCTGCGAAGGTTGCGATATCCTCGTCGTAGAGGGAATAGGGGCTGGTCATACCCATATCGATGATGTTGCCCTTGTAGAGAAGAACCTTTACATCACCGGTAACGGTCTGCTGGGTGCTTTCGACAAATGCGTCGAGAGCCTCACGGAGAGGAGTGAACCACTGACCGAAGTAAACAAGCTCGGAATACTTGAGAGCAACCATCTGCTTGTAGTGCTGGGTGTCACGGTCGAGGCAGAGCTCTTCGAGCTTTGCATGTGCGTGATAGAGGATAGCACCGCCCGGAGTCTCATAAACGCCACGGCTCTTCATACCGACAAGACGGTTTTCAACCATGTCGATGATACCGATACCGTTTGCGCCGCCAAGCTCGTTAAGCTTGGTGAGAAGCTCAACTGCGCCCATCTTCTCGCCGTTTATAGCAACAGGATTACCCTTTTCAAAACTGATTGTAACCTCGGTGCCCTTGTCGGGAGCAGCCTGAGGAGTTACACCCAACTCAAGGATCTCGTCGTACTTGGGTGCATTTGCAGGATTCTCAAGATCAAGACCCTCGTGGGAAAGATGCCAGAGGTTCTTATCCTTAGAGTAGCTGGTCTCACGGTTTATCTTCAGAGGAATGTTGTGTGCCTCTGCGTAGTCGATCTCTTCGTCACGGCTCTTGATGTCCCAGATTCTCCAGGGAGCGATGATCTTCATGTTGGGAGCAAAGTGCTTGATAGCAAGCTCAAAACGTACCTGGTCGTTGCCCTTGCCGGTGCAGCCGTGGCAGATTGCGTCAGCACCCTCAGCCAGAGCGATCTCAACGATTCTCTTTGCGATGATGGGACGTGCAAAGGAGGTACCAAGGAGGTACTTGCCTTCGTAGATTGCGCCTGCCTTCATGGTGGGGAAGATATAGTCTTCAACAAATTCCTTGTTGAGGTCTTCGATGTAAAGCTTGGAAGCGCCGGTCTTTATAGCCTTTTCCTCAAGACCGTCAAGCTCGGTGCCCTGTCCGACGTCGCCGGAAACTGCAACAACCTCGCAGTTGTCATAGTTTTCCTTGAGCCAGGGGATGATGATGGAGGTATCAAGACCGCCGGAGTAAGCGAGAACTACTTTCTTAATGTCGCCCATTGTTAACATATCCTTTCGTGGAGAAATTTAATTACAGCTGTGATTATACACTGTTTATGCAAATATTCAAGTGTTTTTTGAATATTTATTCACCTTTGTATACATTGCCAAAACCACGTTGACAATCGCCTGAGAAAATGGGGAAGATTGTGAGTTTTTTCACATCAGGAAAGGGATTTAAGCTCCTTTTCGGCATCCTTATAACCTCCGGCAGCGGCCAGATGAAACCAGTGCTTTGCCTGATCTTTGTCCGTTTCCGTGCCCCAGCCGTGCATAAAGCACATTCCCACATCGTACTGAGCCTTCACATAGCCCATTTCAGCGGCTTTCAGCCAGCAGCCGAAAGCCTTTTTATAATCCTGCGCCTTGCCGCACAGACCGAAAAACCAGTCTGAGCCTTCAAAAGCGATTCTTTTCGGATCCTCTTCCTGCGAAGCATTTCCGCTGCTTCGTATATAGGTCTGTCCCGTCAGTACGCTCAGCGTATTTATCGTCATCTCCGCAACGTCGGCAGCAGTGGATTTTTTCAGGTCGTAGGACTGCCAGCGGCGCATACCGATGGGCAATTCGCCGATATCCATTCCCTCAAGGACGGTGATTATCTTTCCGTCCTTGCGTCCGCTGCATATTTCGGTATTGAATAAATCCCATTCGTATTCAACCCAGCGAGCTTTTACAAACTCCCCTCTTGTGCCGACGAGAAGAAGAACCCTTGCAGATTCAAGGGCACTGTCAATAAGCCTGCCGTAGTCGGGACGACCTTTGCGCAGTATTTCCTCGTTGCTGAAAAACACCTCAACATCGTACTTTTTCAGCTCAGCATACAGCTGTGCAGCAATAGCACTGTCACGTGTGGGCTTGTTTTCCCATTGATTTTTAAATGAAATAAAAACCTGATATCCCATTCGTCTTTCTCTCCCTTGATTTCTGCCTTACATTATATATCACACACCTTATTTTTTCAATGCTGTCCCGTCTTATTGACTAAGAAAACAGATGGATGTATAATAATGCAAAATTATTCATCTGAGGGGGATAAATATGAACTGTACTCACTGCAATGCAGAGCTTCCTGCAGGCGCAAATGTATGCGAATACTGTGACTGCAAGGTTGAAACAAAGAACGGAAAACACACTCTGACCCTTATTTTTTATTCAATCGCAGCTCTCGTTCTCGTTTCAATTCAGACAATAATCGACCTTTTTCTGGCCGACGCAAACGACATTCTCGCAAAGGTTCTGGAACAGAGCTATTCAGGTGACAATATAGCCGCTTTTTCCATTCTTTCCAATGCCATGACCCGCTACGACAACCTTATATACTCTACCGCAGGACTTCTTATGACAGCGGCAGCCATCGCTATGCTTCTTAAGAGAAAAGGCGCTTACAAGGCAGCCATGATAGGCGGTATAGCCGGTCTTATTTCAGTTGTATATACCCTTTTCATGATAATAGCGGTGCCTTTCTTCCCCGATTTGCTGGTTTCTCCCTTTACGCCGGACGAAGGCGTTCTGACCGCTGTGAAAGAAGTAACCAAGCTGGAATTTTCATTCACCCTGCATTATATTTTAGCACTTCTCTTTATCGCCGCATTTGTGATTCCTTCATTCATCTTTACCGTAAAGGCAAGAAAGAGCGAGCCTGCAGGCTCCTGTCTTCTCGGCAAGATGGACAGAAGCACCGCTTCTGTTATGACTTTCCTTCCTCTCTCTTATTTTGCAATCAATATGAAATCCACATTTGCAGGCAACTATATCGCACCCTACGGTGACACCGCATTTATGGCACACACCATGTCAGACTATGTCGTTTCGTCCCTTGTCAGCATCGCACCTTTCACACTTGCCTGCATCGCAGTCTACTGTATGCTGATGAGAAAATATAAGTATCCTCTGTATATTCTCCCTGCCCTTGGCGGTATTCTCCTTCACTCAGTCGTGTCACTCTGCCGCTGCATTCCTGAGCTGAAAAGAATGTATTTTGATTTCTCAGGCGAGATTCTCTCAATGGCAGAAAAGGCAGTAATCCTTAAAATGCTGGGAATAATCTATCTTCTCGTTGCAGTCTGCTTCTGGATTGCCGCATCAGCCCGAGGCGGAATCAGAGCATGGGGACAGATTGTATTTGCAGTGTGCTTTATTATCCTTGCCGCAATAATCGAAAACGCAAAGTTCAATGTCTTCAATTTAACCATCGGATTCCCTCTCACCGAGATAATCCTCGGCACTGTTATGATTGCTGTTGCAATTCCTCTCAGCATCAGAAAAAGAGAATCCTAAATCAGTACAGATAAGCAAACAAGGCTCTGCCAAACGGCGGAGCCTTGTTTTGATTTATAGATTTATATTATTTTGTAACTCTATAATCAGAGATCGAGAAGAGAACGTTTTGCGAATTCATCGCCCTGCTCTGCTGCAAGAGTCAGCCAGTATTTTGCCTGCCTCAGGTCCATTCTGACTCCTTTTCCATTCTTATAGCACAAACCAAGATTACACTGTGCCTCTGCATAGCCTTTCTCGGCCGCAGCAAAATAAAACTTTACTGCCTGACTCTGATTCTGAGGCTTACCTCCTGCCCCGAAATAGTAATCGTCGCCAAGCTTATTAAGCTCATTGGCTGCCACGGCAGGATCGGGATTGCTGAACGCAGAAGAAATCACAGTAACGTTTCCGTTCTTAACCCTATTATCAATTACAGTAACATCCTGACGCACGTTATCACAAACAGTATGCTGCTGCATATCATAACTTCCTCCTGCCGCATCAACAAGAGCTTTTTTGAACTCAGTGGGGTTCCTGAATCGGTCACGCATTTTATAGCTGCAGGCCTTCAGCACCACTGCAGCAAGCTGAGGCGTAGCCTCTGCTGGCGGCGGCATTGGTGCACCGCTTACCATTTTCAGCATTGCCGCTTCCTGCTCTGCAGGGCGGATAACTCCCGTAAGAGGCAAAAATGGCAGACGGTTTCTGTTCATGAGTCTGTAAAGCACCACACCCAGTGAATATATATCAGAAGTAAAATTCGCAGGCTCACACTTGTAAATTTCAGGTGCCATATATGAATATGTACCCTTCTTGCTTACGCCTGCAGTTGCACCGCCGAGGACTCTTGCAATTCCGAAATCGCCAAGCTTGTAATCGCCGTTGGCATTTACGAAAATATTTGAAGGCTTGATGTCACGGTGTATAATCTTTGACCTGACGCATACCTCAAGAGCATTGCAGATATCGCAGCCGACCTTCACAGCCTCAGAAAGAGGGAATCTCTCCGTAACAATGGAAGGCAGGTCACGAAGCAGCTCCATTCTTATGAATATATCACAGCCGATACCGTTTTCCTTGGGGATAATCATGTGATCCTCATAGGATACAATATTTGCACAGCCTCTGAGTGAATACATGAAATTGATTTCTTTCTGGACATCGCCTACAATCTCATTGAAATACATACTCACTTCCCGGTCCGAGCTGCACATTCCCGAGGTACGCACATCCTTGAGCTGCTGCTCGTTTGCAGGCACGGAGATATGCTTTATGGCGGAATAATAGGTGTAATTTCCTTCACGGCGCACCGCTCTGTAAACTCTGCCAAAGCCTCCTTCGCCTATGACTTCCTCGCATCGCCAGACACCCCATAAGGGCTCAAATTTTCTGACTATATCCATTTATCTGCACTTCCGTTTCCGAAAAAATTGCATTATATTAAGGTATCGAATTAATTATACCGCTGAAAATCCTCCATGTCAATGTACATATCAAATGAATGCCGCTCTTTCAGAGCGGCATTCGAATTGTATGATTACAGCTGCATCGATGTTTCCGATACAAAAACATCTGTTCGGCATTGTAATCGAACTGCCCCAAATTGCACGGACAGTACAAAAAGCCGTCGTGGATGTTGAGTTCATGAGATCAGAATCAGCGATCCTGCAGCAGAAGTATTACCACCTTGAAACATTGTAATAAATGCAAAGATCAAACATAGATGAGTCACTGTTTTCAGTAATTCGTTCTGCCAGATGCATATCGTCGATATCATTCCCGGCACTGAATGGCCATTCCCATGAAACTGAAACGTAATGACCATCATAATTGAGGTCTGATCCTTTGGAATAATAATAAGAGCGTGAAATCTCATCCTCAACTGCATACTCAAAATCGCTTGCGTTGGAATAATCGGTACCTGCTATACTGGTGTCGTTGATGTTAATTACGATGGGGCAATAGTATTCACCATCAGTATCAACCCAAGCGTCACTGACTTCAAAAGTAGCATAGTAATCAAATTCAACACCTACTTTTGGATATCCATATGGTCTAACATAGAGAAGATTACCACTTGCTCCCGGGGATAGGTAGGTCACAGCGCTTTCCGCATAATTATTTAAATCGGAATGTTCACCATAGTCACCGTAAAGCTCCACGTTGAAACCAACACCATGCCCGTCATAATAAGACCCTATTCCCAATGCTGAGAACACGACAGTCCATGCGAGAATAACTATACAGCAGCATGCTTGAAATACAGTAAGTGCCTTGGGTTTTGTATTTTTCCTGACCGCAGACCTATGCCACATACACTGGGCAATAAGAGCCGCAGCTGCTATATAAATAATGAGCGCAGGAAATGAGCCAAATAAGTAATTTATATCAGGAACAGTCATGCCGGAGGTCAAAACATAAATTACAATCACCTGAAGAACAAAAAGGAAATCGTACTTTGCCTCAAACGACTTATCCTTTGCAAAGAATATATGCTGCAGAGCGATAAGTATATATGCTGCAAGCAAGAAAAAAATCATGGGCAGTACCTTTATTATACCGATTCCTGCCAGCGTGACTATTATTCCCGTTGAAAGAATAAGCTCGACAAGGGTAATCCAGCAAAACGGCTTCTTCTGAGTGGTGAGTATAGTATGAATCATATCCACCAAAAGTATCGGCAGACACAGCTCGAAAGCACCTAGTATGAGTGTACCGCCCATCATTTTCAAAGAGGAATCGGGAAAGAATAAAAATGAGGCAACATTTAAGAAAAACACCGTCATTGACAGGAGTCCCAGAGAAAAGGAAATAATTGGCAGCCATTTGTATGGCTTACGTTTTGTAGTAATTGCTTGGTATAATCTGTACTGTAAAAATATATACAATCCCAATAACGCCTCAGCGAAAATTATTTCATTCGAACTAACCGTAAAAAATACATTAAAAAACCTACTTGCCAGCAGTGCCAGTAGTGTTTCTCCCAGAAGCAGCCATTTCACGAACTTGTTAAAGGGCTGCTTTTTAGCCGGTGCCGCAGATTCCTGCTGCTTCTCAGTCATAGGAGCGGCATTTTGAACCGTATTCTCCGAAGACACCGTGATCTGAGTTCTTTCGGCATAGGTGTTCTCGTCCTTCATTTCTCCGAAAGACACCACATTGGGATCATAATAATTTCCGCTCGATGCATCGATCAGGGCTTTTTTAAATTCCGCAGGAGTTCTGAATCGGTCCTTTATCTTATTGCTGCAGGCCTTCAGCACCACTGCAGCAAGCTGAGGCGTAGCCTCTGCAGGCGGCGGCATTGGTGCACCGCTTACCATTTTCAGCATTGCCGCTTCCTGCTCCGCCGGGCGGATAACTCCCGTAAGAGGCAAAAACGGAAGACGGTTTCTGTTCATGAGTCTGTAAAGTACCACACCCAGTGAATATATATCAGAAGTAAAATTTGCAGGCTCACACTTGTAAATTTCAGGTGCCATATATGAATATGTACCCTTCTTGCTTACGCCTGCGGTTGCACCGCCGAGGACCCTTGCAATGCCGAAATCGCCAAGCTTGTAA
>JAZUNN010000020.1:0-7183 GCA_045604155.1 Acutalibacteraceae bacterium
CACGCTTTGCACTATTTTTAAATAAGCTTCTTATGGAATTGATGACAAAGTATCTTATCATACCGACCATCAATGCTGTAAAGCCTGATATTTTGAAATTGAATTCTGCAATAGTTGCTTCGAATGTGCCGACATTTGAATTCAAAAATATAGACATGACTCAGTTAGAACCTTATATTCAAATGCCTAATCGAAATGCAGTACGTATGCTGTTAAAAACATTAGCTTATGAACAACAAGATGAGCTTTTACCTGCAAAATGGGAAATTGAACATATATTTCCGCAGAAGTGGCAGACTAATTATTTCCCTGATGAATCAGATGCGACTATCAAAGAAAAGATTGAGCACATTGGAAATAAGCTACCTTTCGAAAAGAAGCTGAATATAGTTGCAGGTAACGGTTACTTTGGCAAGAAGAAAAAAGAGTACACCGCATCTAAAATTGCCATCACTAAGGCGATGGGAACTTCTGATATTCCAGACTGGAATATGGATTCGATTATGAAACGTGATATTCGTGTTTCAGATGAAATAATAGCGATACTTAACAGATGGAATAATGATTATTTAAACGTTCCTATTGAGGCAACCAAGGCAGACGCACCTTCTGAAGAGGATTTGGCTCGTATTGAGGAGTTTAAAAAGAAGGGCTGGATTTAATTCCAAGAATAATTATGAGAAAAGATAAGATGATTTAATAAACAGGCGTATGCAGTTTTCTTTGCATACGCCTGTTTTCTATCTGTTATGGACACATATGTATTTTTTCGGACAAAAATATTTATGCCGCAGGGCTATTAATTTCCAATGTTTTTTGATAGAATGTAATACGGATAATTTCAGAGAGTGCATCATTTTTCGATGTGCGGAAAGAGGACAGAATGACGAAGGTATATTTTGTGCGTCACGCACAGACCGATTACTCACACGAGGACGACAGAACAAGGCCTCTGACATCGGAGGGCGAAACCGACCGATCTCTTGTGCTCGAAATCCTTCGTGACAGGAAAATTGACGTATTTTACTGCAGCCCGTACCTCAGAAGCATGGAAACAATAAGAGAAACCGCAGAATACTACGGCTTGGAAATACATACCGATGAACGGCTGAGGGAGAGAGAAAAGGGCATAGGCGGCAACGAGCACGGACTTTTCAGAAAGCGCTGGGATAACCACGACTTCTGCGAAGAGGGCGGAGAGAGTATCGCCATGGCTCAGCGCCGAAATATAGAAGCTCTTAAAGAAATACTTGAAAAGAATAAAGACAAAAAGATTGTAATAGGCACCCACGGCACAGCCCTGAGCACTATTTTCAACTATTACAATCCCGAATTCGGCTGCAATGATTTCCTGCGCATCATAGACTGGATGCCTTATATAGTCGAAGTGGATTTTGAAGGTCAGGAGCCGGTATCCATAACTGAGATTGCCCATATCGAAAAGGAATTTCGGGGAAATAACCGAGCGGATAAGAAGTAAGAAAGGAAAAAGCATATGAAAGCACTGTTTATAGGCGGCACAGGAACAATAAGCACCGCAGTTGTAAAAAGACTTGTCAATGAGCTTGGCTGGGAAGTATGGCTTCTCAATCGAGGCAACCGCCCCGAAGCAATGCCTGAGGGAGTACATCAGATTATTGCAGATGTAAAGTGCGAAGCAAATGTTGCAGAAAAAATAAAGGACATGAGCTTTGACACTGTCTGCGAATTCATAGGCTTTACCGTTGAGGATGTTGAGCGTGACTACCGTCTTTTCAAGGGCAAAACAAGACAGTATATCTACATAAGCTCTGCCTCTGCGTATCATAAGCCAGCTGCGTCCTATATCATCACCGAGGGAACGACTCTTGCAAATCCCTATTGGGAATATTCAAGAAACAAGATTGCAAGCGAAGAATTCCTCATGAAGAAATACCGTGAGGAAGGCTTCCCCGTAACCATTGTCAGACCCAGCCACACCTATGATGAGCGCAGTATTCCTCTTGGAATTCACGGCAAAAACGGTTCATGGCAGGTTATAAAAAGAATGATGGAAGGAAAGCCGGTCATTATCCAGGGAGACGGCAGTTCATTGTGGACTTTGACCTTCAACAAGGATTTTGCAATCGGATTTACGGGTCTTATGGGTAACCGACATGCCATAGGCGAGGCATTCCATATTACAGGCGACGAAACCCTTACATGGGATCAGATATATGCAACCATCGCCGATGCACTGGGCGTTGAATTCAAGCCCTACCATGTATCTGCCCAATTCCTTGCAGCAGTGGGGGACAAGTACGGCTATGACTTTACAGGCAGTCTTATCGGAGACAAATCCGTATCAGTTGTTTTTGACAACAGCAAGCTGAAAAGAGCTGTCCCCGATATGAAAACCACCGTCAGATTCGATCAGGGTGTACGCATTGCGCTTGAAAATATCCTGGCACATCCCGAATATCAGAAAGATGACCCGGAATTTGACGCATGGTGTGACAAGGTCATTGAAACACTTGAAAATGCCAAAACCATGATATAGTTTTCATGATAAGTAAAATAAGCAGACAGAAATAAAAACCTACTGTTGAAAGGAAATGCATATGGAAGGATATATTTACGATGTATGCCTGAGCGACTTTGCACGTGAAGCAGGGGAAAACAGCGATGAAAAGCGCATAATGCGAGCAGTCAGTGCCTGCGAAGGCGGTGTGCTGTACATACCGAAAGGTGTTTATGAGATAGCAGAAATGCTTGAAATAAAAAACTGCTGCTCAATCCTTATGCATAAATCCGCCGTCCTCAAGGCGGTTAAAGAAATGGATTATGTCCTGAAATACGATGCCGCACTGTCCTATCCGGGACTTGATGAAACAAACTGGTGCTTAAAGCCCAATTACGGTTACGATGACGAGGACTGGAATCTTTTTGTCAAAGGCGGTTATATCGACGGTTCAGGACTTGCAAGCTGTATGTGTTTAAACAGCTTCAAGCATTTCACCCTGCGTGATATATCCTTCAGAAACGGAAAGAAATACGGCCTTCGCATTCAGGACGATGACAGTATGTGGACCTTTGAGCTGGTCGCCCAGAATCTTTACTTCAAATGCACCATGCCGGGACTTTCGGGAAATGCAGGTGTAAGCTCAACAGGCGGCGACAGCCATTTTATCGACTGTGTTGTCGTTGACTATACAAGAGGCTTTGAAATGCTTGGCGGCGGTTCCAACAGACTTACAAGATGTCATGTCTGGGGCGGTCCAATACCTCCGAAAAACGAAGGCGAGCTTCCCGAGATGCTCGTAGATTCCATCAATTTTGTCCTCAGCTCCTATGATATAATCCTTACCGATTGCTATGCCGATACAGGCAAGATCGGCTATCTCATAACCGAGCCTGCAAGGCTTATCGGCTGCAGCTACTTCAATAACTACGGCTACGGAATGGACGATGTGACAGCGATAGACCACAGAAGCGGAGAGGTAATAGTATCAAACTGTATGTTCAGAAAGACATCACCAAACATGACACTTTACAAGGGCGAAAACAAGAATATAATCTGGCGAGACAACATCTTTGCAGATGGACTGGAGCAGCCGAAACAGTAAAGGAGAAAGCCCGTGATATATCTTGAATCATTCAGATTTACGAGCACAGAGCAAGAACAGGCGTTTTTTGACGGTATCATGCATACCTGCTATGATACATTTTATCCCTATCAGATATTGGAACGGAAAGGGGTAAAAAGCCTTGAGTTTGCACCCATAACCATTCTTTACGGCGGCAACGGCTCAGGCAAAACCACCGCTCTGAACGTTATTGCGGAGAAGCTGAAGATTAATCGTGATTCCAGATACAACCGATCGAATTTCTTTGAGAAATATCTGGCAGGCTGCGAATATCGGACAGCGAAAACAATTCCCGAAGAAAGCCGAATAATAACCAGTGACGATGTTTTCGATTATATGCTGGATATCCGAACTCTCAATGAAGGAATAGACGTAAAACGGGAAGAACTTTTTGAGGAATGGTATACGGATAAATACAGTGATTTTCATTTTAAAACCATGGAAGACTATGACAGACTCAAAAAGGTAAACCTTTCAAGGCGAAAGAGCCAGTCACAATATACCAGAGCAAGGCTCATGGACAATGTAAAGGAAAACTCCAACGGAGAAAATGCGTTTATGTATTTCACTCAGAAGATAGAGGAAAACGCACTGTATTTACTGGACGAGCCTGAAAACAGTCTTTCACCCGAGCGGCAGCAGGAACTTTCTGAGTTTATATATAACAGTACCAGATTTTTTGGCTGTCAGATAATCATGGCGACCCATTCGCCATTTCTGCTTGCAATGAAAGGCGCAAGGATATATGATTTTGACGACGGAGGAAAAACAAAGGAATGGACGGAGCTTTCAAATGTCCGTGCCTACTTTGATTTCTTCAAAAAGCATGAAAATGAGTTCAATATGTAAAACAGGAGATAATAACGATGTTTAATAATACAGCTCGTAATATACTTGAGCATATAGAAAAGAGCCCTACAGCATTTCATGTGGTAAAGAACATTGCCGCAGAGCTTGAGAAAAACGGATTTTCAGAACTTTCCGAAAAGGAAAAATGGAATATCGAAGCAGGGAAGAGCTACTATGTAATCAGAAATGGCTCTGCAATAATATCCTTCAAAATTCCGAAAGCAGATTTTGACGGCTTCTATATGCTTGCAGGACACAGTGATTCCCCAACATTCAAGCTGAAGGAAAACCCTGAGATGGAAAGCTGCGGAGCATATGTAAAGCTCAATGTTGAAAAATACGGCGGAATGCTTATCGCACCCTGGTTTGACAGAACTCTTTCAGTTGCAGGCAGGGTAATTGTCCGCACAGAAAAGGGAGTGGAAACAAAGCTTGTTTCCCTTGACAGAGATATCTGTATGCTGCCTTCTCTTGCAATACACATGGACAGAAATGCAAACAGCGGACACGAATTCAATGTCCAGAGTGAAATTCTTCCCATAGTCGGAGATATTACCGCAAAGGGCAGACTTTCAGAGCTTGTGGCAGAGGCGGCAGGAGTAAAGAGTGAAGACATCCTTTCCTCAGACCTCTATCTTTACAACCGTGTAAAGTATACTTCATGGGGAATCAGCAGCGAATACATTTCATCAGCCCGACTTGACGACCAGATGTGTGTTTATGCATCTCTTGAGGGATTCCTTGAGGCGACACCCAAAAACAACGTGGCAATGCACTGCGTGTTTGACAATGAAGAGGTAGGCAGCGGCACAAGACAGGGTGCGGCATCCACATTCCTTAAGGATACCCTTGAGCGAATAAACGATTCTCTCGGACGCAGCCGGGAAGATTACCATACCGCAGTTGCAAACAGCTTCATGATATCTGCCGACAATGCCCATGCAGTCCATCCCAACCGTACAGATGTGGCTGACCCCGTAAACCAGCCGAAGATGAACGAGGGCATAGTTATAAAGTACAATGCGAACCAGAGATACACAACCGATGCTGTCAGCGCAGCTGTAATGAAAAGCATATGCGAAAAGGCAGAGGTGCCTTATCAGACCTTTGTAAACAACTCTAATCTCCCCGGCGGCTCGACCCTTGGCAATATTTCAACAGCTCAGGTACCTGTTGTCACCGTAGATATCGGGCTTGCCCAGCTTGCAATGCACTCGCCTTACGAAACCGCAGGAGCAAAGGATGCAGAATACCTTGCAAGAGCATCGAAGGTATTCTTCGAGAGTGATAAGCTTATATAATAAGGAGAAAATCACAATGAAAAAATACGAAGAAAAAATGTGGCAGGCAGCAGTCAGCGGCAATGCAGAGGAGTTTCTTAAGGTAGTCAGTGCCGATGCAGTTATGGTCTGCGGCGGATACCGCTGCTCGGGAGAGGAATATTCTGGATTTATAAGCGAGTTTTCCATGTCCTCCTATGAAATAACCAACTTTGAGGAAATATTCAGAACAGAAGACCTTGCACAGGTGTGTTACCATGTCCGTACGGAGGTTGCAAACGAAGAAGATGCAGATGTTGCAGGACTTTTCTGCGTTACTTCCACATGGCAGAAACAGAATGGCGAGTGGAAGCTTATATTCAATATGGATTCGAGGCTTGAAATCGATGAGTTTTAATCTTCGCAGGGCAGCAGAAGAGGATAAATCCTTGTGGTACTGCTATGATGCCCATATTGCTGAAAATGAATTTATAAAGAAAACATCTCTCGGCGAATGCTTTGTAATTGAGTATAACGGCAAAGGCATTGGAGTGCTGCGATACAACCTGTTCTGGGATTCCATTCCGTTTCTGACAATGATATTTATTGATTCTGAATATCATAGAATGGGATTGGGAAAAAAGGCAATGGAAGAATGGGAAAACAGAATGCGTGCACTCGGATACGATATGGCAATGACAAGCACGCAGGCAGATGAAGAAGCCCAGCATTTCTACCGAAAGATAGGATATACCGACTGCGGATGTCTTGTTTCTGATTTGCTCAATCAGCCGACGGAAATATTCATGATAAAGAAGCTGTAAATAAAAACCACTAGTAAACTAGTGGTTTTCTCAGACCCTAGAAGGGTCATTACATGCTGACCCCTCTAAGGGGTACTGATGGTTTGTCATCGCATCACATTTACAGGCAGCCACTAAAAGTGGCTGCTTTCTTTTGCCTTATTTACTCTTGCTACCCGTAAACGGGTCCATGTACTCTTTGAAGCTAATTTGGTCACTCGCCAAATCTTCTTCTAACTGGTTCCTTATGTAGTCTCCTATTATTTTTGCATTCTTTCCTACCGTATCTACATAATACCCTCTGCACCAAAAATTTCTTCTGCCATACTTGTATTTCAAATTTGCATGTCTATCGAAAATCATAAGTGCACTTTTACTCTTGAGCGTTCCTACAAATTGTGCTACACTCATATACGGTGGTATGCTCACCAACATATGAATATGATCTGGACATGCTTCCGCTTCTATTATCTCTACTTTTAATTCTTTACACAGTTTTCTAAATATCTCACCTATATCTTTTCGTATCTCTTTATATACTACCTTTCTTCGATATTTCGGTGCAAATACGACATGATATTCACAGCGATACGTTGAATGTGCTGTATGTTTTATTTCATTTTTCATTTGTTTAAAACCTCCTTGATACTTTTGTGATGCGGTCGCC
>JAZUNN010000021.1:0-18077 GCA_045604155.1 Acutalibacteraceae bacterium
ATGATTGAAATAAAAAGTACAAGTATTTCAACAAGTGATTTCTTTTTGCTCATTTATTTGCCTCCGGACTGAAAATTCCTGATAATTATAGCAATAGTATGTTTTTGAGTCAATGGTTGCATAATAAAGAAAAATATGATAAAATACTAATCCGTAATCACAAAATTTCAACGAAAGGAAGATTTCGTTGCCTATCAAGCGAATAATTGCAATGGTCATTGTTGTGCTCTGCATATGCATGTCAGGTGTTACAGTGTTTGCAACAGGGGAAGAAGGCGGAGAAACACCATCTTCATCATCCACAACTACTACAACGACTACAACAACTACTACAACTACTACAACTACTACAACTACAACCACGCAGGCCACAACAACCACCACAAAAGCATCCACTACAACAACCAAGGGGTCTACAAAAAAGACATCCTCTACAACAAAGGGATCGACCAAATCGACCACATCCACAACAGGTACCACAACCACAACTGCTCCTCAGGTAATTCAGGGACAGATTGCAGGCGGCTCGGTGACTTTCAAGGCATCAAACAGCAAGAGAGTACCCGTTGGAAAGACTACAACACTCTACCTTACAATTTCGGACATCAGCGGTAACTATTCAACCGTTTTTACCGTGGATGACACCACCGTTGTATCTCTTGAAAAGATCAACAACCAGAGTGTAAAGGTCACAGGTCTGAAGCCTGGTTCTGTAGTGGTTACCGCATTTATTGAAGGAAGAACCGCTCAGTATACTCTTGCGGTAGGCGATGCAGTGGCAACTCAGCCTACTCAGGCACCCCAGACACCTGCTGACCCGAATGCACCGGATGCACCGGAAGACGGTGAAATTACAGATGAAGAAATCGGCGAAGAAATCGAGCTCGATCTATTCTCAACCCCTGAAAATGATCAGCTTGCAGAATACATTGAAGAATCCCAGCAGACCAGCGCAGGCGATATGCTCCTCGGCATAATCGGTTTTGCAGCAATTTTCGGCGGCTTCGGTGTAGTTCTGTCCGTAATATTCAGAAACAGAAGTCCCAAACTCAATCTTTACCCCGGTTCACGCCGCCGTTTCAATACAGGCGGAACTTCGGGCGGCAAGCGCAGAAAGCGCCTTCTTCCCGACCATTATTACAGAAGTAACGATAAATTCTGAGGTGATATAATTTGGCAACGCCTCCCGAACTGCTGCGTAATTTTTGTATCGTAGCACATATTGACCATGGCAAGAGCACACTTGCCGACCGAATTCTCGAAAAGACAAGTTCCGTTTCCGCACGAGAAATGGAGAATCAGATCCTTGACAGTATGGATCTTGAGCGTGAGCGCGGCATAACCATAAAGGCTCGTGCTGTAGCGCTGAACTATACCGCCAAGGACGGAAAGACCTATACCTTCAATCTTATCGATACCCCGGGTCATGTTGACTTCAATTACGAGGTCAGCCGTTCTCTTGCTGCCTGCGAGGGCGCAATCCTGATAGTCGATGCCTCTCAGGGAATTGAGGCCCAGACCCTTGCAAACACCTATCTTGCAGTTGATGCAGGACTTGAGATTCTTCCCGTTATCAATAAGATTGACCTTGTTTCTGCAGACCCTGACAGATGCATCAAGGAAATTGAGGACGTAATCGGCATACCTGCCGAGGACGCACCCAGAATTTCTGCAAAGTGCGGCATAAATATCGAAGATGTTCTTGAGAAGATCGTTGAGGTGATTCCTCCTCCCGAGGTTGACAGAGAAGCACCTCTTCAGGCAATGATCTTTGACAGCTACTACGATTCCTACAGAGGTGTTATCGCTTATGTAAGAGTCAAGAGCGGTACAGTCAAGGTCGGTGATACCATCCGCATGATGAATACAGGCGCAGAGTTTCAGGTCGTTGAGTGCGGCTTCCTTCGTGCAATGAGCCTTGATCCTGTGGGCGAGATAGCCGCAGGCGAGGTTGGCTATATTGCGGCTTCCATAAAGAGCGTAGGCGATGCGCGCGTCGGTGATACCATTACCAAGGTTGACAATCCTGCACCACAGCCCCTGCCGGGTTATCGCAAAGTTAATCCCATGGTATATTGCGGTATTTATCCTGCTGACGGAGCAAAATACGAAAATCTCCGTGATGCTCTCGGAAAGCTCCAGCTCAACGATGCAGCACTGACCTTTGAGCCCGAAACCTCTATTGCATTGGGCTTTGGTTTCCGCTGCGGCTTCCTTGGACTTCTCCATATGGAGATAATCCAGGAGCGCCTTGACCGTGAGTTTGATCTTGAGCTTATCACAACTGCACCCAGCGTTATTTACAGAATATACAAGACCGACGGCGAGTGCGTGGAGATCGATAACCCCACAAACTATCCCGATCCTGCACTTATTGACTATTCCGAAGAGCCCATTACCGATGCTCATATATACACTCCCGCTGAGTATGTCGGCAACATAATGGAACTTGCACAGGACAGACGAGGTGTGTTCAAAGGCATGGAATACATTACTCCTGATCGTGTTGATATGCATTATGAGCTGCCTCTTAATGAAATAGTCTATGACTTTTTCGATGCAATAAAGAGCCGCTCAAAGGGCTATGCCTCCTTTGACTACGAGCTTAAGGGCTACGTCCGCTCAAATCTCGTAAAGCTCGATATTATGCTCAACGGTGATATCGTTGACGCACTGAGCTTTATTGTCCATGCCGATAAGGCATACCCAAGAGCAAGAACTCTTGCATCAAGACTTAAGGAAAATATTCCCCGCCAGATGTTTGAAGTCCCAATTCAGGCTGCAATCGGCGGCAAGATAATTGCCCGTGAAACCGTTAAGGCAATGCGCAAGGACGTTCTCGCAAAGTGCTACGGCGGTGACATTACCAGAAAGAAGAAACTGCTTGAAAAGCAGAAAGAGGGTAAAAAGAAGATGCGTCAGCTTGGCTCCGTATCCGTACCCTTCGAAGCATTCATGGCAGTCCTCAAGCTGGACGAAGAATAATAAAAGTTTTGCCCGCTTTTTTCAAAAGCGGCAGGATTCAAAAGGACAGAGTCCTTTTGTCGGGTGTTTGAGGGGAGAAACCCCTCAACTAATCATACTTTTCCAAATGCGTGCCCTCGGCACGCATTTGTTTTTAACGAGGTGAAACAAATGAAACCCGTTGGCATCTACATTCACATACCCTTCTGTGCATCAAAATGTCCGTACTGCGACTTCCATTCGGGCAGAGCATCAGAAGAAACAAAAACAGCATATACCAATGCTCTCATTCGTACAATTTCCGAATATAAGCCACAAAATATATCTGCCGACACTATCTATTTCGGCGGCGGTACCCCTCCGTTGCTGGGTACTGAAAATCTTCAGCGTGTGCTCGAAAGCCTTCACCAAACCTTTTCAATTTCACAAAATGCCGAAATAACCATGGAGGCAAATCCTGCCGATGACCTTTATGACTTCTTTACTGCAATGAAAGCCTCAGGAGTCAATCGCATATCCATGGGACTTCAATCGGGCAATGATAATGAGCTTCAGCTTTTAGGACGCAGGCATACTGCCTCGGATTGCGAAAAGGCGGTAAATGACGCAAGACGTGCAGGTATGGAAAATCTGTCTCTTGACCTTATGCTGGGTATTCCATCCCAGACTTCAGACAGCCTTTCACGCAGTGTTGATTTCGTTTCCTCTCTTAATCCTGACCACGTTTCAGCCTATCTTCTCAAAATTGAAGAGGGGACACCATTCTGGAAAAATACCCCTGAAATTCCCGATGACGATACGAGCGCAGAGCTTTATGAACAGTGCGTTTCACTCCTTGCGGAGAAAGGCTACGCCCGATATGAAATCTCCAATTTTTCAAAGAAAGACAGAGAAAGCCGTCATAATCTGAAATACTGGAATGCTGAAGAATACATCGGTATCGGCGCATCAGCCCACAGCTTTTTCGGAGGCAAACGTTTCTATTACCCTCGCAGCACAGAAGCTTTCATTGAAGGTGCAGCTCCCATTGATGACGGCGAAGGCGGCAGTGAAGAAGAATACGCAATGCTCCGTTTGCGCCTTGCTGAAGGTATTGCAGAAAGAGATTGGGCTGCTCGTTTCGGTACACGGATTCCGCAGAATATCCGTAAAAATGCCAAAAATCCTCAACTGAAAAATCTGCTTGTTTCTGACGAAAAAGGTATCCGCCTTATTGGGGAAGGGTTTCTTCTGTCGAACAGTGTGATTTGTGCACTGTTAACATAAAAAACCATTAAGTTTGTGCAAATGTATGATTTTAATCTTGTAACTTTTTATCTTAAAATGTATGTGATATAATATATTAAAATTTATTAAGAAATGAGGAGCCCATAATGCAGAAAATAAGGATTTTTTGCGATACATCCTCGGATATTTCCAAGGACCTTGCAAAAGAACTTGATATTGAAATGTTCCCTATTCCCGTTACCTGGGGCGACAAGAGCCTTGAGGACGGAGTTGACTATACATACGAAGAATTCTGGAAGCTTCTCGAAGGAACAAAGGTGATGCCCACAACATCCCATATTTCCCTCGACACCACTTCCAAGGCATATCTCAAGGCTTATGAGGACGGCTGCGAGGCAGTTATCCATGTAACCAACAACAGCAAGAACAGCGGTATGTTCAATACTGCAAACATTGCAAAGAAGTTCTTCTTTGAAGAGCATCCTGAGGCTGTGGGCAAGTTCAGAATCGAGCCTGTAGACTCTCATACCTTCACCCTTGCATATGCACTTCCCGTAATCTACGGTGCAAGACTCCGTAATAACGGCGGTTCTGTTGACGAAATCCTTGAACTCATGGATGAAGTAGTCCACAGAGCAGAAATCTACATGGTCGTATACGATCTTAAGTTTGCAAGAATGTCCGGAAGAATCAGCGCAGCATCTGCAATTCTCGGCGGTGCACTGGGCATCCGTCCCATCATGAGCATGATCCACGGCGAAACTGCAACTCTCGAAAAGCTCCGCGGCGACAGCAAGGTTGTTCCTGCACTTGTGAAGGCAGTACAGGATAACATGGATCCCAAGTTTGATGAATACGTAGTTGTCAGAGGCACACCCGAGGAAGAAGCAAAGCTTCTTGAGAAGGAAGTCGGCAAGGCAACAAAGATGAAGTCACTGGGTATCTATAAGCTTGGCGCAGCAGTCGGCATCAATGTAGGTCCCAAGGCAATGGCCGTTATTATCCTCGGTAAGGACAGACGTAAATAAGATATTAAAGCGTTAAAAAAGCCGTTGCTTTTTTAACGCTTTTCTACTACAATTAGATGAAGTAAATCCAATTTCTCTTCAGAGGTGTATATATATGTCTTCAACCTGGGGCAACAGCATAAAAATATCAATATTCGGAGAAAGTCACGGTGTAGGTATCGGCGTTGTAATTGACGGACTTCCTGCAGGTGAAAAGCTTGATATGGAGGAACTTCAGTTTCAGATGAGCCGCAGAGCACCGGGTAATGACAATACCGCAACTCCACGCAAGGAGCAGGATCTTCCGGAGATATGCTCAGGTATACTCAACGGCACTACAACAGGCGCACCGCTCTGTGCAGTAATCGAAAACTCAAATACCCGTTCCGTGGACTATGAAAAGCTTGCAAGGCTCCCCAGACCCGGACACGCAGACTACACAGGTGCAGTGCATTATAACGGCTATAATGATGTGCGAGGCGGAGGACACTTTTCCGGAAGACTTACAGCACCTCTGACATTTGCAGGTGCAATCTGCAGACAGATACTTGCAAAAAGAGGAATAACCGTAGGCGGTCACATTTATGCAATAGGTAATGTATTTGACAGACCCTTTGACCCTGTGAAGGTCAATTCCAAGCTCCTTTCCGAGCTTGGAAGAAATTACTTTGCCCTTGTCGATGAAACAAAGGAAGAGCAGATGCGCAGGGTAATAGTTGATGCAAAGGAAGCTCTTGACAGTGTAGGCGGTATGGTTGAAATCGCAGTTACAGGTGTTCCTGCAGGTGTGGGTGATCCCATGTTCGGAGGCATAGAAAATGTCCTTTCTTCCATTGTTTTCGGTGTGCCTGCAGTAAAGGGCGTAGAATTCGGTGCAGGCTTCAATGTAACCAGAATGCGAGGCAGCGAATGCAATGACCCCTATGCGCTTGACGGAGAAAATATAATTACCCTTACAAACAACTGCGGCGGCATACTTGGCGGAATAACCAACGGAATGCCAATATTGATGCGTGCGGCCATAAAACCCACACCGTCAATATCCCAGAAGCAGCAGACAGTTGACCTGAGAGAAAAGCAGGAAACCATGCTGTCAATAGGAGGCAGACACGATCCCTGTATCGTACCACGTGCATTGCCTGCAATCGAAGCTGCGGTTGCAATAGCAATAACAGATCTTCTCAAGGGTGAAGGAAAGCTTAACTAATATGGCAAATTAGAAAATTGCGAACAAAATATTAAATATATACAATATTCTATTGACAAAGGGAAGAATAACCTATAAGATTTCAGTAACGATATAACTTACTGCAAATAAAGCAGCAGATATCGAAAATAATTCTACGTTAATAAGGAGGTGCGAAGCATGGTATTCGAGAAGGTAAAGGCTATCCTTGCCGAGCAGTTTGATGTTGAGGAGGACTCCATCACTACAGAAACCAACATTCAGGAGGATCTTGGTGCTGACTCTCTCGACGTTGTAGACCTCATCATGTCCATCGAAGATGAGTTTGAGTTTGAAGTTCCTGATCACGAGGTTGAGAATATCAAGACCGTCGGTGCTCTTGTTGATTTCATTTCCGCAAACAAATAAGTGGAATAAAAATAACCGCAGTGGCTATCCACTGCGGTTTTATTTTTTTATTCTGTACTCGTACACCTTGAAGTTCATCAAGCCCGTACGCTCATAATATCTCGAAAAGTTTTTAACGTGTTCAAAGCCCATGGAAACATACAGGTTTTCTGCAGCAGTATTTCCTTCAAGCACATCGAGAGTAACATAATCATGATGGCTGAGCTCAGCTTCAATAATCGCATTGTCAACCATCTGTCTTCCATAGCCACGTCTGGTATATGCCGGGAGTACACCTAAAAGATCAATCTCGGTATAATCAACATAATCATGAATGATAACAGCGGCAACAGGCTTACCGTCCAGTTCACCGAAAACAAGCTCACGACATTCCAGAGCTTCTTTCAGCATCGTCTCATCGGGAAAATATCCCATTTTCCAGTTTGGAGTGTAGGCAGATGTTTCTATAAGTTCACTGTAGAAATTGAAAACGGCATCATATTCAGATTCTTCAGGGCAGCGTAAGCAGAATTTCATTCAAGCTCAGTCCATTTCATTGAAAGAGATATATCAGCCCATTTGTTTCGTTCTTTATCGATGCAGTAGGCTGAGTATGGGGGAGAATCAAGCAGAGGGATAATATGAGGAAAGTAATTTGCGGCAATATTGAGATCATATACGCCAAAAAGTTCAGGACGTGAGAGATATTCATCAGATTCCGTGCCGGAGAGAAATCTCCAGCCGCTGTCGGTGTAGTTTACGGGCATAACACGGTAGAATGTAGTCATCTCTCTGCCCATACAAAGAATGGTGTCAGGAATACGACAGGTACCACGGCCAGAAATAATCGGCCTGATCTGTTCATCGGGAATAATAAATTTTTTTTCGTAAGCCATAAAGTAAAAACCTCAGCAGAATAATTATTTTGTGCGAATCCAATCAAAACGCCAGACTTCAGCATTTTGCAGATGCTTGCCGACACCGGAAGCAGAGCGGCAGGAGAACAGCTCGCTCTGGGGAGCAACACAATACATTTCGCAGGCTAATTCCTTTGCGTAATCGGCAGAAAGAGAGTTTACAGCCCGGAACTGAAGGCATCTGCTCGAAACAAGAGCAGGTACAGCACCGCATTCAACGTACCAGCGTTTTGCTATTGCAGCGAGAACATAGGCAGAAGGGCATTCATTCCAGCCGCCTATGGGGAGAGAACAGAGCACATCCCAGGGAGAAGACGAATGGAATTTGAGAATAAGAATGACATTGCAGTCAACTTCGGGTCGGGTGAGAGTATCGGGAACATTGCCAACAGAGCCTTTGCGGGTTTCAAAACCGATAGTGTCAAAATTCAGATTTCTGTCAGCTTTGAGTTGAGTTAGCAGCAGAGTGCTGTTTGCGTCAATAGCACGGTTTCTGATATCGTTACATCCGAAATCAATAAGACTTTTGGGAGCATCAATAAAATTATTCTCCTGATATTTCAGCATATCAAAATTGGAATAAATATTTCTCACAAGCTCTTCATCAGGAAAGACGATAACGGGAGTGAAACCAAGATCTTCCGCTTCGAGAAGAAGTTCGTTGTATCGAATAAGCGCAGCATTAAAATCATCGGCATAAAAAGCTTCATAATCATCGCATATCTGAACGATAGCCCTTGCAGGCTCATCAAGCTCAATTTCTTCCTTTGTTTCGGGATCATCAGGCTCGCTTACAACAGGCTCAGCCTCAGGAGTATCGCTTTTGCCGCAGGAGCAGCTGCAGCCTCCAAAAGCGAAAATCATACAGAGAGCAAGAATCAGAGCAATAAATCTTAACTTCAATTATCTTCATTCCTTTCATAAGGCTTGAAAAATCTGACCTCATCCTTTTTGAAATAATAAACTGCCAGAGCAATCCCACGCTCCAGAGTATAATCGATAGTATTGAGAGTGCCTTTGGATGCACCGTCCCAAATGGCAACAACAAAATCTGAATTGTCGACTATTGTGCGGTTGCGTACAAGGGGAGCAATCTTACCGAAAAGACTGTAATCGGGACGATGCTCGACAATCTTCAGGTTGTGCAGACGTGCATATTGAGCTGCAAGACTGTCCGTGCCCCGGGCACCGCCTGAAACAATGGATGTAGTTTCATCGGGCAGAATACCGTCCATAAGAGCGCAGAAACGGTCAAAGCTCAAAGGTATATTGCGTGAGCCGATTACAGCAACATTCACAATACCACACCTTCTTGAAAATATCTGAATACATTATATATAAAATGACACAATCTTTCAATATATGCGCATAAAAAAGCCGTAAAGAGAAGAGGATACACAATTGGAAACTTATTTTTCAAAAAAACTTGCAACTCAGGGGAAAATATGGTAATCTTAAAATAGGGAAATTTGGGATTCAGAGGTGAATTCGCTTGCTTATACTCTCCATAGAATCTTCCTGCGATGAAACCGCTGCTGCGGTTGTAAAAGACGGCAGGGAGCAGCTTTCAAGCGTTGTTGCTTCTCAGGTTGAACGTCATGTTGTTTTTGGCGGTGTTGTGCCTGAAATAGCAAGCAGAATGCACACCGAATGTATTTCGGGTGTTGTCAGCGAAGCACTTGCAAAAGCAGATAAAACCATTGATGATATTGACGCAGTGGCAGTAACAGCTGCACCGGGACTTATCGGAGCGCTGCTTGTAGGTGTCAATTTTGCAAAGGGTCTTGCTTTCTCTGCAAAAAAACCTCTTGTCCCCGTACATCATCTCAGAGGACATATCGCTGCAAACTATATTGCACATCCTGATTTGAAACCGCCATTTCTGTGTCTTGTAGTATCAGGCGGTCACAGCCATATCGTAAAAGTCAATGACTACACCGATATGGAGATAATCGGCAGAACAAGAGATGACGCAGCAGGTGAGGCTTTCGACAAGACAGCACGCACCATGGGATTACCTTATCCCGGTGGTATACATCTTGATAAACTGGCCGAAAACGGTAATCCTGATGCATTTACCTTTACTATTCCCAGAATAAACGACGGACCCTATGATTTCTCATTCTCAGGAATCAAGACCGCATCCATAAATATCATGCACAATCTTGAGCAGAAGGGTCTGCCCGTACCGAAAGAGGATATGGCAGCATCCATCAGAGCAAGCGTAGTCCATATGCTGACAAGAAAGTTTATCGCTGCGGCAAAGGATCTTAATGAAAAAACTCTTGTACTTGCAGGCGGTGTTTCAGCAAACAGACTTCTCCGTTCAAGAATGGAAGAGCTTGCAAAGGAAAACGGCATGAAGCTTTATTATCCGCCGTTGTCACTCTGCGGCGACAATGCAGTAATGATAGGCTCTCAGGGCTATTACGAGTTTTCTGCAGGTCATACAGCAGATATGAGTCTGAATGCAACTGCTGCAATGTCAATAGACAGGGAATTCTAAGTTAATTTATACAAAAACATCTGCGTAAACACACAAACAATTTCCATGTGAAATTGTTTAAAAGTTCACAAAGATAGGTTATACTATTATCAATAAAGGAGCGGCATTATTATGTGGTTTTTCAAGAAAAAAGCAAAAAATGTCTCTGACGAAAGGAGCACTACAACTATGACCAACAACAAGAGCATCCTCAGCTGGGTTGACGAAATGACCAAGCTGATGAAGCCGGACAACATCGTCTGGATCGACGGCAGCGAGGAGCAGATCGAAGCTCTGCGCAAGGAAGCCTGCAGCACAGGCGAACTCCTCAAGCTCAACGAGGAGAAGCTTCCCGGCTGCTACTATCACAGAACTGCTGTCAACGACGTCGCACGCGTTGAGGGCAGAACCTTCATCTGCACCCCCACCAAGGAAGAGGCAGGTCCTACCAACAACTGGATGGATCCCGCTGAGGCTTACAAGATGCTTTATGCAATCGCAGAAGGCCGCTATGCAGGCAGAACCATGTATGTAATCCCCTATTCCATGGGTCCCATCGGTTCTCCCTTCTCTAAGGTTGGTATCGAGCTTACCGACTCCATCTACGTTGTACTGAACATGGTCATCATGACCAGAGCAGGCAAGGCTGTTCTCGATGCATTCGATGAGAACTCCAACGACTGGGTACGCGGTCTCCACGCAAAGTGCGACATCGATGAAGAGAAGAGATACATCTGCCAGTTCCCCCAGGATAACACCATCATCTCCGTTAACTCCGGTTACGGCGGAAACGTTCTCCTCGGTAAGAAGTGCTTCGCTCTCAGAATCGCTTCCTATCAGGGCTGGAAGGAAGGCTGGATGGCTGAGCACATGCTCATCCTCGGCGTTGAGAATCCTCAGGGCGAGGTCAAGTACATCTGTGCTGCATTCCCCTCTGCCTGCGGTAAGACCAACCTGGCTATGCTTATTCCCCCCGAGGTTTACAAGAGCAAGGGCTACAAGGTATGGTGTGTCGGTGACGACATCAGCTGGCTGAGAATAGGCGAAGACGGCAGACTCTGGGCATGCAACCCCGAGAACGGCTTCTTCGGCGTTGCTCCCGGTACCAACGAGAAGTCCAACCCCAATGCACTTGCATCCACCCGTCAGGGTACCATCTTCACCAACGTTGCTCTCAACCTTGATGACAACACTGTTTGGTGGGAAGGCCTTGATAAGAATCCCCCTGTCAATGCACAGGAGTGGAAGGGCGCAAAGGTCAACGGCGTAGAGTTTACTGCTGAGGGCAACAAGCTTGCTCATCCCAACTCCCGTTTCACCGCTCCCGCAAAGAACTGCCCCTGCGTATCCTCTGAGTTTGACTCCACCGCAGGTGTTCCCATCTCCGCTATCGTATTCGGCGGCAGAAGAGCAAAGACCGCTCCCCTGGTATACCAGTCCCGTGACTGGAACAACGGTGTATTCGTAGGCTCCATCATGGCTTCCGAAACTACCGCTGCAGCTACAGGTGCAGTAGGCGTTGTCCGTCGTGATCCCATGGCTATGCTTCCCTTCTGCGGATACAACATGGGCGATTACTGGCAGCACTGGTTCAACATGGGCGAGAAGCTCGGTGACAAGGCTCCCAAGATCTTCAACGTAAACTGGTTCAGAACCGATGACGAAGGCCACTTCATCTGGCCCGGTTTCGGTGATAACCTCCGTGTTCTCGACTGGATTCTCAAGAGATGCGACGGTGAGGTAGAGGCTAAGGAGACCGCTATCGGTTACGTTCCCAACGCTTCTGACATCAACCTCGAAGGTCTTGACTTCTCTATCGAGCAGCTTGAGGGTATCCTCAATGTTGACAACGACCTCTGGACTGCTGAGATCCCCGGCATCGAGGAGTTCTACGCTAAGTTCGGCGACAAGCTCCCCGCAGAGATGCAGGCACAGTTCGATGCATTCAAGGCTCGCCTTAACTAATTAGAATAACAAGAGCCTCGACTTACCGCCGAGGCTCTTTTATCTGAATGGCAAAAGTTTCGCCCGCCTTTTCAAAGGCGGCGGGGATTAAAGGGGCAGAGCCCCTTTATAGGGTTTGGGACAAAGTCCCAACTTTTCTTGAATAAAATAAAAGCGAGCGTAACGCTCGCTTTTTAAAAGAACAAACAGTTGAGGATTTCATCCTCAAACACCTGACTTAAGGGACGCTGTCCCTTAAGAAACCCTGCCAAAGGAACAACGTTCCTTTGGAATCCTTCATTTTATCGATCAATGAGGTGAATTTATGGACTCTAAGGCCAAAAAATGCCTTGATCTTTTCAAAGTATTCTTTAAAATCGGAGCATTTACCTTTGGCGGCGGCTATGCCATGATACCGCTTATCAAACGTGAAGTTTCCGAAAAGCGTGACTGGATAAAGGAAGAGGAAATCCTTGACGTTATCGCAGTCGCCGAAAGCACACCGGGACCTATAGCCATAAACTCCGCAACCTTTATCGGCACACGCAGAGCAGGCTGGCTGGGCGGAATTTCTGCAACCATGGGCGTTGTTGTTCCGTCTTTCATTATAATTTTTATAATCTCACTGTTCTTCCAGCATTTTGCAGAGTATACAGTTGTAAAATATGCCCTTATGGGACTTCGTGCAGGCGTCCTTGCTCTTATTGTCAAGGCATTGATATCCATGTCCAAGCATTGTCCCAGAAATATTATTGCTTATATTATTGTAGCAGGTGCATTTTCAGCATCAGTATTCTTTGGAGCAAACGTATTTATCATTATTCTCTGCTGTGCAATAACAGGTCTTATTTTTTCCTTCACTCCCATAGGAAAGGAGAAAACAAAATGATCTATCTTGAATTGTTTCTCACTTTCTTTATGATCGGTGCCTTCACCTTCGGCGGCGGCTATGCAATGCTTCCTCTTATAAGCGAAGAAGCAACTTCACGTGGTTGGGCAACAATGGAGGAGCTTACAAACTTCGTTGCTATAAGCGAAAGCACCCCCGGCCCCTTTGCAGTAAATATCGCAACCTTCATCGGTGCAGATCAGGGCAGAGAATATATGGGACAATTTGGCGGTGTAATAGGCTCAATGTGTGCGACACTCGGTGTCGTGCTTCCCTCATATATTGTTATTCTTATCGTTGCAACCTGCTACCAGAAATTCAATTCCAGCAAAATTGTCAAGGGGGTCATGAGCGGACTTCGTCCTGCGGCAATCGGTCTTATCGGATCAGCTGTAATCAATATGGGCGAATCAGTGCTGTTCCCAAATGGCATTGCATGGTCTGTCTTTGCAACTCCCGCATTCATCTTCTCCGCAGCATTGGCTGCAATCATGTTCTTCGTAGTAATGAAGTTCAAAAAGGTAAGCCCCGTGTGGATAGTTGCAATATCCGCTGTTGTAGGCATTGCCGCAGGATATATTTTAGATGCCTTTGGAATAGATTTTCTCGCATAAAAAATGATATGGTCCTTGCCTCCTCGTTAGAGGGGGCGTTTTTCGTTTGTTTAACCGAAAAATAAATTTTGAATTTAATTTTATTTTTATATTGACTTTAATAAAGTTAAAGCGTATACTTAATATTGTTAAAGGGGGTGGCGATAAATGCCAATTACAAGCATACCCGAATGGATGAGTGAGCTTGACGATGAAGATCTTTCCTTTATACGCAATTTTATTTTAGCATCGGGTTCACTCAAAGAGGTGGCCAATCTGTACGGCGTGACCTATCCTACAGTCAGGCTTCGTCTCGACAGGCTGATTCAGAAAATACAGATAACCCAGTCTGTTGGAAACGATCGTTTTGTAGCACTGGTAAAAAAGCTCGCCATAGACGAAAAACTGGACGTTGAAACAGCCAAAACACTTATCTCTGCATACAGAGAAACAAGAAAGGAAGAGAGTAATGGGTAGTATTGTGGGACTTATTATATTGTTATTGCTGGGCGGAGGCTTTGCGGGACTTATCGTTCTGCAGGTAAAGCTTTCAAGAAAGGAAGCTGCAATGCCGGGGCTTATCCTGCCGATCGTATCGTTTTTATTGGCTCTGCTTTGCTCAATTCTGCCTGCGCTGTTTATGTACAACACAACTGCTTTTGTATCTGAAACACAGTCAATCGGCTACTACGACGATGAAGGCAATTTTGTTGTTGAAAGCGAATCTGTTGATTATTACGAAAATATGGAGGAGTACGAGGCTTATGAAGAATCTGCTACCATTGGGATAGCAATAATCCCTGTGCTTGGTATGTCGATTGTCCCCTGCATAGTGTTCCTTATCATCTACTTCGCCTGCCACCCCAGCAGAAAAAAGAGGGCAAAGCAGTCGGAGCTGACCAAAATGAGTATTAACGACCTGTAAAAATAAAGACCTGCTGTATCAGCAGGTCTTTTCGATTATAAGCTCATAGGCATTTCTCAGTCCCACATCATAGCATACAACACCGCAGAAAGAGAATCCCTCACGTGCTAAAATATGCTGCATTTTGGCATTATCCTTATGGGTGTCGATTCTTATTGAATAAATACCCCTGTCGATACATATTTCCTTTGCAAGACGAAAAACAACTTTTGATGCGCCTTTTCCACGGGCAGATTTTCCAAATGCAAGACGGTGTATCACAGCGTAGTCAGAGTCACTGAGCCATTGCCCGTGAATACGTTCATAAGCGTGTTCCACGTCAAAACTCAGACAGAAATATCCGAATGGAACACCATCGTCAATGAGTAAATAACCGCACTTGTGATCAATGTCATGCTCAATATGACCTGCGTTTGGACTTTTACGGGTCCATTGAATAAAGCCCTGTTCACGCTGGTGCTCTCTTGCATCGTTAATAAACTCCATGCAGAGTGGAATTTCTTCTTTTGTAGCAAGCCTTAATTCGATCATTTGTCAGCCTCCGCAAGAGCACTCAGAAGAGCCTCAATATTTTCCTCTGAATATTCAATTTCAGAAGAATACATTCGTGCAATTTCAGTTACAGGTTCATTGCATAATGCACACAAAGCACGGATAATTTGTACACTGATAACGGCAAATGAAATTCTTTCTCTGAGCCGTCCGTCATATATTCCTTCGGCAAGATGACGGTATATAAAATAAACAAGCAGCTGTTCTGCAGCAATTTCAGGGATTACATCAACATATGTATCTGAATTCTTCAATACTGTAAGCCTGTCTGTCCATGCTTCGTCAAGTCGTTCAAGGGAAAGATAAAAATCAGCCCATTGGGACAGCGAAAGCTCCGGCAAAGCAATGCTATGTTTACATAAAACGGTGGCGATTCTCTTATCAATCCCCTGAGATCTGTCCTGAAGAATATCAAAAATTTCCTTGCGAAATGAAATAAAGGTATCGTCTGAAAAACGAGAATCCATACAGTCATTTTCGAGTTCCACAAGCTGCACTTTTTCTTTGTTCTCAAGTATCAGGCTGCAGGCAGCCTCGCAGCAAAGTCCGAGTCCGACCTCGGTACGGTCATCGAAAAAGTTGCGAAATCTCGGATGATCAGCGCATATCTGGCATAATGAATCTTCCCCAAGATTAATGATAATATCGCAGAGGTTTTTATTATTCAGAAAAGGACATCGCTCGTGCTCGGCAAGCCTGAAATGAGGTGTTTCATCAACAGAAATACTTTCGGAAAGCCTGTCTCCAAACTCACCGCTGACAGAATTGTAATAGCAAAGAGTATCTTCGTCAATATCAATTTCCCAGCCAATACAGCAGCTGTGTTTACATAATCCTGCTATACATCTGAACTTAGTGTAATAATCAGGCGCAATAAGCTTCATGAAAGTCCTCCGATATGCGGTGAGATAACGGGAGCCCGCAGAGGGGCTCCCCTACGATTTTATATAGCCCAGTTGCCGTTTTCAAATATGGCAATCTCACTGCCGTCCTTCTTTGTTCCGACAACCTTAAGATCTTCAGTTCCAAACATGAAGTCAACATGGGTCTTTGACTGGTTGCAGCCGGCCTTGTCCTTTTCCTCATCGGACATTTCCACGCATCCCTTCATGTTGATAGGATATGCGCTGCCGAGAGCAAGGTGACAGGAAGCATTCTCATCAAAGAGTGTGTTATAGAAAAGAATGCCCGTTTCTCTTATCATGGACTTGAAGGGAACAAGAGCAACCTCGCCAAGTCTTTTTGCACCTTCATCAACACTGAAAAGCTGGTCAAGAGCATCCTTGCCTACCTCTGCATCGTAATCGGTAACCTGGCCGTCCTTGAAAGTGATATTGAACTTATCAATGGTCATGCCCTGATAGATAAGGGGCATGGAGCTGTAAACAATACCGTTTACGCCGTACTTGTGAGGCATGCAGAATACTTCTTCGGTGGGCATATTTGCCTGAAATTCAACATTCTTATCAACAGTTATTTCAGAGCCGCCTGCCCAGATATAATTGTCAACCAGATCAACAGTAAGATCGGTGCCGAGAGAGTTTGTGATGTGAAGACTCTTGAGATCGGCATCATTGAGAATATCGCAATGATCGTGAAGTGCCTTGGAATGAGCATCCCAGGAAGCCTTGGGGTCAGCCTCATCGATTCTGACAGTGTGATAAATGCAGTCCCAGAGTTTCTCAACAGCAGCCTGAGTATCGAGCTCGGGGAAAAGCTTCTTTGCCCATGCGGGAGAAGAAGCGGCAACAACAGTCCACTGGTTTACACTCTTGTCGAGCTGATCATAGAAGGGGACAGAAGCAACAGAGTTTGCACGGACAGCAACACCGATCTTATTGGCATCAAGACCATTGAGAGCATCAGGGTCATCAGCGATAAGCGAGATAAAGCAGCCGCCCTTATGAGCAATATCAATTTTGGGAGCGTGTACCCATTCGGGAACGTTGCCGAGGGTTTCTTCGGTGGCGTACATATAACGAAGTCTGCTTATCTGCTCGTCCACATAACGGAAGGTGACGTCACCGGCACCGGCTTTCCAGCATTCTTCGGCAAGGATACGTGCAAATTCCATTGCCTCGATATATGTTGTAATAAAAACCTGCTGACCGGGCTGAATATTTACACCTACTTTGGCAATAAGCTCAGCATAAACTCTGGCATCCTTTTCTCTGTACATGACAAATCAACTCCAATATCATAATAATAAGGCTATTTTAACACATTTCCGCTGTAAAATTTACGGAATAAGTAAATAACGGCGAAAATTTTTCCTGCTATTCAAATTCGATGGGAATAATGTTATTATAGTAAACGGAGATGCACACGCATCTTTTTAATTATAACACATAATATCCGATAAGGAAAGGAAAAGTATATGATTACCGTAACAAATTTAAGTCTCGCATTCTCAGGCTCAAATCTTTTTAAAGACGTAAACCTGAAATTCGTGCCCGGCAACTGCTACGGCATAATCGGCGCAAACGGAGCAGGCAAATCCACATTTCTCCGTATTCTTTCGGGTGAGCTGGAACCCTCCACAGGCGAGGTCATAATCCCTGAAAACACCAGAATGTCAGTGCTCAAGCAGGACCACTTCGCATTCAACGAATATACAGTCCTTGATACAATAATCATGGGCAACCGCCGCCTTTATGATGTAATGAAGGAGAAGGACGCTCTTTACATGAAGGAAGACTTCTCCGACGAAGACGGAGAGAGAGCATCTGAGCTTGAGGGCGAATTTGCCGAGATGGGCGGCTGGGACGCAGAAACCGACGCTGTAAAGCTTCTTCGCGGTCTTGGTCTTGACGACCTTGACGAGCATACCCTTATGAGCAGCGTGCCCGACGCCGCAAAGGTCAAGATCCTTCTCGCACAGGCACTTTTCGGACAGCCTGAGATCCTTCTGCTGGACGAGCCTACAAACCACCTTGACATAAAGAGCATACAGTGGCTCGAGGAATTCCTCATGGATTACCCCGGTACAGTCCTTGTTGTA
>JAZUNN010000022.1:0-44104 GCA_045604155.1 Acutalibacteraceae bacterium
TATGCTATTTTATATTTATATTTTAGGATATATACCTTCCGAAACACCTATGAAATCCGGTTTTGATATTGTTCTTGAGTTTCTTCTCTGCTTTCTCGGTATTGCCGCTTCAGAAGAATATCTGTTCAGAATAGTTTTCTATAATCGTTTCCTTATCCTCACAAATAACAAACTGATTACCATTCTGCTTTCTTCCCTAATTTTCGGTCTTGTTCACTTCTCTTATGGTATTGAGTGGATCATTATTTCAACAATTTTCGGTCTTTTCCTTTCCTCTGCCCGCACTCTGCTCAAGCACTGCAGCATTATTTCCCTTATAATTGCACACGGTATGTTTGATTTTCTTATCAACTATATCGCCAATTTTGTAAACTTCTGAAATCAGCAAACCCGCTCGACAACGCATTGTCGTTCTGCTTTTATTGATATTAGAGATCGTAATAAAGTCCGAATTCTGCGGGGTGAGGGATCTGATTGACCTTTGCAGCTTCTTTTCTTCTCTTTGCGACCCAGATTTCAAGGAGCTTCTCGGGGAATACTCCGCCTGCGGTGAGGTAGTCGTGGTCAGCTTCAAGAGCATCAAGAGCTTCGTCAAGAGTCTTGGGAAGTCCCTGAATCTTCTTCTGCTCCTCGGGAGAGAGTTTGTAGAGGTTGAAGTCGAAGGGTCCCCAGCCATTTGCCTCGGGATCGATCTTGTTCTTTATACCGTCAAGACCTGCCATGAGGATTGCAGCGTATGCATAGTAAGGATTGCAGGTTGCATCGGGGTTTCTGAGCTCGAAGCGCTTATCCTTGGGTGCCTTTGCATATGCAGGGATTCTGATGACGGCGCTGCGGTTTGAAGTTGCGTAACCGATGGTTACGGGTGCCTCAAAGCCGGGAACAAGGCGCTTGAAGGAGTTGGTGGAGGGGTTTGTGAATGCACAGATGGAGGGGCAGTGCTTGAGAAGTCCGCCGATGAACCAGTGTGCTTCCTGAGAAAGACCCGAATAGCCGTTCTCATCGTAGAAAATGGGGTTGCCGTCCTTCTTTAAGAGCATATGAACGTGCATACCGTTTCCTGCCTCGCCTGCGATGGGCTTGGGCATAAAGGTTGCAGTCTTGCCTGCTGCGACAGCTTCGTTCTTGATGACATACTTGATTATCATGGTCTTGTCAGCCATATCGACCATATCGCCAAGCTCAACCTCGATCTCAAGCTGACCGGGGCCGCCTACTTCATGGTGATGATACTTTACATCTACACCCCAGTCGTTGAGGGTCATGCACATCTTGGAGCGGAGAGAATATGTAATATCCTGAGGAGCAGCAATATGGTAACCGCCCTTGAGGGGTACCTGATAGCCGTTGCTCTCGTACTTGGTGTTCCATACTGCCTGCTGAGTGTCAACAGAGTAGGATACGCAGTTGGGGCTGGTCTCATAGCTTACATTGTCAAGAAGGTGGAATTCAAACTCAGGTCCGATGATCATTTCATCAGCGATGCCTTCGCTTCTCATGTATGCCATTGCAGCCTTTGCAACGTTTCTGGGATACTGATCAAAAGGCTTGTTCTCATCCTTGCCGATGGAGCATACATCGCCCATCATTGTAAGGGTTGTGATCTCTACAAAAGGATCGATATGTGCGGTCTCAATATTGGGAATGAAGACCATGTCACTCTTTTCTACTGCTGCATAGCCGTAGTTGGAGCCGTCAAAACCGATGCCGTACTTTATTGTATCATCGGTGAATCTTTCTGCGGGGATTGTAAGATGACGCCAACGGCCATCAAGGTCGATCATTTTAAAGTCGATCATTTTGATGTCATTTTCTTTGCAGAAATTCTGGACATCGCTTACTGTCTTAAGCATTTTTATCGCCTCCGGAAGTTTTTGGATTATGCCTTAATTATTTTCTTCCTTTTGTGCGATTTTGTCAATATTTTCCCAATAAAGCAGCATCAATATTTACAATTTATTCATATCAGCCCGTTTTCTCAAGCTCTCCTTTAAGCTGTTCCACTATTCTTTTTTCGAGGCGGGATATATATGACTGGGATATATCGAGCATATCCGCTACCTCTTTCTGTGTATGAGGTTTTACTCCGAAAAGGCCGAAACGCATTGCCATTATCGTTCTTTCTCTGTCTCCCAGCTCATAAACCGCTTTCCTTAACTGCTCACGTTCCGACTCTGTTTCCATGTCACGGCTTATAATATCAGGATCTGAGCCAAGGATATCAGAAAGAAGAAGTTCGTTTCCGTCCCAGTCAATATTAAGAGGTTCATCTATCGAGATTTCCATTTTGAGCTGATTGTTTTTTCTGAGAAACATTAGAATTTCATTTTCTATGCAGCGGGAGGCATAGGTTGCAAGCTTTATATTGCGTGCTGGGCTGAATGTATTTACTGCTTTTATAAGTCCGATAGTGCCGATGGATATGAGGTCTTCGAGCCCTGCTCCGCTGTTTTCAAATTTCCTGGCTATGTAAACAACAAGGCGGAGATTATGTGTTATAAGAGGCTCACGTGCGCTTTCATCACCGCTTTCGATGCGCTCAAATATCTTTGCCTCCTCTTCCTTTTCAAGCGGCGGCGGCAGGCTTTCCGCTCCGTTTATATATTCAATCTGTTTTTCCCCGAAAAGCAGATTATACAGCCGTATTTTCATCTTCTGTACCGTTTCATGCAGCTTTATCATTGTTTTCTCCTTTTTCAGATTATATCAGGATTGATGAGAGCAGGAACTTCACTTTCTCTGTCTGCAACAGCTATGTAGACGTTTCCCGTTTCGATCCTTTCTCCGTTTCTCTCCACAGTTATGCTGTCAGGCATGAATCCCATCAGCAATCCATTCCCACCCACACTTGTATACGGTATGACTCTAAGTTTTGCGGACGGTGTAAAACCTGTATTTCTAATGCTCTTTATTTCGTCGGGCATGAGATTATTGATCTGTTTTTCATTGACTACAACCACAGGAAGACCTGAAAAAGGCTCCGTCAGAGTATTGCCCGTATCCAGCAGTGCATCCATTGTCACACTCCTTCCTTTGCTGTTTACTGTCAGGCGGCAAAGACTGTTGCGTCGGTTTTTGCCGCCTGCAAATTTTGAGCAGAGTGAAAGGAGCATATAACATACAAGTGTAAGAAATATCAGAGTTACAGGCGAAATATCCATATATACGGAAAAGTTGGACACAGCAACGTTATTTGTTGACATAATATTTTTAATTCCTATCATTGCTCCTGCAAATCCAAAGGTTACCGCTGTCAGAACACCTGTTATTCTGAAAAACATTTTCTTTGTTTTAATTTCAAATGCAATTATAGTCATAACCGTTACTGTTATGAGTTTTATGGCGATACTAAAAAACACATTCGGGATTTCCAGCAGTATTGAGCATGATGCAGCTGCCCCGAAAAGTGATGATAATACCAGCCTTGTCCGCACTATCCGACAGGCAGAAACCTTTGCTGCAACTGCAAGCAACAAATAATTTATGTAAACATTTACTCCTATCAGGACGTCGAGATATATTGTCTGCATTCATTCACCTCCCAGCTGATGCTTATTATATTACCCGAGCGGTGAAATTAAGGTCGGAATACAAATGGTGAAAATTGATGTCAGAGGATTTTTTTGCTTTTTCACGGTCGGTGCGGCAAATAAATTACCGTATAAACAGATTATGCGTCGGTTATAAAATCAAAACACGGGTGCAATGCACCCGTGTTTTCAGGCTTCTTTTGTTGTACTGTTAAGTCCAAAGCTGATGGAAATTGCCTTATCAACTCTGTTCATTACGTTTTCTTCAAGTCTGCCCATGCATTCACGCAATCTGCGTTTGTCAAGGGTCCGTATCTGTTCAAGCAGCACAATGGAATCCCGCTGAAGACCGCACTCGTAGGATGATACCGTTATATGAGTCGGCAGGCTGGTTTTCTCCGTCTGGCTGGTTATGGCTGCTGCTATTACTGTCGGGCTGTATTTGTTGCCCACGTCGTTCTGAACTATAAGTACCGGTCTGATTCCTCCCTGTTCCGAACCGACGACCGGACTTAAATCGGCATAGAATATATCTCCCCGTCTTACTGTCATTTTACTTTCACGCTCCGTTGCATTTATTACCGTGTCGGCACTATTAGGATTGCCTGATTTTCTCTTTTCATTCGGTGCCGTTATTATATTTTATGCAGGGAGCGTTCTTGGTGCTTGGATTTGAAGCAAAAAAGAAAGTGCCTATAAACATTGTTTCGATATACTCAACGGACATTCCACTCTTTGCTTTTCCACCTCATCAGTCACTTCGTGACAGCTTCCCCTCAAGGGGAAGCCTTTGATCAGTCTCTGAAATCAAATAAATCTTTAGGTGTGACATGAAGCACCTCACAAAGCTTAAACACAACATCGAATGATACTCCGACATTTCCTAATTCAATGGCACTTATATGGCTTCTGTCGATGTCCACAAGCTCTGCTAATTGAAGCTGAGTAAGTTTTTCTCTTTTTCTGTAATACACTACATTTAAACCAAATTTTTCGTAAAGTGGCTTGTACTGCGGCTTCATATATAAATCACCTCAGTAATATTGTAGTTGCCGATATCGCACGGTTAAACCTTGTGTAAGTAGCGTGATGTTGTTGACACAAGTCAAAATATGTGTTACAGTGTAATTGCCACTACTCAAGTAAATTTAAAGGAGAGAAAACAAATGGATAACAACGAACATCACAAACATTGTCAGAAATCTGCAAACGAGCATACATACTCCCCTGCAAACGAAGACTTGGAGGAATCAGTTGAATCTGTAAGCCAAAACCAAAATTTCATCAAAAACTTAGTCAATAAATTCAATTCTATGGAAAACGTAAAAATAGGCAAATTTAAAATAAGCAAAAAAGCTTTTGTAATTATCTCCTCCTCTTTTCTTGCTTCTATCATTGCCTTGATAACACTTTTTACTATTATTTGTTCACCAAGCGACTACAATAAAGCTGTTGCTTTATTTAATAACGGCAAATACTCAGAAGCCAAAACAGCTTTTATGGCACTGGATAACAATGATAAAAGTGCTGAAATGATCATAAAATGCGATTATCACCTTGGACTTGAAGCATTTGAAAATGAAGAATACGCAAAAGCCTCAGGTTATTTCAAAGCCGCTGCAGACTATAGTAATTCTAAAGAAAAGTTGAGAGATTGCGGCTATTTCCTTATCAAGAAACTTGTGCTGTCCTCCTCCAACAACTCAATTGTAATGAAAACCTCAGCTGATTCAGATTCGAATTATATTTACTCCGCCGCATGCAATAAAGACGAAGACGGAAATTTGATAAACTCCTTATCTTTCTACAGTATCGAAACAATTTCAAACTTCGCAACAGGACAAAGCAGTATTATCCTTACTGTTAATCTTGATAATTACTCAATTATTGGAACACGATATGACAAAAATGATGCCTATCGTTTTAGCTACGGTGGACATATATATTCATCTCCTGCAAGCTACTCGCTTGAGAATCTTAAAATCGATCCAACAAAATTCAACGGCTATACCAGTGGCTCGACTGCCGAAAACTCCAAAGATGAGTTTATTGTATACGGCACTGAACTTATTTCATTTGATTCGTCTAATGGCACAAATCGCACTCGCAACTATCAAAAGCATACTGTCGAAGAAATGAGGGTTCTGTTGCTTGTAGTCGAAGATTATCTGACAAGCATTGGTTATGCCGGTGATCTTTCTGATTTAGGATTTACTGCTATTTCATAAATTATGTAATAATACATTATCACTCACCTTTGGCAAAATTACCGACGGTTTCTAAACATTGAGCCTCTGAGCGGACAGCCACAGAGGGCTGTCCCTACGATTGGTTCTTGCTTTATTGAAAATGCCCCACTGCATATGCAGTGGGCCATTCTTTGAATGATTTAGAAATCAAAGGAAGTTCTTTCCATGATCTTCTTGAATTCGTCGCCGTCCATCTTTTCGGACTTGATAAGATGTTCTGCAACTTCGGTAAGCTTTGCCATATTTGCCTTAAGGATATCTGCGGTCTTATTGTAGCAGTTCATTACGATAGATTTGATCTCCTCGTCAATCTGCTGTGCAACACTTTCGGAGAAATCCTTGACCTGACCCATGCTTCTGCCGAGGAACACCTCGGAGCCTTCGGAGGAACCGAATGCAATGGGTCCGAGCTTTTCGCTCATACCGTACTTTGTGACCATCTCACGAGCCATCTTGGTTGCGCGCTCGATATCGTTGGAAGCGCCTGTGGAGATATCGTCAAGTACAAGAGCCTCTGCAACACGTCCGCCGAGAAGAACGACGATGTCGTTTATCATCTCGCTGCGGATACGATAGGAACGATCCTCCTGAGGAAGCTGAATGGTATAGCCGCCTGCCATACCTCTGGGGATAATGGATATCTGATGGACAGGATCAGACTTGCAGAAGTATGCTGCAACTGCGTGACCTGCCTCGTGATATGCGGTGAGCTTCTTTTCCTTGGGAGTTATGACCTTGGACTTCTTCTCTGTACCTGCAATGACCTTGATGGTTGCTTCTTCGATCTGCTCCTTGGTAATAGCCTTGAGATTCTTTCTGGCAGCAAGGAGTGCAGCCTCATTGAGAAGATTTTCAAGGTCTGCGCCGGTGAAGCCTGCGGAGCCCTTTGCTACATCGCTGAGATCAACATCGGGAGCAAGGGGTTTGCCCTTTGCATGAACCTTGAGTATCTCTTCTCTGCCCTTGATATCGGGATATCCTACCATTACCTGACGGTCAAAACGTCCGGGACGGGTAAGTGCCGGGTCAAGAATGTCGGGACGGTTGGTTGCTGCAATGATGATAACGCCTTCGTTTACTCCGAAGCCGTCCATTTCAACAAGCAGCTGGTTAAGTGTCTGCTCACGCTCGTCATGTCCGCCGCCGAGACCTGCGCCTCTGTGACGACCGACTGCGTCGATTTCATCGATAAATACGATTGCGGGGGAGTTCTTCTTTGCCTGGTCAAAAAGGTCACGGACACGGGATGCACCGACACCGACGAACATTTCAACAAAGTCGGAACCGGAAATGGAGAAGAAGGGTACGCCTGCTTCGCCTGCAACTGCTTTTGCGAGAAGTGTCTTACCTGTACCCGGAGGGCCTACGAGAAGAACGCCCTTGGGAATATGAGCACCAAGCTCATTATACTTCTTGGGATTCTTGAGGAATTCTACGATTTCGGAAAGTTCTTCCTTCTCTTCGTCTGCACCTGCAACGTCATTGAAGGTTGTCTTTTTCTTCTCATCGTCAACCTTCTTGTACTTTGCCTTGCCGAAGCTCATGGTCTTGCCATTCTCGCCCATTGCATTGTTCATTCTGCGCATGAAGATGACCCAGAAAAGAACCATGATACCTATGAGAATGATTGTGGGAAGCCAGCTGATTATCCAGCTCTGCTCCTTCTGAGGCTCGATGTCATAGGGTGCTTTGAGGATAGGATGATCTGAATCACTTGCTCTGCACTCTTTGAAAAGTTCATCGTAATCGGATTCAAAAAGGCCGATGTTGGGAACCTCATAATTGATTTCCTTGCCCTTTTCCCCCTCTTTCTCGGGAAGGAGATTTATTGTCAGCTCGCCTGTTTCAAGAGAAAAATTCCAGCTCTCAACAGTTTCTGACTCAGGCTGTGTGTAATCGAAATACTTGAGTATTTCAGAATACTTCATTTCGTCTTTCTTGACATTGTTTGTCAATGTCAGAACCACTGCGATTATTGCAATGGGGATGAGCAGCGCAAATAATAAATTGCGTATACCCTTTTTATTTTCCAAATTTACCACTCCTTAAAGTCTGGCAGACAATTTATATTATCCCCGTTTTTTACTTAGTGTACACAGATTCTTTGAGAATACCTATGTAAGGAAGATTTCTGTATTTTTCGTCATAATCAAGACCGTAGCCCACCACAAAACCGTCAGGAATCTCACAGCCTACATAATCGGGTACAAGCTCAATTCCTTCTGCACGATGTGCAGGCTTGTCAAGAAGTGTGCAGATCTTGAGACTTCTGGGATTTCTGTTTCCGAGGAACTTCTTGAGATATGAAAGAGTTCTGCCGGAGTCGAGAATATCTTCAACAAGCAGCACATCAAACTTTTCAAGTGCACAGTCAAGGTCTTTTACAATCTTTACTACACCTGATGATTTTGTTTCGCTGCCGTAGCTTGATACAACCATGAATTCTATGCTGCAGGGTATGGTTATCTTTCTCATGAGATCAGCCATTGTGAGTATGGAGCCTTTGAGAATACATACAAGCAGGAGATTTCTGCCCTCATAGTCACGGCTTATTTCCGCACCTATTCTCTCAAGCATTTCGTCGATTTCTTTTTCATTGAGAAGTATGCTTTCAACATCGCCATCCATTGAAGTCTTGCTCAATGCGGTTTTGTTCATATCAATTTCCACTTTCAACTTTTATCACCACAACACTTCCTGTTTTTTCGCTGACTGCATATTTTTCGTCTGTGCCGAAGTGTTCTGCCCACACAAGGTTTTCACCGTCTGCAATGACGAAAACTCTGCTTCGCTCTGCCTGCGGTATACCTTTTTCGTTCATGAGTCTTCTCATTTCCTTGGTAACACCACGACCCGTCTGCTTCAGCTTATCGCCGCTGCGACGGTTCCGCACAACAATATTAGAACTTATTATATCATAGTCAAAAGCATTTTTAAATAGATATCTGTTATTTTTCTTCATTTCCTCATATGAGGAAATGTTCATTTTTTCAATTTTTATTTTCTTTCCGCATATTTCCGCTTCATAGGGCAGAGATACGGAAAATGAAAATTCTTCCGCATCTTCCCTTTTCTGTTCAATCACAAAGAAGCCTTTGCGTATTACCGCAAAAACATTCCCCGGCATTTCCGCTCTGCCCTGACCTTTATCAATAAGCTCTTTCATTCGTCCCACATGAAGATATGAGCAGGTTTCGCCTGTTGCTCTGCGGTATTCTGACATAAGCAGACGTGAGCATATTGCACTGTGAAAAGTTCTGAGGTCGTCAACTCTGTAGCCTTGGTCTGTTCTCAGCTTTTCTGCCTGCATTACAGTTGAATCTATAAAATCTTCATCATCCGAAAGAGAATCTGTCATACGGCTTACAGCCTGAAGAAATGCGGAGTTTACCGTTTCGAGAGCTGTAACTGCATTGTGTCTTATGCGGTTTCTGGCGTAATCATCGGTCAGATTGGTGGAGTCTGTGACAAAACTCAGATTATTGTCCTGACAGAATTTTTCTATATCCTCTCTGGATGCAAGAATAAGAGGTCTTATAATATTACCTCTCACAGGAGGTATTCCTGTGAGTCCCGAAAGTCCGCATCCTCTTGCCATATTCAGCAGCACTGTTTCCGCATTGTCAGAAAGAGTGTGGGCTGTGGCAATTTTTCCGCCGTTTTTCCGGGCGGATTGTGCGAGAAGTTCATACCTTATCTCTCTGCCGCACTCTTCAAGTCCCATGGAACGCTTTTTTGCTTCTCCCGACACATCGACCCGGTAAACTTCGAGAGGTATGTTTTCCTTTTCGCAAATATAACGCACAAAGGCTTCATCTCTGTCCGATTCTTCACCTCGAAGCTGATGATTTACATGAAGTGCTCTGATATTATAGCCCAGCATTTTTAACGCATAAAGCAGTGCGACGGAATCCGCACCGCCCGAAAGGGCTACAGTAACGCATTCCGTTTTGTCAAGCATATTAAATTTTCCTATTGCCTTACGCACTTTACTGAGCATTTATTTACCTCGTTTTTGCAGCGGTGAAGGAGGTTGTTGCACCGGACCAGTGCAGGTCTATCTCCTTTGTTTCGCCGTGTCTGTTCTTTGCGACCATACATTTTGCCTTTGTCTGGTCAACACCGCCTTCTATTTCCTTGCCGTTGTCATCGTAATATGCCTCTCTGTAAAGGAACATTACAACGTCGGCGTCCTGCTCGATTGAGCCTGATTCACGAAGGTCTGAAAGCATGGGTTTATGTCCCGCACGGGCTTCGGGGCCTCGGTTGAGCTGTGAAAGGCAAAGAACGGGAACATTGAGCTCCTTTGCCATGATTTTAAGAGATCGGGTTATCTCTGTAACTACCTGGGTACGGCTGACATTGCTGCCGCCGCTGCCTTCAATAAGCTGCAGGTAATCTATAACCACAAGACCCACTCCGCTTATACGGCGCAGCTTTGCTTTCATTTCGGTTACGGTTATGTTTGCGGTTTCGTCAAGGTACAGCTTCGCATTGTACAGCTTGCCTGCACCGTTTGTAAGGCTTGCCCATTCCTCAGCTGAAAGCTTGCCTTCCTTCAGCTTTGTACTTGCAACGCCCGATTCACCGGAGAGAAGTCTTAATGCAAGCTCCTCTCTGGACATTTCAAGAGAGAAGAATGCGACGGGCTTGTCTGCATTCACCGCTACGTTTCTTGCAATATTCATTGCAAAACTGGTTTTACCGACACCGGGTCGTGCAGCGAGAAGGATTAGGTTGCCCTTGTTAAGACCTGTGAGAGTTTCATCAAGAGGCTCGATGCCTGTCGGTACTCCCACAAACTCATCGCCTGTACCTTCACTGAGGGCCATAAGGCGGTCAAATGCACCCATAAGGACACTGCCTATAGGCACAAGTCCCTGGGTTGCACGGTTGTCGGATATTTCATAAATGCGCTGCTCAGCACGGTCAATAACGACACGTGGGTCGTTTGTTTCGTCCCTTGCATCACCGATTATTTCCTGAGCTGCAAGGATAAGCGCACGCATTTCGTATTTGTCACGGATAATCTTTGCATATGCTTCGCAGTTGCTGACGGAAGGAGTATTCTGGGCTATTGTGAACAGATAGCTTTTTCCCGCTTCTTCGGAAAAAACTTCCAGTCCTACAAGTTCGTTAAGAACGGTTACTACATCAACATTCTGGCCTGTTCTGAACAGGCGAAGCACTGCTTCAAATATCTGCTTATGCTGTTCGTTGTAGAAATATTCGGGGCGAAGCTGCTCCAGCATGGTATTGAGATTTCTGCTGTCCATCAGTATCGCACCCAGCACCGCCTGTTCAGCTTCTGCGCTGAATGGCAATGCAGCGCTGTCCAGCGATGCCATTTCTTACACCTGCTCTCCTACATTTACAAAAAGCTTTGCGGATATTCCTGTGTAGAGCTTGACTTCGCACTCATAGGTTCCGAACTGCTTGATATCAGAAACGGTTACCTTGCGCTTGTCAATGCTTGTTCCGAACTTCTTATTGATTGCTTCTGCAACTTCCTTGGAGGTTACTGAGCCGAAAAGCTTGCCGTTCTGTCCTGCCTTTGCAGTGAGCTTGACAGTTGTATCCTTGAGCTTGTCCGCAATCTCCTGAGCTGCCTTCTTTTCCATTTCAAGACGGTGCTTTTCTGCACGTTCCTTGGTTGCAACATCATTGAGTGCTGCTGCGCTTGCCTCTATTGCAATTTTCTTGGGGAAAAGGAAATTTCTTGCATATCCGTCGGATACGTTTACGATTTCTCCTTTTTTACCTGTTCCTTTTACATCCTGCTGAAGAATTACCTTCATTTTATCTCATTCCTTTCGGTGTTGGTTCTTTTTAATCTTCTTCCTCTTCGGTTTCATCAAGTACAAGATCTATTGATTCGTAAAGTGCGGAAAGTGCGTGCTCGATGGATGAGCCTGCAAGCTGTGCACCTGCCATTGTCAGGTGTCCGCCGCCTCCGAGCTTTTCCATTACAAGCTGTACATTCAGCTTTCCCAGTGATCTTGCGGATATATTGATGATTCCCTCTGTTTCAAACAGTACGAAGGAAGCATTTATTCCCTGAAGTGTCAGCATTTCGTCTGCTGCCTGAGCACATACAACACGCACATTTCCGCCCTGCTCTTCTGTGCTTGCAATAGCACATTCACGGTATACCGCTGCAGATGCAACGATCTTGGATTTTTCTGCGTAATCGTCAAGTGAGCCTGCAAACAGCATCTTGACGTCAACCGTATCCGCACCTCTTCTGCGCAGGAAGGTCGCTGCCTCAAATGTACGTACGCCTGTTTTGATTACAAAGCTCTTTGTGTCAAGCATTATGCCTGCCAGAAGTGCTTCCGCTTCGGTTTTTGATATGGACTTTTCGTCTATGTACTGTGCTATTTCTGCCACCATTTCACTGGCAGAGGATGCAAAAGGTTCATGGAAGAACACCTCTGCATTTTCTATTCTGCTGAGCATCATTCGATGGTGGTCGATTACTATTACTTTTTTCGCATTTTCAAAGACAGGCATACTGTCGAGGAAGTTTCTTGAATGGGTGTCAACTACCACCACAACACTCTTTTCCGTCATGAGAGAAAGTGCCTGCTCTGTATCGACAAAAATTCGCTCCGCACCGTCTGTATGCTCAATGTAATGATCAACAAGGGACTGTGCAAGAGTTTCATTGGGGTGATTGAGCACATAGCTCTCAACTCCGAGAGATTTTGCTATGCTCATTACACCGATGGATGCACCCACAGCATCAAGGTCTGTGAATCGGTGACCCATTACAATGCACTTATCGGAAGACCTGATGATCTTCTCTATATCCTTTGCTATCATGCGGGTCTTGACCTTGCTCTGTTTTTCGGAGGATTTGGATACACCGCCGAAGAAGGCATATTCGGATCCGCTCTTTACAACCGCCTGGTCACCGCCTCGTCCAAGTGCCATATCGAGAGCTTCCTGAGCCCAGCTTTCACATTCGCTGAGATTCTTTCCGCCTCTGCCCACGCCGATTGACAGTGTTACCTGCTGACCTCCGCTGACGGTGATCTTTCGTGCTTCGTTGAGAATATTGAATTTCTCCTGAGTGAACTCACGCAGCTGCTGCTCGTCAAGGACTATCAAGCTTGTTCCACGGGCATCACTGCGACACAGTGCGGTTGTACCGTCCACCCACTCACGTATCAGCGAATCGACAGACGACAGCACCGCTGTTCTCTCGCTTTCACGGACTTTGAGAAGTTCTTCTTCGTTGTCAAAAACAATGAGTATGACAGCAGGTCTGCTGTTATCATATTCTATCTGCAGCTTTGCTTTTTCAGTTATGTTGCTGAAGAACAGTACAAACTGAGAAACTGAGGCACTTACATCAGATACTACGGAAATTTCGTAATAACGCTTGTCGTGCTTGATTGTAAAGGTTTCTCCATGGCGGAGTTTGTCATCTGTTATCCCCTTGAAGATTCTGGATATCTCCACATTGTGGGATTCACAGCCACCGAGAAGCTCATCAAGGAATTCCTGGTTGTACCAGATAATATTTCTGTCGACTGTTACTGTAACAACAGGTACCGGCATTACATTCTGATTTTCAGATCTTGTATTTCCAAGCTTTATTGCCATTCTGGAAAGATAACCATCCACATCATCACTGAGTGCCTTAAGGAAAAACAATACAGCGACAACTGCAGTTACAGCAAGCACCACTGAAATAATCTTCACTGCCGCACCTGCCGACGAAAGCAGGACAATCACACTTATAAAAAGGCATATTGCCGCCAGTGAGCAGAACAGCGGTTTTACAAGATTTCCTTTTTTATTCATATCAGTACCTCCGCAAAGCACTGACCCTCTTTATCAGATATCCATTATTATGGGGAGTATCATGGGGCTGCGCTTTGTTCTTTCGTATAGATATTTTGAGAGCTCATCACGAAGTCGGCTCTTGATTGTATTCCAGTCTTTTATCCTCTTGTCCATGCAGGTTTCGAGGACCTCCAGTGCAAGCTCCCTTATCTCATCGATAAGCGGCTCGGCATCACGGACATATACAAAGCCTCTCGACACAACATCGGGTCCGCTCAGGATTTCTCCTTCTGCGGTATCAACTGTTGCAGCTACTATAATAAGTCCGTCCTCGCCCAGATGCTTTCTGTCACGGAGAACAACACTTCCTACATCGCCTACGCCGTAACCGTCAACAAGAACTCTGCCTGCCTGGACTCGTCCGGCTTTCTTTATTCCTCTGCGTGAAACATCCACACTGTCTCCCAGGTCACAGATGAGTACATTCTCATCGGGAATACCCACTGCATGAGCAAGCATGGCGTGTTTTTTGAGATGCTTCTGCTCACCGTGCACAGGGATAAAAAACTTGGGTTTTACAAGGCTGAGCATCATTTTAAGTTCTTCCTGACAAGCATGTCCGGAAACGTGAACTTCGTACATTTTCTCGTAAACCACTTCGCAGCCGTGCTTGAGAAGCTCATTTACAACATTTCCGACCATCTTTTCGTTGCCGGGAATGGGGGTTGCGGAAATGATTATAAAATCGTCTTCTCCTACTGCGATCTGTCTGTGCTCTCCGAATGCCATTCTTGTCATGGCACTCATGGGTTCACCCTGACTTCCGGTGGTGATGAGTACGATCTGATCCTTGCGGTATCTGTTTATCATGGCAAGGTCTATCATTGTGCCTTCGGGAACTTTAAGATATCCAAGCTCCTGGGCTATTGCAACGGCATTGATCATGCTTCTGCCGCTGATTGCGACTTTTCTGCCGTGGTTTGCGGCACAGTCTATTATCTGCTGTATTCTCTGAAGATTCGATGCAAATGTTGCAATTATTATCCTTCTTGACATTGCTGTTTCAGAATTGAAAAGGGTTTCAAAGGAATTGCCTACATTCTTTTCGCTCATTGTAAAGCCCGGGCGTTCTGCATTGGTGGAGTCTGCAAGGTAGCACAGGACTCCTTCTCTTCCAAGCTCGGCAAAACGTCCAAGATCAATCATTTCTCCGTAAACGGGAGTGGAATCTATCTTGAAATCGCCTGTGTGGACTATTACTCCGCTGTCAGTATGCAGTGCCACTGCAACAGCATCGGGAATTGAATGGTTTACGTTTACGAATTCGACATCAATATCCCCGAGAGATACGGTTTCACCGGGTTTTACGATGTTTCTCTTTGTCTGTCCGAAAATGCCGTGTTCCTTAAGCTTGCAGTCCACAAGACCGATGGTGAGCTTTGTTCCGTAGATTGGAATGTTTAGCTCCTTGAGGAGATAGGGCAATGCTCCGATATGGTCTTCATGGGCGTGGGTAAGTACAACACCGCGTATTTTTGATTTATTCTGCAGAACATACGAAAAATCGGGAATAACTATATCGATTCCAAGCATCTGATCATCGGGGAATGCCATTCCGCAATCAACCAGTACGGCATCATCGCCGTATTCATACATGGTGATGTTCTTGCCTATTTCGTTAAGTCCGCCGATAAAGCTGATTTTTACAGGCTTCTGGGACATTGCTTTGCTCTTTGAGGACTTTGATATCCTTGTGTCAGCAATACTTTTCGCCTTGCTCTGAGGCTTCTTCGCCGCAGATGTTTTTGTCTGAGTCTGACGTGCAGCACTCTTTGATGCAGAAGCCTTTGAGGATGCGGGCTTTGATGCAGACTTTTTGCTCTTTGTCTGCTCTGCTTTTGCAGGTGCAGCTTTGCTTTTTGTCTTTCCTCCTGCAGGCTTTTGAGGAGCTGCTTTTGAGCCTGACGCTGCGCTTCTGGGCGTTTTAGCGCTCTTTGCTCCCGCTGCATTTTTTGTATTTTTATTTTTTTGTGTCTGAGCCACTTAATAACCTCCGGTTTTTTGTATGAAAATTTTATATGTTTAAGGTCCGCTGCCGCACTCTCTGCAGCGGACAAAAGTTCATTTCAGGCACACATCGCACATTGTACGATATTTATCCACGATACTTATTTTACTAAAATTGCCCTGTAAAGTCAATAGCGGCGGCGTCCTCTGCGCTTCTGCGAAAAATGTCCGGGCAGAGCAAAAAGCCATTTTACCGATGTAATGCTCTTTTTCACGGCGCCGGGAAGTATGCGTATTTTTTCCATGGTTTCTTTCATGATTCAGATATAGGCAAGCAAACAGGCTGCCGCAATTCCTGCAATGCACGTTTTTTCTCCGTTTATCCCCCTCATGCCTTTTACTATAAGTCCGCAGCACGATATGGCGCAGAATGCTGCAGGTAATGTTTCCGCAAAGCCGCCGACAATGCTTCCTGCCACAGCGCAAAGCAGCATTATCAGCGGTTTTCTTTTTTCTGAATTTCCAACACCTGCACATCCCTCACGAAACCCATGTGCTGTCAGTTCAATTATTGACTTTTCCCCCTCGGAGTATGCGTATCCCGCTGAGGAAAAGAAAATATAAATGAGCACGTGCAGAAAAACACTTCTTTCATTGGTCAGCAGCGCAAAAAGCACAAGCGAGCCTATGATTGTGACTGCAAACATAATAAAACCCGTTGTTTCGCCAAACACCACAGCATACATCCACGGACAGTGTACGCACAGCTCTCCTGTACCCTGAGCAATGCAGAAGCCTGCGCAGAAGCTTTCTGTCTTTTCTTTTTTCAGCCTGAACAGGTGCGGCAGAAATAAAGTCAGTGCGGTTATTGTTATCTTCGTCATTACCGCTGCAATCTCTCCCAATATTATCACCTCTGTCACTGGATTTATATGCAGCAGTGATTCTTCATAAAACAAAAGCGGCTGCAAAAAGCAGCCGCTTTTGTTTTTATACGTCCTCAGACAGCTCCGGGATAGTCAAGATGCAGAGCGTTGGCAAGGTTGTTGTCTGCATATTCATTATCGGAATTCACCAGTATATTCTCAACTTTTATTTTATCCTTTCGGACTCTCACGCAGAAGGCTGCCTCATATGTTTTTTCGCCTCTTGTAAGAAGTGCATCAAATGATATGACCCAGCATCTGTCCATTTCTGAATAGCTGCATTCTCCCCGTCTTATGTTTTCAAGAGCAAATCCGTTTCCCGCAAAGCTGCGAAGTCCTTTTTCATAGTCGGTATGAATAAATTCTTCAAACTCGGAAAGGGTCATACCTCTTGCTTCGCTATAGTATTCCTGATTGTAATTATAGCTGTCCTCTGCCTGCATAAGAATCATGGGCTTCATCTCTTCATACAGCTCATATTCGGCAATATACAGATCATAAAACAGCTCTGCTGTATGGCTCCGCTCGTTTACGTGGCTGTCTTCGCTGACGTAATAATATCCGTGATCGGTTTTCACGAGATTATATTCGGTGTTATTCAGAGTGTATTCGTCAGTGCTGTTTTTTACTATTTTTTCGGGATTCTGAGATGCAACTTTCTCAAACTGCTCACGGGGAACAACAGGAGCGTTAAGTTCTGTCACCATGAAACCCCATATATCTTCTTCACTAAGCTTTTTGACGTATTCATTATAAAGGTGCTCACTTACCGTCCACCGGCTGCCATCTATTTCTATTGTTCTGTATTTTCCGATGTATTCATCAAGTTCCCGTTCCAGTACATCCTGAACATCATAATAAAGCTTTTCGCAGTCAATCATATCTGCGGCTTTCTCATATTTTCCATTTTCTAAAGCTTCTGCAAAGCGCTCTGCTGTCATGATATCATCCATATTCGTAAAGCAGATTCCTCTGCCTCTCACCTGATTTACACTGAGCAGAAGTATGGGAATTATGAGAATTGCTGCAATCAGCGACAATACCCATCTGCGTTTTATCCTTCTGAAGCCGTTTTTAAATGCCTTTTCGTCACGCTCTGTATCCTCCGTATTTTCTTCGGAAACATTCAGCTTTGCACCTGACAAAGCTCTGCATTTTTCACATTCTGCAAGATGTTCTTCAACCGCTTTTCGGCTTTCTTCGCTGCACACTCCATCCTCATACAAAGGCAGCAGGTCTTTTGCAATTTCGCAGCATATTTTCATTTTGTTACCTCCTCGATTATCTGTTGTCTGGCACGATGGTATGTCACTCTCGCCCAGCTTTCTGATTTATTATGGTTTTTTGCTATTTCACTGAGTTTTACATTTCCGTATGCATGAAGGATAAATACATCCTTATACGGCTCACTGAGCTTTAAAACCGCTTTCCGGACTCTTTCATAGTCTTCTTTATTCATTATGCTGTCCTCTGCAGATTCCTCTCCGGACTCCATTTCCATATCCTCCAGCGGAGTTTCGGAAAAGCGGCAACTCCTTCTGCATTCTTTCAGCCATGCATTTTTGCCGATTACGCAGAGCCATGTATACAGACTGCTTCGCCCTTCAAATCTGTCAATATGCAGAAAAGCCTGATAAAACGTTTCCTGCAGCAGTTCTTCAGCCTGTTCCGCACTTCCGCTCAGGGAAAGGAGAAATCGGTAGACTTTCCTTGCGTATTCTTCATATATCTTTTGAAAATCCGACATCTTTTCTCCCTCCTCTTTTTAAAATATAGCACAAATCTGTATTGAAGAATACTATCTTTTCACCTCCCATATATTGGAGTCGAAAAGTGCATAAACGTTACAAAACAGACAGATATTATCGGGCTCTTGTTTGTTGACAAGCATCTTACCCTTTGCTATACTGAATTTACATATATTGGGATGCATTTTTAAAAAGAGTAAAGGAGCGGTTTTATGAAGAACACGAAAAATATGTCTGTGAAAATATGCAGGAAATGCGGAACAATCAACAGCGCACTGAAAGAGCACTGTGAAAATTGCGTGGAAGAGCTTTCCGATCCTATGAGTCAAAAACGAGCCTCAATTGAAATTGAAATCATAGGTATTGAAAACCGCATAAATGAAAAATCAGGCAATCGGAACGGTCTTACCAAAGGTGAGACAACTATGGTGAGATCGCATACGCCGGGTGTCAGCAGAGGACTTCTGCTCGGTCTTGTCACGGGAACACGCCGTGAAAAGCGCACGCTGAAGCGTTTAAATAAACGTCTTGAGCGTGTTAAAGCCGAAGAAGAAAAGGCTGCTGCACATAATAATTGATTTATAAAAAAGCTGGTCGGGAAATTTTATCTCGGACAGCTTTTTCATTCAGCCATGCAGCATAAACATCGTTTATTTATTGACAATGTATATTCTTTAAATTATAATGTTACTGTATATTAACGGGATAAGCAGAATTATTTTCCGTTTTAATTTTGAAAAGAGTATTGGAGTGTTTATTGTGTCAACACAAAAGCTATCAGTAAGGATCTGCCGGAAATGCGGAACTGTCTGCAGCGTCGCCAAAGAACGATGTGAGAATTGCCGCAATCCACTTTCCGAGCCCATGTCATCAGAGCTCGCAAAGCTTGAATCGGAGATCATCAGGGTAGAAAAATATATTGCAGAAAAATCTGCCAGTATGTTTTACTGCTCCAAAAAAGACTCGGAAGAGCTTTTTGTCTCCACTGCGATTCATCGAAAATTTATCCCCACTTTGCCCTCAGAGCGAAAGCGTCAGGATCAGCGTTATCTGAAACGTCTCAAGAAGCGTCTTGAGCATATTAAAGCCGAAGAAGAAAAAGCTGCTGCACATAATAATTGAATTGTAAAAAAGCTGTTCGGGAAATTTTATCTCGGACAGCTTTGAGTTTTTATATCAGGCTAAGTTTTTCTATTTTCTTGACATATCAGCTTTAAATGTATATAATGTATCGAAGCTAATTGAAATACGTTTTTGAAAGGAAGTTAGTTATGGCAAACAAGGAAATTCTTGTGACCGCCGAAGGCCTCCGTGAGCTGGAGGAGGAACTTTCAATTCTCAAATCCCAGAAGCGTGCCGATATCGCTGAGCAGATCAAGGAAGCCCGTTCCCACGGTGACCTCAGCGAGAACAGTGAGTACGATGAGGCTATGAACGACCAGGCTCAGCTTGAGGCTCGCATCAGCGAGATCGAGGCTACTCTGAAGCACGTTCGTGTTATTGACCAGAGCGAGATCACTACAGATACAGTTCAGGTAGGTACCAAGGTTAAGGTACTTGATGTCGAATACGATGAGGAGGACGAATATCAGATAGTCGGTTCTACGGAAGCTGACCCTCTCAAGGGACTTATCTCCGATGAATCGCCTGTTGGTAAAGGTCTTCTCAACCATGCTGTCGGCGAGACTGTCGAAATCGAAACTCCCGGCGGAATCCAGAAGTACAAGGTTCTGGATATCTCCAAGTAATTTTTCCGCTTTGGGCAGAGATCTCTTCTCTGCCCCTTTTTATGAAAAATCGAAAGGATTGATATAAATGGCTGAAGAAATCATCAACGCAACAGAAGAAGAAATCTCCGAAGAACAGTCCGAACAGGAACTTAATGCCCTTCTCCAGATCAGACGTGACAAGCTTGCTCATCTCCAGAGTGTCGGTGCTGACCCCTTTGAGATCACCACCTGTGACAAGAACATCTCCGCTGCTGAGATCATTGAGCGCTTTGAAGAGCTTGAAAACACCGATGTCTGCATCGCAGGCCGTATTATGACCTGGCGTGACATGGGTAAGGCAAACTTCATTGATGTCCGTGACAGAAGCGGCAAGATGCAGGTTTATCTCCGCATAAATGACCTCGGCGAGGAAGTTTTCAACAACCTCAAGACCAACTGGGATGTGGGTGACCTCTGTGAGGTAAAGGGCTTTGTATTCCGTACCCGCCGCGGTGAGATAAGCGTTCATGCAAAGGAAGTAAAGCTCCTTGCAAAGAGCCTTCGTCCCATGCCCGACAAGTTCCACGGTCTTAAGGACACTGACACCAGATATCGTCAGAGATACATGGACCTCATCGTCAACCCTGAGGTCAAGGATACCTTTATAAAGAGAGCAAAGATTATCACCACCATCCGCTCCTATCTTGACAACATCGGATTTATCGAGGTTGAGACTCCTGTTCTTGACCTTATTGCAGGCGGTGCTGCTGCACGTCCTTTCATCACCCATCACAACACCCTCGACCTTGATATGTATCTGCGTATTGCTACCGAGCTTTACCTTAAGAGACTTATCGTCGGCGGTATGGAGAGAGTTTACGAAATCGGCAGACTTTTCAGAAATGAGGGCATGGACGTAAAGCACAACCCTGAATTTACCACCATCGAATTCTATGAAGCTTACACCGATTACAACGGCATGATGAGCAGATGTGAAGACATCTTCGAGGCTTGCTGCCTTGCTGTCAACGACTCCACCGACATTCAGTGGTGCGGCAAGGAAATCAGCCTTAAGAAGCCCTTCGCAAGAATGACCATGGTCGAGGCAGTCAAGAAGTATTCCGGAGTTGACTTCGATTCCTTCCGCTGCGACACCGAGCGTGCTGTTGCCGAGGCTAAGAAGGCTAATGTTGAAATCAAGAAGGGTGCTACATGGGGCGATGTTCTGGCTGCATTCTTTGAGGAGTTTGCTGAGAAGAACCTCATTCAGCCTACCTTCATCACCGATCATCCCATTGAAATCTCTCCCCTTACCAAGAAGAAGCCCGACCGTCCCGAGCTTACCGAGCGTGTTGAGCTGTTCATCAACGGCTGCGAGTTTGCAAACGCATACTCCGAGCTCAACGACCCCATCGATCAGCGTGAGCGCTTCGTCCGTCAGATGGAGCTCCGTGCTTCCGGCGACGAAGAGGCTAACCTCATCGACGAGGACTTCCTTATGGCTCTTGAATACGGCATGCCTCCCACAGGCGGTATCGGCATCGGCATCGACCGTCTTGTAATGCTGCTTACTGACAGCTATTCCATCAGAGACGTTCTCCTCTTCCCGACGATGAAGCCGTTGGACTAAAAGGGACCATATAAGAACTTATAAGAAGATATAAGAATTTCCCAAAATCTTCTTACCACAGTTTTATAACAAAAAACACCCTATGACCATCAAAGGTCATAGGGTGTTTTTGCTGTTTTATAGGTTATTTTTTTACCAACTCGGCAATTTTATCATATGTGCCTTCGGGCATTTTATAATATTTTTGGAAAGAGGTCATCGGCATAGCGGTAAAGACCATATAGTCATTTTCGTGAATCCAAAACACACCGTAAAAATGCTCATCTGATACTGCGAGAGCATCGGATATTTCTGCTTTGGGTTCTTGACTCAAAATAAGCAAAGGCTCTCCGTCTTGGAAAGAAAGGTAAATGTCATCTTGTTCAGTTCTGTCAATTTCGGTTTCCTCTGCCTTTTCCCATTGCTCCATTATGTATGTATATAATGCTTTTGCCTCATCATTTTCTATAACAAACTCTGTTTTATGGTCGATTGAACAAACACACTTGAAATCAGCAATGGAAGAAATATCTTCGGGATATGTTACGGTGGCACCATGTGTTTTATCTTTTGAACAACCAAAGAATGACAACAAGCATAAAACTGAAAAAAGCAGAGAAATAATTCGTACTATTCTGTTATTAAGCATCGCAATTCCTCCTTTGTTTTTACATTATAACACAAGTAAATGACAAAATCAATTTACCACAATTTTACCAGAGTTTAAGGAGAAATTATAAAAAGTCATACGAAGATATAAGAAAATCTTGGTTTTTACTGTTTTTAAAAGACAAGTTTTAAGAGGTTATAAGAACTTATAAAACATTTACAAACTCATTTTTAGCGTCTCCCCACAATGAAGCCTATCGAATAACCAACACTCTGACACCCTGCGTATCTTCTGATACGCAGGGCTTTTTTATCCCTCAATTTTTTGCTGCGACAAAAAAGCGACAGTTGCACGGTGTACCCTTTAATTGAACCATCGGCTATGCTATGCTTTATTCAAGCAGCCATGAAAAACGGTGTAATGATGCTTATTTTTTCCGCAGTCCCTGATATTATATTCCTTGGATCTGAGGTGAAACCATGACCGAAAAAAGCAGTTTATTTACTCTTACTATAACAGAAACGGTACTTCAGCTTGCAAACGCATACACAGCACTTATCAACTCCGGCACTCCGCTTAAAAGTTTTCCCTCTGTTATGCTCTGGGGGCCTCCCGGTGTCGGAAAATCTCAGGGTGTACGCCAGGTGGCAAATGAGATATATCTCAGAACAGGCAAAAAAGTCAGCATCACAGACGTAAGGCTCCTTCTTTTTAATCCCGTTGATCTCAGAGGTATTCCCACCGCAAATGAAGACAAAACTCTCGCCGTCTGGCTCAAGCCCAAAATATTCCAGATGGACGGCAGCTCTGATATGATCAACATTCTTTTTCTTGACGAGATATCTGCTGCACCTCAATCTGTTCAGGCCGCTGCATATCAGATCACTCTCGACCGCACCGTCGGTGAGCACAGACTTCCCGACAACTGCATTGTCATAGCTGCAGGCAACAGAGTTACCGACAGGTCAGTTTCATACAATATGCCGAAGGCTCTCGCAAACAGGCTCTGTCATATTGACATCTCTTCTGACCGTGCAAGCTGGCACAGCTGGGCTGCAGGTGCAGGAATCAACAGTATTGTTACCGGCTTTATCGAATACAAACCCGATATGCTCATGCAATTTGATCCTCTCAGAGATTCTCTTGCATTTCCTACTCCTCGTTCCTGGGAAATGGTCAGCAACATACTCAATAACATTTCTGAAGATATCAGTGCGGTTTTCCCTCTTATTTCAGGCTGTATCGGCATGGATGCAGCCAATGCACTGAGATTATGGAGCGAGGTATACGCATCTCTCCCCTCTGCTGAAGATATCTTTGCAGGCTGCTGCAGCGATGTGCCCATGCGTTCTGACAGGCTTTTTGCGCTTTCCTCACGTATCCTTGAATATGCACACTCTTCATGCTCCCGTGCAGAACTGAAAAATGCCGTGGCATACATAAAACAGTTCCCGCCTGAATTCAGAAACCGAATTTTTGCCGATTTTCTCAATATAAAAACACTGCTTAAGGATCTGTCGGAAATATATGAATACAACGATTGGTTTCTCCGCTCGGGCAGGGATTGGGATGACTACGGCTTATGATGACAAAACAGCGAAAGCTTAAAATAAAAGCCCTTATTCAGGAATCTCGTTCCCGGCTGATGGACAGCAATACTTTTTTCTCACTCCTGCTTATGAATCTGAGATTTGTTGCTGTCAGTGACATGAAGAAAATTTCCACCAACGGACGGTGCATATTCTTTTCCCCCGATTATATCGCCAAGCTGTATCCAAATGAGCTCGACTATATTCTCTGTCACCAGCTGATGCACATTATTTTCGGGCATATATGGCGTCCTCTTTCATACACAGGCGACGACTATCATTATGCCTGCGATATTCTGATCAATGCCCACATGATAAAGTCAGGCATTGCAGAAATAAGATATCCCCATTTCGGAGATATTCAATATCTTATACCCTCAACGAACATTGAACCCGACGATCTGACGGCTGCAGAAATTTTTGAGCTTATCCCTTACAGCCTTTATTCTCTTAGCGACAGAGCCCGACTCAGGCTCACCCCTGACAGTGATGTTTTCTGGGATGAAAAAGATGAATCGGGTGATTGCTACGAGCTTATTCTTGATCCCCTTGAAGGCCTGCCGATGTCCTGCACAAGTTCCGATTTGCACCTTCAGTGGCAGATACGCATTTCTGCCGCTGCAAATTCATTGGAATCAGCTTTATCGGATGTTTCGCCTTTTATTAAAAGAATTCTTAATGAAGAATCCCGTTCATCAATTGACTGGAAAACTGTCCTTAACCGTTTTTTACAGGAAAACATCTGTGATTACTCCTTTGCGCCCCCCGACAGACGGTTTTCTGATACTGATTTCTTTCTGCCCGATTTCAATGAACGGGAATTTTTTACAAAAGAAATACTGTTTATGGTTGATACCTCGGGATCCATTTCCGACAGGATTCTGTCTGATGTATATTCTGAAATGCGAAGTGCCATCGAACAGTTTGATGGTATTCTTACAGGGAAATTGGGATTTTTTGATACCGCTGTCACTCAGCCTCTTCCCTTTGAAAGTGTCAGTGATCTTATTGGAATCATTCCCTACGGTGGCGGTGGAACTGATTTTTCGGCTGTCTTCACTTATCTTCAAAACGACTGCCATGAATCACCTTCATGCGTTATAATATTCACCGACGGATACGGCACCTTCCCGCCCGAAAGCGATGCTATGGGATTGCCTGTTCTGTGGATAATCACAGAAGGCGATGTCATTCCTCCCTGGGGTGAAGTGCTTCGAATTACTGATATATGATCTTGCATTTCACCGTATTTGTCTGAAAATGAAAAACCGGGCTGCAAAATTTTGCGGTCCGGTTTTTGTTGAAATTAACGGTATTCAATGTTAAAATAATAAATTAAGGAGTGATATTAATTATGCTCCCAAAAATTCGTTCATATGAAGGGTGTGTTATCAATGAATGACGAAAAAGAATATGTCAGTATTCTTGACGGTACAGAAGATGATGAACCTATAATTATTATTCCTGACGAAGACGAGGAGGAACGGGATTCTTATGTTTCTTCAGGTCATGCAGGAGCGGTTATCAATGAAGACGTTGAGGACTATATTCCGAAAAAACGCACCTTTTTCAGCGTTATACGTGATTTCTGGTATTACCACAAGACTGCTTTTTTGCTTACTGCATTTATTCTTGCTGCCATAATTGTTTTTATCGCAACCCTCAACACAAAATCCTCTGTTGACTTTACCGCTGCAGTATGCACCGACAAATATTACAGCAACGAGGAAATGATAGCTCTGAAGCTTGTTCTTTCTGAGCATATTGAAGATTTCAACGATGATGACAGCAATGCTGTCGAAGCCGATTTTCTTGTAACTGACAACAAAGATTACACCCCTTCCCAGATTGCGGCCGACTACAACGATCATATCAGATGCATATATTTTACCACTGAAGAAGGCTATGAATACATAACCGGGATTTATCCTGATATGTTTGAAAGCTATAACGGCTGCGAGAAATGGATACCACTTTCCGGAACTGATCTTTGTAACGCCTTTAAATCTCAGGGAATTGATGTATCTGATCTTGGAATAAGCTTACTTGCAAAGCCGGAAGGCGATACCGAACAATATGAAAGGGCTGTAAGTCTGCTGGACTCTTTAAGAGAAAAGTATCCTGAGGTTTTTGATTAAATAACAAAAGGACGAGATCGTTGATCTCGTCCTTTATTCTATCTCTATATTTTTCACACTGTAGCTAAGCATTACATTTATCAATTCATTACGTGAGTAATTTGTTTCTGATGCAATCTTATCAATTTCTGTCAATATATCCTCTTTAATTCTAACGGTAATAAGCCTGTTTCCGTCTTCGCCTCGCCTTTTTATTTTCAGCGGTTCTTTATTGATCTGTGCCAAGATATCACATCCTTTTATTTTTATGATATTATTTTATCTTGACTTTTTTCGACATAATATGTTACAATGCGATATGAATAAAGATATCATTTTGTATTACATAATATATTGTCGGAGGATACATCATGAAATATTATCCCCATGGAAAACATAAAAATCTAAAACGCAGAGATAATTCGGACATAAACTCTGTTGATATTATCTGTCCCATATGCAGTGAAGCTCTTCCCTACACCTTCGCCCAACTGATCTGTATCGAAAGCGTAGATTGTCCTTTCTGTGAGAATCCCATACCTATAGATCAAAATGAACTTTTAAATACTATAAACAATATCACAAAAAGGAACCCCTGAAACCAGGGGTTCCTTTTTATCTTGCTTTCATTGCTCTGTCGATATCACGCTTTGCATCACGCTCTGCTGCGGATGCTCGTTTATCGTGGAGCTTTTTACCACGGCATACGCCTACCTGCACTTTAACAAGAGACCCTTTGAAATAAAGTGACAGCGGGATTATTGCCAGACCGTCCTGTTTCTGTATGCCAAGAAGCCGCATTATCTCCTTCTTGTGCATGAGCAGCTTGCGTTCACGCATCGGATCACGATTGAATATATTCCCCTGCTCATAAGGGGATATGTGCATTCCTCTGACCACAAGCTCACCATTCTGTATGGTGCACCATGCGTCCTTCAGGTTTACGTTTCCGCCTCGGACGGATTTTACCTCGGTGCCGCACAGCTCGATACCTGCCTCGTAGGTTTCCTCTATGAAATATTCATGATAAGCCTTTCGATTTGTGGCAATTGTTCTGTTTCCGTCTTTCTTCTCTGCCATTTCGGCACCTCCTTTTTGCTACAATTCGCTTCTGCCCACAAGTGCGTGCTTGAGGGTAAATTCATCCGCATACTCAAGGTCGCCTCCTACGGGAATTCCGTAAGCCAGACGTGTGACCTTCACTCCCAGAGGTTTGAGCAAACGGCTTATATACATTGCAGTCGTTTCTCCCTCAACAGTGGGGTTTGTAGCCATTATTACTTCCTGCACATCCTCATTCTGAATACGTGCAAGAAGCTCTTTTACTCTCAACTGCTCTGCACCGATTCCATCCATCGGAGACAGACAGCCGTGAAGAACATGGTATTTTGCATTGAATTCATGGGTCCTCTCAAGAGCCATTACATCTCTCGGAGATTCAACAACGCATATGGTTGTTCCGTCACGTTTGGGATTTCGGCATATGGAGCACACCTCACTGTCGGTAAGGTTGCAGCATATTTCGCAATAGCGCAGAGTTTCTCTTGCGTTTATTATGGCATTTGCAAAGCGTTCCGCTCTTTCGACGGGTACATCCAGCATATGCAACGCCAGCCTCTGTGCTGTTTTATGCCCTATTCCCGGCAGACTTTCAAACTGCTCGATAAGGGTGGAAAGGGCAGCTATACTATATGACATATCTTAGAAAAGGCCGGGGATGCTGAGACCGCCGGTGAGAGGTCCAAGACGGCTTTCCTTCTCCTCGTTGATCTGACGGATGGTTTCGTTGATTGCTGCGGTGATAAGGTCACCAAGCATCTCGGTATCCTCGGGATCAACAACCTCAGGCTTGATCTCAATGCCCTTGACTTCCAGAGCACCTGTCATTTTAACGACAACTGCGTTTCCACCGGAGCTTACTTCATATTCCTTTGCATTGAGCTCCTCGGTGATCTTCTCCATCTCTTCCTGCATCTTCTGTGCCTGACGTGCAAGGCTGCTCATATTATTGGGGGCTCCGCCGCCGTATCCTGCAGGTAATCTTGATTTCATAGTAGTGTCCTCCGTTTATGTTTTATTTATTCAGTCTTGCGACTCTATTCCACTGTTTTTAAGTCTTTCAATCAGAGCCTGACCTGCGCTGTTTTCAGGAGTTGCTCCGCTGACGCTGGGTCTGTAAGGTCCAAGACGGTACTGTCTTCCCGTTACTTCTGTTATTATGGCTCGAAGGTTGTTCTTGACTCTCGCCTGTCTGAGCATTTCTGCTCCGAAATCGTTGCAATCAACAAGCAGATAGTCATCGCTTGTATATGCACGTGAGCCTGAGAGCGCTGCAAAAATAGCAGACTCGTGTCTTTCTTCAAGAAGCGAAAGAACTCTTGTCCAATCTTCAAAGGGTACTGCTCTGTCGCTGAGATCCTGTACCTGAAGTTTGGGAAGTGCAGGTGATGCTACGGGCTTTGCAGGTGCATCCTCTGTATTCATCTGCTTCATGAACACACCCGATTTTATCTGCTTTTCAAGTGCTGCCACACGGGCTGCCAAATCGCCTGTGTCGGTTTTCTGCAGATCACGTGAAATGCGGATAAGGCTCATTTCCAGCTCTGCACGGCGTGATGCGCCACGGCTCATCCGCTCCATTACAGTGTTCAGGCTTTCTATTATATTAATTGTCTGGGCAAGGGTATATCTCTGTGCATCCTCAGTAAGCCTTTTCAGCTCGGCTGTGGAAACTGTAAGGACAGTTTCGGGCTTCTGTACGGAATTTATAATCATGAGAGATCTGAAGTGATTTATCAGCTCTTCACATACTCTGTACAAGTCCTTTGCTTCCGCATAGAGTGTTGAAATATATTCGATCAGTCCTGCGCAATCTCCCGAAGAAACAAGGCGTGACAGCTCAAACAGATGGTCTGTGCCTGCCATTCCCGCCGTTGCCGTAACAACTTCTTCGGTAACCTCACGGTCACGCACGAGGCACTGGTCCAGCAGAGATATTGCGTCACGCATTCCGCCGTCTGCAAGACGTGCGATAAGGGTTGCTGCATCATCTTCAAGAAGTGCGTGCTCCTCGCCTGCAATAAATTTGAGTCTTTCTGCGATATCCTCAGGTGCTATACGCTTGAAATTAAGCTTCTGGCAACGTGAGAGGATTGTTGCAGGGATCTTATGTTCTTCTGTTGTTGCAAGTATGAACATTACATATGAGGGAGGTTCCTCAAGGGTTTTGAGCAGTGCATTGAATGCTGCTGTGGAAAGCATATGCACCTCATCTATAATGTATACAAGATACTTGCATGCTGTGGGAGTGAAGTTAACCTTGTCACGGAGCATTCTGATATCGTCAACACCGTTGTTTGATGCTGCGTCCATTTCAATAACGTCGGTTATACTCTCGTCTTCGATACCACGGCATATTTCACATTCATTGCACGGATTGCCGTCAACAGGATGAAGACAGTTTACCGCCTTTGCAAGTATTTTTGCACAGGTGGTCTTACCTGTTCCCCTTGTTCCGGTGAAGAGATAGGCGTGAGCAAGCTTGTTGCCTTTCAGTTCGCTCAGCAGTGTCATTGTGACCTGAGGCTGGCCGTAAACATCATCAAATGTTTTCGGACGCCATTTTCTGTATAAAACCTGATACACGCACTTTCCCTCCTTGCCAATAAAATAACCTGCGCACCGCCATACGGACACCAGGTTGACTGCGGCGCCCAAAGCAAAACGCTTAATGCTGCTCGGTTCCCCGCCTGACATGATTCACGTCGCTCTGTCGCACAGGACCCGGCATCCGCATGCCGCTGCGCAGGTTAGCTGTTTTCAGTAATGGGTATTTTAACACATGATTGCACCGATTGCAAGTATTTAGTCACTATTTTTGCTTTCCATATATAAATTATCTCTTTGAAAACCCTTACATCCCTTACAAAAAGCCAATTTTCAGAATCATGCACTTTGCACAAATCAATATTTCAAAACAATGCTTATCATTGCATATATGTCAATTTCGATTCAAATCGTTAAAGTGTTAATTTTTTAACAATTATGCAAGTTGTACATAATTCTTTATTTAAATATAGTTAAATAACACTGCTGCATAGTTGAGTCGTACAAATATTTTTATAAAAAGTTGTTGACATTGACGAAAGCCGTGCTATAATGAACACGTAATCAGGAGGGCGGCAAGAACGCCTGCAGGTTACACACTCGCAGGATACAATCCATTATATTAAGTTTTATTTAACTGAAAGGATGATCCTAATATGAGAAGCACAGTATGGTCACTTAACAATGTTGAGGTCAATGATTTCATGAAGATCGTTGAGGAGTGCAGAGGCAATATCTACCTCGTCACCTCCGAAGGCGACAAGCTCAACCTCAAGAGCACTCTCTGCAGCCTTATCGGCCTTGCAAGCATCATCAAGGGCGGTACCGTTGCAAACGCATCTCTCGTGTGCGAGAAGGTAGAGGATGAGGGTATTCTCCTCAAGTATAAGCTCTACAAGAAGATCGAATCCGTCAAGACAGCTTCCCCTGAGGAAGTATCTGACGAGGTTAACGAGGATGAGTCCGTTGCATAAGTCAGCAGCGGCTCAGGAAACCGTAAGTCACAGTTTTTAACCTGCGAGTGGCAGACACTTACGTATAAAATAATCGCAGGCGAAAAGGATTCTTCCGTAAGCCTGCGTACACATAAATCTCCTAATCATGAATTTTTGCCTATAACTTTTTCTCTTTTTCATCTTCACACCTGTTAAAAAGCCCTCCGTAAGGAGGGCTTTTTAATTTATATTCTCACAAGATAAACTTTGTCGTCGGGGCATTTGTCTGAGATCATTTTCTCAAACTGTGCCTTTACGGAAGCGAAAACTTCTTTCTTTTTGTTTTCTGCTTCCCATACTTTCTCATCCTGTGCATCCCCTTCTGATTTATCAGAAAACTGAAATACAATGGATTCTCCTGGCAGCAGCCCCTCATTGTTGACATCCTGATAGTATTCATGGTATACACCCGGTCTGATATCACCTGCAAGAGCTATGCGGAATGTATCTTCGACAAATGCTACTATATCTATGTCCGGTTCCTCTCCAAGCGATATTTCATTTATCACCGCCTGCTGCTCTTCCGTAAGACGCTCCAGCTTCGGAATGCTAAGGAGAGATATAAATTTCAGTTCATTGCAGGGTATTTCTTCACCATGAGGAATAAATCCTGCGCTGCATTCGGCAAAACGCTCGTCCAGTCTGTCAAGAGAATATTTTCTGACAAGATACTGTTCTGCAAGTATATGGTAGCAGGCTGTCATTTCATCTGTAATCAGCATATATTCTCCCCCCTACACCGAAAAAATCGTAAACTGCATCGAAGTGCTCATACCACCAAGCTCTGTCTGCCCCGGATTAAGAGTAAGCCGTTCACCCATGGCTGATACCACCAGTTTTCCGTTGACTGCCGCCAGAACATTCATAGAACATCCGTTAAATGCACCTTCCGAGAAAAGCGATCCGTTTTCTCTGTGCAGAGAGAAGTTTTCGCCGGTAAAAGAGATCTGCTTTCCCTGTGAAAGAAGATTTCCTGCCTTTTCTGCAGTCATTGAACTTTCTGTTTCAAATTTGATATCCTTGTCAAGGTCTGTAACAAGGTGCATCAGATCTTCTGTATTATCCTGCGATGATATATCTTCTCCTCCTGCCACCCTGTTAAGAGCAGGAGCTATAAGTTCAGTCAGGAAACTGTCTCTGAAATGGTCGTCACTTGCATACAGCAGCGGACGCTTTTGCGGAGGATAAAACGGTATGGGATGAATAATTCTTATGCACTCGATCATTCCCCAATATCTCCATGGACAATTTCTGAGCCATCTGTCAATCGGTCCTACCGGTATTGGCGGATGCCTTCTGGGAACAGGACGTGGAAAAATGTCAGGAAGAAACGGGAATGGAACAACCCTCAAAACCTCGCTCTCCTTATTTTTTCCATATAGGAGTTCTGTTTTTGATTCAAATTCAATAAGATCCACATCTATTGGCTGAATCACCCGCATTGCGCTTCCTATCACACGCAAAAAACCAACAACATACCGTGAAATAAACATTTTCACGCTGTTATTCTCTCTTATCATCTGCTGCATTTCCCACGTGATCGGTTTTTGGCCTAAAATAACATGCATACCCGGCATTATCATAGCGAAAACGCCGCTGTTCTCTTTTTCAAGCGACTCATATGCATCCTTCATATCTTCAAGATATCTGAGAAGTAAATGGGTGGACATTCTTAACTTTTTCAGCCTGTTTCTTATCTTTTTTGCCTGATCGTCTCCGTATTCCTTACCTACTTTTTCCCACTCATCTGATTTTGACAGTGTGTCAAGCTGCCTTATCGCCTCTTCTGCCACTCCGCCTTTTGTTACACTCGACAGAATATTGATTATGCTTTCAATTTCAATGGTATTTATTCGTATCTGTGCCATCTGATCACTGCCCTTCTCCGGAATTATGAAGATCCCTCAGCACACGTTCCTGCGCATCCCTTATCTTTTCCGCACTGATTTTGAGATTTTCCGACATAAATCTCAGTGTATTTTCTTCACACTTTAATTCCCACTGAATTTCAATAGCTTTTTCGGCTGCTCTTTTTGCCGAAGGCTCTTCTATTCTCCTCAGCGAGTCGGAAACCATTTCAAGCTTTTTTTCCCATCTGTCTATAAGCTCATATATATTTTCACATTTTTTTGACAAACTTTTGGCTGCGGAATAATCCATTCTGAGAATCATCTTGCCCATTACGCCACCCCTATACATCAATACTGTGCACATTGGCAATGTTGCTGTCAATTATGCGTGTATACCTATTATTTACTCTTACTGCTTCGTTCAGCAATTTTTCAACTTTTATTGATAATTTTCTCAGTTTATACATTGAATCCATTGCTTCTGCTTTGACTACCGTTGCATCTATACCTTTCCAGTATGCCATTCTGTTCAGCTGCATCATTGCCCTGTTATATATATAAACATATTCAAAAAGCTCTTCTCTTATCCGCATAAGCAGCTCTCTTGTCCGATCTGTATCGTTCTGTATTTTCATAATGCACCATTCCCGATTTAATTTTATATTATCAGATAAAACTGGATTTTACTTTCTGTTTTTCCTCGTTTGATTCATACAGCATTGCTGTAACTCCGACAAATTCTCCGTATTCGTATATTGTTCTTCTGCTGATTTGCAGAAAATCCAATTCATTTGCAATCTGATTAAAAAGCGTATCTCCTGCAGGAGAATCCCATGTATCACGTAATTCCATCAGGTATTTTCTTATTTTGTCATTGCATTGTCCCATTCTGTTTCCGCTTGCACGTATTTCATCCGACAGTCGCTGCAGCGCTTCGGTAGACACTTCAATTCTTGCCATTTTATCCTCTCCTTTGTTTCTTATAATCATTTTAAACTATCATATAAATATAACATTAATATTATATATCCTCATATATTTATTGTCAAGATTGCCCTATATTTCACTTTCAAATTTGTTTCACTGTTGCTATTAGTATATTTGTATTCTATTGCAATTTTCTGTCATTTACTGTATAATGAAAGCATATAATGACTACCGAAGATTTTATTTCATTTCACCTGAAAGGTTGTTTATAATGGGCATAAATGTTAAAACATCCGCATTGCGTGATGCCTCCCGGGAAATCGCTTCTGCAGGGTCTTCTTTCAAAAGACAGACTGAAGAAGGTGAACGTATCGCCGGAAAAGTCTGCCGTGTCTGGGATTCTCCCGCCGGAAGTTCTTTCTACAATGCGTACATGAGGTTTTCCAGCGAAGCCACTCAGGCAAGCAGCGAAGTATTCAGAGGATTCTCTGTTTTCCTTTCTTCCGCTTCCGGAGAAGGATATGAAGAAGTTGAAAAAAAGCTCAAAAACACTTCAAGTAAATTCATATAAGGAGCCGATTGATTCATGAGTACAATGCCTTCTCAAAGCAATGTAAGCGCTGCGCTGAATCTATATATTTATCTCGATGATGCCAATATCCCCGACGGAACATCCATGAGTGAAATAATCAGCAAATTGAGCAATGATCCTCGTGTTTTATCTTCTGAATCAAGTGAATTCAAGGACAATTTCGAAGCTCTTTGTGCTGCCGTCAAATCTGATCCTTCTATCGGCGATCTTATAGTTTCAGGGCAGTCTGACTATATGCCCGGATATGAGGATGTTCACGGCTGTGTCTTCACTTCACCCGACGGCGAGGCTTATGTTGCTTTCCGAGGTACCGGTGACGGACGATGGATAGACAACGGCGAAGGTCTTGGTCCGAATGATTCAAACGTTCAGAAGCTTGCTGCAAGTTATTTTGACAAGGTTGCAGAGGCAAATGGCTGGAATTCCGGCACTGACATTACCATTACCGGGCATTCAAAAGGCGGCAATCTTTCTCAGTATATTACAATGGCAAGCGAAAAACGTTTTCTTATTGACAGATGCATTTCCATCGACGGTCAGGGCTTTTCTCCTGAAGCCATAGAAAGATTCAAAAATCTTCCCGGATACGAGGATCAGATCAGCAAGCTCTGGAGCATCAGCGGTGAAAGCGATATTGTCAATCAGTTAGGCTATAAAATCGTCCCTGACGGTCATGATACCTATATCGATCAGAATGGCGATATGTCCGGTGTGCCTATCATGAAGTATCATTATCTTACCAATGTGCTTGATGAAAATGGTCAGCTCAGAGATACTGTTGACGGTCCTAATGATCTGGGTATATATGCTCGCACCATGTCTGATGAATTCATGTCTCTGCCTCCTGAGCAACGCAAAGAAGCTGCTATCGGTATAATGACTTTTATTGAAGCAGGAATGGGCAAAATGGATAAGAGCACTTCAGGCTTTACCGGTGAAGATATTGTATCTGCAGTCAATCTTACTGTGCCTATGCTTCTTTATGCGCTGCACAATTCAGATTTCACAACTGATTCCATTGTTGAGATGGTGCTTCGCAGCGGCGTCAGGGTCATGACGACCAAGCTGTATGTTGCCACCTTATTCTATGTTCCCATATACATACATTTCATTGACCCCTTTACCACCTGGGCCGCAGGGCAGATCGCTCAGAAGCTCGCACAGCTGAAATTAAGGCTTTCAGAGATCTGTGAAGCGGTGATTGAGTGTCTTAACAACATAGGCGAAGGCGTCAGAGATCTTATCACTCTGATTCAGCGAGGATACAACTTCGTTCTCCGTACTATTGATGATATCACCACATGGTTCAATGAGAACTTCAACAAGGGATACCGCACTGCTATGTCAAGTCCTTCTATATACATCAACACTGATGGATATGCCCAGTGTGCACAGCGCCTTGCCAATCTTTACTGGAAGATACGACGTATTGAAGGAATTCTTGATGAGGTCTACTGGTGGCATCAGATGCCTCTTGATGAATATCATGCGGTCGGCAACGCAAACCGACGTGTGGGCAGTCTTTCAAAAATCAAAAAATGCAAGGCATATTTTGATGAAACTGCAAATGATTTCAATGAAATTGAGAGAAAATATAAATAAGAAAGGGAGGTTTTACTGTGGCAGATGCCAATACAAAAGCATTGCTCAACGAAGCAATATATCTTATGCAGCAGGTCAGAAATGAACTTAATTCCGTTGCAAAAAGCGCTCGTTCATACGGCGATAATGTAGGCGAAGAAAAATGTGCTCTTGTCCTCGAAAACCTCGCCGATGACTATGATTACGCCATCAGGCAGATAAGAAAGGTAGTCTGATCATGGGATATCGTATTGAAGTGAATCATCAGGCTCTCCGTCAGTATTCCAGAGAGCTCAGGGATGTTGCTGTCGACTGCAGAAATTCTGTAAGACGTGCTGCAGATACTTCATCATCTCTCCGTCCTTACTGGAGCGGTGATGATGCAAATGTCTTTTACTCAAGACTTTCAGGCATAACATCAGCAGCTTCTGCCCCCATGAAAACAAGCACTGTCATAGAACAGTATGCCGATATTCTTGAAAGTGCTGCAAACGATTATACAAAAGCTCAGGCTGATGCTATCAACCGTGCAAACCGACTCTGATTTACCGAAAGGTGCTGACATCTATTGAAAAGCGAAAAGCTCCGGCAGTTTGTCAAAAAGCTGTTCTCCCGTGAGGTAATTCTTTACCTCCTTTTCGGAGTGCTTACTACCGTTATTGATTTTATTGTTTTCTATTTTGCCTATAATTATCTTCACATCGATGAGATGATTGCCACCGCTCTGGCATGGTGCTTTGCAGTTGTTTTTGCATATGTCACAAACCGTATCTTTGTCTTTGAAAGCAAGGAAAAAGACAAGGTCGGAATTCTGCGAGAAATAGGTTTGTTCGTTGGTGCCAGACTTATTTCCCTCGGAATTTCAGAGCTTATTGTCCTCCTTATCATGAAGGTTATGGGTTTTGACGGAAAACTCGGAAGCATCGTAACGAAACTGATTTGTGCCATTGTTGTTGTCATTTTTAACTACATTGCAAGCAAGCTGGTAATTTTCAATAAGAAAAAATCGTAATTTTATGTGATTTTGCTGGACAACACGCGAAACATCCGCTATAATTTTCTCAGAAAATTTTTGAAAGGGGTTTTTACCATGCCATTTTGCACTAAGTGCGGTCAGAGTTTTGACGACAATCTCAACAACTGTCCCTTCTGCGGAGCAGTAAACAAAGCCAAGGAAGATTCTTCTGATTTTAATGCAAAAGATCTTTACAACATGGCTTTCGACACCGAGGATACCACATCTTCCGTTGATGCAAATGATATCAAAGCAAACAAGGGTATCACCATTCTCTCCTACATAGGACCTCTTGCATTTATTCCCTATTTTGCAAGAAAAGATTCAAAGTTTGCTCATTATCACGCATCCAGAGGTCTTAACCTGTTTATCATTCAGACCATTATTTCTATTGTTGTTGGTATAATCTGCGGTCTTATCCCCGGTTGGATTTCCTGGATCATCTCTGTTCCCGTTGACATTATTCTGGTTGTCTTCTCCGTTATCGGTATCATAAATGTTGCAAAGGGCAGATGCAGAGAGCTTCCCCTTATCAGCGGTTTTAAAATTGTCAAATAGTTTTTGTTTTATGAAAGCCTCCGCTTTTTGCGGAGGCTTTTTTCTCTTGTACCTTACTTATTTTCGGTTTATAATGTCCTAAGAAATTTAATTCAGGGGTTTTGTCTGTGACTTACGAGGAATTTGCAGAAAAATTCAATATAATTCTCAACGAACAGCAAAGCTGCGCCGTAAAGGAAACCGAAGGTGCTGTTCTGCTGCTGGCTGTTCCCGGCAGCGGTAAAACCACCGTGCTTGTGACAAGACTTGGCTACATGCTTTACTGCAGAGGAATTAATCCCTCTTCTGTTCTGACCATGACCTACACTATCGCCGCAACAAATGATATGCGCAGGCGTTTTGCTTCAATTTTTGGTGACGAGTTTGCTTCTTCTCTTGAATTCAGGACCATAAACGGAGTCTGTTCAAAAATAATCCGCACCTACGAGCAGATGAGCGGCAGTCATGCATTTGAGCTGCTTGTTAACGAAAAGGATATCTCTTCTCTTATTGCATCCATATACCGTGACACTGAGGACAGCTTTCCTTCGGAAAGTGACATAAGGAGTGTGCGCACTCTGATAACCTACGCCAAAAACATGATGCTTTCCGATTCCGAAATAAAAGACCTCAATGACCAGCTTTCAGGCTTTTCTGATATGTATCACAGATACTGCGATGCGCTCAAAGCCCGCAGGCTTATGGATTACGACGATCAGATGGTATATGCTCTGCGAATTATCGAAAGATATCCTCAGATTCTGCAGAGAATACATTCCCGTTATCGGTATATCTGTGTTGACGAAGCTCAGGATACTTCAAAAATACAGCACAGAATAATTTCTCTGCTGGCAAAGGGTTCGGGAAATATTTTTATGGTCGGAGATGAGGATCAGAGCATTTATGGCTTCAGGGCTGCATATCCTCAGGCTCTGATGGATTTTGAGAAGGAGTATAAAAACGCAAAGATTCTGCTCATGGAGGAAAATTTCCGTTCAGGAGCAAAGATAGTCGGTGCTGCAGACAGATTTATAAGCAAAAATACAGACAGACATAAAAAATCCATGCGTGCTGCCCGGCAGGAGTCAGATAATATAAAGGATATATCTCTCACGACACGTATCGAGCAGTATTCATATCTGCTTGATGTTGCCCGAAAGTGCAGCAATGACACCGCTGTGCTTTATCGTGACAATGAAAGTGCACTGCCTCTTGTTGATCTTTTTGACAGAAACGGCATCGTCTTCAGAATGCGCTCAGGCGATATGACATTCTTCTCTCACCGCATTGTTGCAGATATCAGAAATATCATTCGTTTTGCTTATGATCCCAGCGACACGGACGCTTTCATGCAGATATACTACAAGGTTACAACCTATCTGAACAAGGCAAATGCAGTTTCTCTGTGCGAAATCAGCAAAAAGGAAAACATCTCCGTATGGGATGCTTTTTTCGCCGCTGAAAATATTCAACCCGGAGTGCTCAGAGGCTGCAGAAGCATAAAGTCACATTTCGATGCTTTGCCAAAGGATCGTGGCGACAGAGCAATTTCAAGGATTTTCAACATTATGGGTTACAGTGAATATCTTGAACGTATGGGGATGAAAACCGAGAAAATATCTGTGCTTGCCGCTATCGGAGCAAATGAAGTCAGTCCTCTGGGACTGCTGCGCAGACTTGACGAGCTTGAAAGTCTGATTCGTTCAGACTCCCCTGTCAGTGAGCCCCGTATCACTCTTTCCACCATACATTCAAGCAAGGGTCTTGAGTATGATACGGTTTACATAATGGATGTTTATGACGGGCTTTTTCCGGAAAATGTCGCTGATAACCCTCGTTTTTTCGATGAAGAAGACCTTCGTATCTATCAGGAAGAGCGCAGGCTTTTCTATGTCGGTGTCACCCGTGCAAAAAACAATCTCCGACTTCTGACCTATAAGGATTCTCCTTCTTCATTTACCGAAGAATTTCTGTCTGCTTATACTGCAGCTGCAATTCAGCGCAAGTGCAAGGTCGGCGATAAGGTTATTCACAAGATGTACGGAGAAGGCACTGTGCTTTCTCTCCATGATGATATTGTCAAAATTGATTTTACTGACGGAAATGTAAGAGCTTTTTCTCTTAAGACCTTATTTTCTCAGAACCTTCTCAGACAATAAAAAAGAGTCCCGAAACAGGGACTCTTTTTTTCTTATTTAAAAGGATTTTCTGTGGGATAGGGCAGTGTTTTGGGCTGGTTATAAGCAATATCCTCAACACCGAGATACTTGAACACCTCATAAAGTGCCTTGCCGCAATGTGCAAATGCAACTGCGCCGTGGTGGGGATATCTCTTCTGTACCAGTACATGACGATAGAATCTGCCCATTTCGGGAATTGCAAAGATTCCGATGCCGCCGAAGCTGCGGGTTGCAACGGGAAGAACTTCGCCCTGAGCGATATAGCTGCGCAGGACTCCGTTGCTGTCGCACTGGAGACGATAGAAGGTGATATCAGATGCTGCGATGTCACCTTCGAGAGTGCCTCTTGTGAAATCAGGCTCTGAGTCCTTCGGCTCAAGAAGACGATGCTGGATAAGCTGGTACTTTACTGCACAATCGGTGCACATTTTGCAGCTGGGGGTGTTTCCGCAGTGGAATCCCATGAATGTATCGGTAAGAGCATAGTCAAACTTGCCTGCGATGTCCTCATCATAGAGATACTTGGGAACAGAATTATTTATGTCAAGTAATGTTACTGCATCATTTGTAACACAGGCACCTACATATTCGCTTAATGCACCGTAAATATCAACTTCGCAGGCAACGGGAATTCCCTTCGCCGCAAGACGAGAGTTTACATAACAAGGCTCGAATCCGAATGTTTCGGGGAATGCGGGCCAGCACTTGTCCGCAAATACAACATACTCTCTTGCACCCTTGTGAGCTTCTGCCCAGTCAAGAAGAGTAAGCTCAAACTGTGCCATTCTTTCGCAGAGGTCGGGATAATGACGTCCCTCGCCCATCTCTTCTGCCATTTCTGCAACAACATCTGCAATTCTGGGGTCATTTGCATGAGCCTTGTATGCTACAAGAAGATCAAGCTCGGAATTCTCTTCAATCTCTACGCCCAGCTCATAAAGTCCCTTGATGGGCGCATTGCAGGCGAAAAAGTCCTGAGGACGGGGTCCGAAGGTGATTATCTTCAGGTTTCTTACTCCGATAATACCCCGTGCAATGGGAACAAATTCTGCGATCATATCTGCAATTTCAGCTGCAGTACCTACGGGATACTCAGGAATATATGCCTTCAGGTGACGCATTCCGAGGTTGTAGGAGCAGTTGAGCATACCGCAGTATGCATCGCCTCTGCCGTTGATAAGGTCACCGTCGCCTTCAGCTGCGGCAGCATACATTACAGGACCGTTGAACTTCTGAGCAATGAGGGTTTCAGGTGTTTCAGGACCAAAGTTTCCGAGGAACACAACAAGAGCATTGCAGCCTGCAGCCTTGACCTCGTCAAGTGCAGCCAGTGCATCCTTTTCGTTTTCAACTGTAACAGTACACTCATAAAGGTCACCGCTGTATGCTTCAACTATTGCCTTGCGTCTGGAAATAGACAGCTCAATAGGGAAGCAGTCTCTCGACACTGCAATAATACCAAGTTTTACTTCGGGAATATTCATCGTTATCTCTCCTTTTTTATTCTGAAGTAGAGTTATACAACAAATATATATTATAACATAATGCCGATAATTTCAATGTTTACATATAAATTCTCAAATTATCTCAAGTAAATAATATAATAACACGAAAGAAACATTACAACTTCTCATCCGAATCATAATTCCCATACAATTATTAATGGTTTCTTTCCTTCAGCCTGCTCTTTTGAAAAACTCGTAGCTGACTGCAGGTGCACCGTCAATCAGGAAATAATTCTGGAGAATAAGTGTGTCGTCTTCGGTCAGGGTCAGTGCGAAGGTTGTGTCAAAGTTTCCGATGTAATCCACATCAGCTGTCCAGCAATCATTTCCGCACTTATAATACAGTTCTCCGTCTGCGATAATCAGCGCCTTGTTCTTATAATTATTATCGGGGAATTCTTTGCTGGTATAAGTTATCGAAAGATTGTCTTCGGAATCACCTTTTATGGTAATCTTGCAGGCTCCGGGTGCGGAATCTTCCTCATAACCCTCTACCATAGTCCGGGTGCGTTCCCATTCTCCGACCATTGCAATTGGCTCGGGACAATTATCCTCAGTGTCCGCCGCCGCATTCTTTATACAGATTGTACTCATAAGAGCGTGAGTCTCGACGTACATTTCTCCGTACATACTGGAATGCACCTGAGTTTCGACTACATAGCATCCGTCGGTGCTTTCTATAATCAGAAAATGCATATCGTAGTCAGGAGCATCAATTGCCCTGCTGCACCACACCATAATCGCTTCATATTCCCCCAAGTAAACATAGGAAGAATTACAGTCTTCATATCTGTCACTGTTCTGATAAATCAGTCCGTCGGCAAGATCGGATGCCTCCATGTCATTTAAATAGACGCAATAGTAAATATTTCGCTCGCCGTCCCAATTTGTATAAGTAAATGTATCAATACCCAAATCAGAGGAATAGGAAAAGTTCTCGGGATTATATCCTATAGTGTAGTCACCGACGGTTCCCTGCACAAATTTTACATTGATCTCACTTCCGTCAGGCAGTTCCATTACACTTTCCTGCTCGGGTGTCTGAGCAGGCTCTGATTCGGAATCCTTTCCGCAGGCGCAAAATGCGAACATGGCTGCAAGAACAAGAAACATTGCCATTAATCTGATTGAGTTTTTCACAGTAAACACTCCTTTATTATTTAACCGCACAAGGCGAAACCGCTTGTATCGGTTTCGCCTTGTCTGTCAGTTTATTCAGCGACGTCTGTTGTTGCCGGGTCTGTAATCATCCCGGTTATACGATCTGCTGTCATAGCCGTTCTGATCATTATCACCGTCATAATCGTACTGATTGTCACCATAACGATCCTGACCTCTGTTGTAGTTATTGGGTTCTCTTCCGTAGTTCTGTCTTCTGTAGGTATCTTTTGTGAAATAGTTCCCCTTATTGTTATTTTTTATAAGAAGGAAATATGTTGCACCTACTCCGATGCCTGCGGCACCCAATGCGATAAGAAGTACTCCCCACCAGGGCATGCCCTTGTTTTCTTTCTTCTGCTCAGAATCATCTGTCGGAAGTATTTCGTTTTCTTTGTCCGTGGCCGATAAATCGCTTCCGCTGACAGAATCTGTTGCAGACAGCATCTGACCGATTGTTTTTCCACACAAGGTGCAGGTGAGCACGTCAACACCGTCGTCCCACGAATGACCGAGTGCGGGAATGTCCTCACGGTCTTCATTTCCGCAGTTGCACTCTCTCAGTTTATGACCGATTTCCGTGCAGGTAGGTTCAGTCAGTATCATCCACTCGGAAAATTCATGAACGTGTTCTTTTACAGTAAGCTTATAGGTCATATAACCTTCTCCGCCTTCGCCTGCTGCGCAGACAGTGAATTTATATGTACCTGCCTTCGTAGGTGTTCCGCTGATTTTTCCCGATGAACTGAGCTTCAGGCCGGTTTTGTCGAAATCATTTTCTTTGCCCGGATTATGGTATATTCCGAATGTTGCGTTTTCATTGGTACACTTGAGCTTTACGCTGTATTCCTCACCCACAGTTGCTTCGGAAAGCTTTTCTGTGGTTATTTCGGGTGGGTCAATAATCTTGGGAGCGGTAACTGTTACAGGGATTACACTTGTATATGCGCAGCCTCCTGCAGAGGTAGTTACCATACATACATAATACTTTGTGCCCACATCACTTGTATCACAGCGCAGAGTATCGCTTGTTTCCGACCCTCTGTTTATTGCAGTAATATCAGGAAGTTTTCCTGATGAGGTTATGTACCACAGATAGTTCAGGCTGCTGCCATCGGGTGAAGATGCATAGCAGTAAAGATCGAGATTTTCGCCCTGCATCACTTCCATGCCGGCAGGGACTCTTGTTTCGGGAGGCTGTGCAGAGCCGCCGATGCTGATTATTGCTTTGTCGCTGGTGACAGTCTTTTTGCCGCTTTTTATTTTGCAGTAAATTTTTGCACCGTTGAGTCCTTCCTCTATGCCACCGAAAGAATATCGGAATGTGTTTCCGTCTTTTGTTGCACCGTAGGTTTCGCCTGCATAAACTTCCCAGGGCTTTGCTGAGCCGCTTGTATCCGAGATATTGTATGTTTCGCCCTCAAACTCAAGATACCATGTGCATTTGAGGTTATCGCCGTAGGCTTCAACTGAATAGATTGCATTACTGTATTCAGGATATGTAGGATTCTGCGGCTGCATACCGATGCTTACATCGGAGGCTGCTGCTGCAGGAATTCCTGCGAGCAGCATTATCATACATAAGCATATTGAAATTATTCTTTTCATAACAATATTCGCTCCGTTTCCTTCTGAGAAATTCTGTGAGCTTTTATTTTACTTTCATTCCCTTTCTTCTGTCATAGACAGCAAGTGCAATAATGCTGAAGAAGGAAAGAAGCATTATGGTTACATGGATTCCGATATTACTGTCATCGCCGGTCTTGGGTACTTCGGAATCGTCTTCAGTTTCGTTGATATAAAAATTTGTGCTGACTTCACCGTCGGTAAACTCAACTGTCAGCTGATGCTTTCCGTTTTCAAGGCCGTCGAGATAGCTTTCGTTGAGTTCGATTATTGTGGAGCCTGAGCTTGCGACATAATGTCTTCTGTCAATAACTGCTCCGTCCACAAGGACTCTTACGAATTTTTCAAAATCGCCGCTCGCTCTGAAACGAAGCTTTTTACCTTTTTCGCGAATCCACTTGCCGTTCATGCCTTCAAGCATCTTGTACTCGGTTTCTTCAGGCTCTTCTACAGAAGGCATGAGGCAGATTGAATAGGTGTCATATTCTCCGTCGTTTGTGATGGAGGACATGGGCATTGCTACGTTTCCGTTAAGTCTGCCTGTGATTACTCCGTCTTCGTTTGCCTTGAACTTATATCCGTCCTTTGCTCTGAAAGTGACAGTCACTGCGTAATCGCCTGCATCAAAGGTGTCATTCTCGGTG
>JAZUNN010000023.1:0-44421 GCA_045604155.1 Acutalibacteraceae bacterium
GGTGTTTTCATCGTAACTTACGCCGCCGAGAGTTCCCTTTACTTCACTTACTGTGTAGGTGTAGGTACCTGCTTCGGTGTACTTGATTTCGTCGAATGCGAACTTGCCGTCCTTATTGGTTGCGGTAAGCTCCTTACCATCGCCGACGAGCTTGAATGTAAACTCGCCATCCTTAAGGTCACGACCCTCAAGGGTCTTGGTACCGCTGATTACGATGGAGGTTTCTGTGACACCGTAGGTATTTGTGAAGGTCACTGCAGCGCCGCTCTTATCGGGTGTTGCGGTGAGGGTCTTGCCGTCAGCACTTACTGCAACTGTTACGGTAACAGTGTGAACAGTGCTGTCGTTTGTAATACCGTTGGAATTGTATGCCTTTTCGCTGATGGTGTAGGTGTGAGTTCCTACGTCAGCATAGGTGTAGTTGATCTTGTTGAACTTGATCTCAGAGCCGTTGTTGCTTACGGTCTGGAGAACTGTTCCGTCCTTCTTCAGCTCGAACTCGAATACGTCAGTATCCTTCATGTCTCGGCCGCTGATTGTCTTGACAGCGGTGAGTTCGACAGAACCTGCGAGAGGAGCATTGGTATGAGCAATGGTTCCGTTGAGATTCTTTGCTGTGAGGGTTGCTGTATCGGTGTAATCCTCGCACTTTACATAGCCTGCAGGAGTGGAGGTTTCCTTGAACTTGTAGGTATAGCCCCAGGGCAGCTCATCTACAGTGATCTTACCCTCTGCATCGGTGGTGTACTCGGTGTTGGAGAAGAGAGTAAAGTCATTGCCGTCCTTGCTGTAGTAAAGCTGGTACTTAGCACCCTCAACGGGAGCAGAGCCGCCTTCGACAGTCTTGGTAAGGGTGATGGAGCCGGTATCGGGGGTGTTGCTTGCGAAGACATTCTTTGTCATATCCGCAGAGGAGCCGACAAATGTTACTTCGTCAGAGTAGATTTCCTCGGTGAACTTGTAGCCATCAAGAGCCTTGGTTTCCTTGAAGCGGTAGCTTGCACCGTAGGGGAGATTCTCAACGGTAATCTTACCGTTTGCATCGGTGGTGTAGGTTGCATCGCCATACTTGGTCCAGGTTTCACCGTCGGTGGAGGTCTGGAGCTCGAACTGGATGCCCTCAAGAGCAGCACCGGTGAGAGAATCGACCTTTGTAAGAGTGATCTTACCGAAGAGCTGCTTGTTTTCTACTGTGTAGTCAACAGTGTTGTCGAAGTTCTTTCCTGCGGTTACAGCGTAGCTCTTTGCCACGGGCTCGAAGCCGTAGGGAACTTCTGCTTCGGTAAGGGTGTAGGAAAGATCGGTGGGAAGACCTACAAGGGTTACGCCCTCTGCATCTGCTGTGGTAGTCCACATGAGGTATTCCTCATAGTCACCATCTGCGTTCTTTCCATAATAATAGGTAAGTGCAACGGGAGTTGAGGTTTCTGCGCCGTCAACTGTCTTGATGATGTATGCAGATACATCATTAAGCTTTGCAGTTTCATTTACACCGCTGTAGGTGAGCTTGAGAACTGCGCCTGCCTGAGGCTTGACATTCTGGGAATCAGTTATGTCGTTCTTGATGAAGGTTGTGCGGTATGCCTTGTTCTCAGCGGAGATGCTGCCGTCGGTGATGACGGATTCAGAATCTACCCAACCGGGGTTCTGACCTTCCTCGGGCTGAGTGAGGTCATAGCCGAGAACCTGAGCCTTGCCGTAAGAACCGAGCTCACCAAGGAAGATACCGAAGCCGATGTTCTGTCCATTGATGACATAGCGGCTTGCGCTGATTCCTGTGGTTTCAAGCTGAGGCAGCTTGACGTTCTCGTTGGAGTTCTCGGTACCGGAGGGTGCTCCAACCTCAACTGCGTAGTAAAGGTTTCCGAGATCAAGACCGGTGGCAGTTACCTTACCGGTATGATCGGTTGTGAAGATCATTTCTTCACCCTTTTCATTCTTTACAACTTCGCCGTCAGGGTTAGTGCTCCATATGTTAGCGGGATTTACTTTATAGAGTTTGAACTGAGCGCCTTCTACGGGGTTGCCGAAGTCATCGGTCTTGTTGATGAGGAAGGTGCCCTGCTTAAGGGTATTCTTGACGTAGATTTCCTTGGGATCGTCGATGAGGTCTGTAAGGTTGAGCTTGACTCCGACCATATCCTCAGAGAGGAGATAGTTGTCGGGAGCTTCGATCTCCTGGAAGGAGTAGCTGCCTGTGTTCAGACCGTTGATAACAAGGGTACCGTCTGCTGCATTGGTGAAGAGAGGATTCTCCGCAGTGTTTGCAGGATTTGTTACGGTTTCCTTGTACTCATATACGCCGTCGGACTTCTTTTCAAGGTTGGTGACAAGGTTGTTGTCGCCGTCGTAGAGGAGGAAGGAAGCAGTACCGGAGTTAATAATATTGTTTCCGTTCTGATCAACCTTGTTGAGCTTTACAGCACACTGGTTGGTTTCTTCCTTCGGGGTCTTTTCGTTGGGGAACATGATCTTTGCGGTTTCGCCGCCTTCGGACTGTACGAAGAAGGTTTCCTCGTATTCGCCGATGGTAAGATCAGTATCAGTTACGGTAGTGCCGCCGGAAGATCCGCCGCCTGCTTCGCCGGAAGAACCGCCGCTGCCGGATCCGGAGCTGCCGTCTGCATCACTGTTGTAGTGTGCGGTGATGGTGTAAGTGATAGCCTCTGTATTATCAAAATATATATGACCGTCGATTGCATAGCTTGCACCTTCAATGATCGGCTGATCTGTTCTGAATTCGTCAGTAGCATAGATGGTGATAACATCGCCATTCTTGATTGTCTGATCAAGTGTACCTGAGGGCACATTCCATGTATATGCTGCCTGCCAGGAAAGATCCTTCTGAGTTACATGGATCTCATAACCCGTAATCTTGGCTCTTGCCTCATTGCCTGAGCTGTTGACACCATCGATGTCGCTGAACTCAATGGTGATTCGGTCAGGGAGAATTCCGTACTTGTTGCCATGGTCAAGTACAAGCATACCACCCTCAATATCATAGGCTATATCGTGGTAGTTGCCGTACTCACCGACATGGCCGGGATAAACTTCACCATAATATGCCTCTGCGTCAAGCTTGATCTCGTCATATTCGAAGTCGAAGTTGATGGATTCAAGCTCATCGGTTGTAACTTCGTTTCCGTTAGCGTCAACGATTGTTACAACTGCATAGTAGGTGCTGCCATTATTATAGGTATAACCGTTTACTGCAGCGGTGGTTGCTACATTGTAATGCCACTTGGTTTCGGGAATGCCGTTGTGGGTTACAACGGGAACCGCCTTTACAGTGCCGTCTTCCTGCTTGACATCCTCATAGAGAATGAAGCTTGTGCAGGAATAATCGCCGGGAAGGTTGAAGGAAACTTCAGAGGGGAACTCGCCGTACTGCTCGAAAATACCTGTGGTTTCGAGAGTGAAGTAGCAGTCCTTATCCAGAGCAAGACCGGAATCGGAGGGGTTGCCGTGGCCTGCTGTTGCCTTCTCATAGTTGTTGATCTTGGTGATCTTGAGGGTACCGTTGTTTACTGTAAAGAATACCTTTTCGGTGGATCTGTCGTATGCAACATCCTTGCCTTCAGCATCCTTGTTATCGGAAGCATCAGGTGCTGCAAGCTCGCAGATTACATATTCGCCGTCGGAGAGCATCATTGTCATCTCTTCTTCGGTGGACTCGAATACCATTACAGCGTGATCTGCGGTGAATGCCTGAGCATCAGCCTTGAAGATGCCGAGGGTTGCGCCCTTGACATATTCAATATCGCTGCCGGAGGTTACTGCGCTTTCAAAGTCAACCTTGGAGAAGCGGAGTGAGTAGAAGCTCTGCTTGCCGTCGGTAAGGGTGATCTTGTTGCCATCCTGTACGGACTCAAGCTTTGCATTGAGTGTGCCGCTGAGAGGTGCTACGTCCTCACAGTAGGTGATTTCGCCGTCCTCGATAACAACGGTTACATTGTAGCAAACGTCGAATCCGTCGGGAGCGGTGACTTCACGAAGGTTATATGTACCATCGGGAAGACCTCTGAGGGTGTTGGGAGTATTGCCTGTCTGCCATGTGATGGTGTAGTCGGTGGTGTGCTCAACAGAGATTGTACCTGTTACGTTGTTCAGGTTGATCTTGCTGCCGCCTGCATCGACACCGCTGAGGCGCAGGGTTGCACCTGCAAGGTTGTCGGTGTAGGTTTCTGCTACCTTATCGTAGTAGCGCTTTGCGATTTCGATAACGGTAGGCTCGTCGTACATTGTTGCGGTAGTACCGTTAATGCCGTTGCCGTATACGTTGCCGAATTCGTCAACTGTGAAATTGATATCTGCAGCGGGCTTGTAGCCTGCAGGAGGAGTTACCTCGCTGAGAGTGTAATTGCCTGCGGGAAGCTTGCTGAACAGCGCGGGAGTACCTGTGGATTTCCATGTTACTGCATCAGCAGATGCATTGAATTCATCAGCATTCTCTGCGGTAACGCCGGAGAGGTTGACTCCGGAAGCGGTGAGCTTGAGGTGAGCGCCGCTGATTTCAACACCGGAGTTCTTATCCTTCTTGGATACGGACATGGTGATGACCAAGTCGGTCATTGTAAAGTCAGTGCTGCCGTCCTTTACGTCAAGAGTCATCTGAGCTGCCTTCTTGTAGCCGGCAGGTGCAGTGACCTCGGTGAGGGTGTAATAGCCTTCGGGAAGGTTGTTGAAGGTGGTTGCGCCCCATCCGTTGGAGGTCCAGCGGATTACCTTACCGTCATTTGTGACGTTGTTGCCGTTGTTTACGGTTACGTTTGTAAGGTCAGCGCCTGTTACGCTTGTAAGTTCAAGAACAGCATCGGGGATTGCGGTTGCTCCGTCTGTCTTGTTGATGTTGATGGTATGGGTGACAGGCTCAGGCTCCTCTTCGGGCATCTCTTCGTCTGTCATTTCAACTCTTGCGAGGTACTGCCAGTTTGCATCGTAAGCATCACCGCTGTTGTTGATGTAAACAGTGATGGGAGCTGCGATCTGATAACCGACAGGAGCTTCAAGCTCGGTGAGGGTGTAATAGCCCTCTGCAAAACCGGCAATGTGGAATTCCTTACCGGTGGTCTTTATTGTAAGCTGGGTGGAATCCTGGGAAACGATTGTTGCACCGGTGACAGTGAGCTTGCTCATGTCTGCACCGTATGCGGAGGTCAGCTTAAGGGTTGCGCCTGTGAGCATTCCGGTGATATTATCGTTCTCATCTCTTGTAACCTTTGCAAACTTGACCTTTATCTGCTCGTTTTCAAAGGGAACTTCCTTGTTATTATCCTTTTCAACCTTCACGGCCTTGCTTGCTGCAGCCTTGTAGCCTGCAGGTGCGCTGGTTTCATGAAGGGTATAATCGCCTACGGGGAGGTTTTCGATAACTGCTGCAACGCCTTCAACAGAGCACCATGTGACCTCGTTGTCGGTTGCAGTGAAGCTCTGTGTGGTGCCATCCTGTGCAGTTGCGCCGGAAAGGTTTGCACCGCTGTTGCTTGTGAGCTTGAACCATGCGCCGCCGAGGAGGCTGTCGGGGCTGCCCTTTGCCTTTTTCTTGACGGTGATGGAGCCGTATTCGGGCTCGGGAATCTCCTCAGTTGCTTCGGAGGTGTTGATAATGGTGTTATTGAAAACAGAGTTTGTGTAACCTGCAGGAACAATTTCCTCAACGGTGTAGCGGAAATACTTGCCGTTGGGTTCCTTGAGCTCCAGGTTTTCAAATGTGTATGTCCATGTATTTCCGTCTGCAGAGACGCCGTCTCCATCAGCAGTGGAGCCTCTTACCATCTCTTCTGTAAGCTGAACGGTCTTGTGAACCTTGCCGTTTCTGAGAAGCTTGATGGAAATGAACTGAGGACGGAGGTTGGGATTGTCATCCCAGATCTTTGTCAGTGTGAGGCTGGTCTTGCCGTTCTCAGACTGATTGATCTTTTCACCGGTGTAGTCAGACTTATGAGTTTCACAGCCAGAGGTTATGTTCTCAGCGATCATAGAGCCGTTGAGACCTGCATTTGCATTGATGGTTGCATCAGGTGCAAGAACGGTACCGACCCATGTACCGGCGATATCAATCTGACCGGTGGTGGATCTTACGATTCCGTCTGCAGCATTCTTCTGGTAGAAGTTCCAGAGGATGTTGTTGTCCTTCTCAACAGAGCTTTCACTGTTGTTAATTCCGTCAACCTTCATTGTGATGTTGTAGAAGCCGACAGAGTCATTGGGCAGGTGAGTTGTATCAACGTTCATGATGATCCTCTTGCCTGCTGTGCCCTTAAGGGTTACGTTGCCGCTGATAAGGGAGTTGGCATTGGTATACCAGCCCGGCCATGACCACCAGCCGCCTGCGGAATAGTAGGGGTCAAAGTCGATGATGATGGTTTCTTCAGCAAACTTGCTGAAATCAAAGCTGAAGCTGCCCCAGCCGGCGTATCTGGAAAGATCCTGATAGGTCAGGACTCTTGCGGTTTCGCCGTTTACTGTGGTTGAGTAGCCCCATCCGCTGACATAGGAGCTGTTGTCAACAACCTGCTCCTGGAGCCATACGAGATAACGCTGATAATCCTCAGCCTCTGCAAGCTCTTCGGTGATATCGATGAAAGGAGTGCCATCGGACTCGTCATCGATATAGATGTTGTCGAGCATCTTCTTACCGTTGCCAAGCATTATATCCTGACCGAGGGAGTTCAGAGTGATCTGACCTTCGCCGCTGACAGTATTGCCGTCGCCGAATACCATGGTCATGCTGTTGATATTTGTTGCCTGGCTCCAGCTTACGGTGTCGCCAACGTAGCTGAGCTTTTCGGAGAGTGTGCTGTGCTCGGTTCTGGAACCGAATTCAGGCACACTTGTGCTGCCGAGAACCTCTCCGCCGAGATGCTCGACTGCAATATTACCGCAGGTATGGATACCTGCAGCGAAATTCTCCGCAAAAATGTGGAAGTCAAATGCTGCAACGCCGTCAGCACTTGTGTACGGCTTTGCATTTGCTCCCTTGGCGTATTCTTCTTCCGACATGAGGTATGTACCTGCCGGAACGTTAACACCCTCGTATTCATCAGGTATGACATTGTTTCCCGATACAGAGGTAAGGAAAGTGCTTGCTGCGCTTACCTTGAGGCCTCTGTTGGGTGCGGTGGTGCAGAGCGCAGTAAAGAGCAATGCGAACACCAGCACAAGGGATGTCACAGAAATGAATACTTTTTTGGGGGTCATTTTTGTAGTGATTCTACCCATTTCATTTCCTCCTATCACGAAGCATACCGACCCGTCATGCAGACAGAAAGGGACACTTCTAGATATTTCCATACTGAAGTATACCACATTGTCGCAATGATTTCAAGTAAAATTACACAAATTGTCGCTTATTTTTTCGATAAAAGCATATGTAATATGCCAAATCATACTCACCTGATTTTTGATATTAAGTGTCTTGTACTTTTAGTTGTATTTTATTTCGAAAAACACTAAATATTGTGGTGATTTCACCCGTATTTACATCAGGCTAAGATCCTCTCCTTCTGCCTGCACCAAGGCTTCCCCCCTCCTTGCACCTTGCAGCAAGGAAAATTTACGGCGAATTGCACAAAAAACGTTTAATCTTTATTTTTTCATATGAAACTTATATTTTCTCTGGACAATTATTGCGTTTTTGATATAATTTACATAATCAGTGGCTTTTTGTTATTAACAAACAACGTTTTGTAACTGGCTGCAGTAAAAAACATTTTCTATTCATAAAAAATTCACCGAACAAACATTTAATTTTCATATTACGATCCATGAAAGGACGAAATCAGGATGCGAATTGCAGTGTGTGACGATGAGGCAATCTGCCGCAGACAGCTTTCGGAAGCTGTGGATGCCGTGGCGGGCAGCCTTGACATCGTGACTGAACGTCATGAAAATGGCAGGGAATTTCTTAAAAGTTTCAGAGAAAATCCCTGTGACCTTGTTTTTCTCGATATAGAAATGCCCGAAATGGACGGTATTTCAGTTGCAAGAGAGATACGAAAGCTTGATGCAGATGTATCGATTGTATTTCTTACCTCTCATATTGAGTACGCTCTTGAAGGCTATGAGGTCAACGCTCTCAGATATCTTACAAAACCCGTGCAGCAAAGCAAACTGAAAGAAATACTTGACCACGTTTCAGCCAGAATGCAGGCACAGCGTGTGCTCTGGCTGAAAACCGACATGGGTGAAGAAAGGGTGCCTCTTTCGGATATTCTCTTTTTTGAAGCCCGGAATCAGAATGTATTTGTGCATACTTCCGGCGGTGATTTCACTGTGAGATACAATATAAGTGACTATGAAGCAGAGCTTTCGGATGACGGATTTTTCCGTATTCACAGAGGTTATATAGTATCCCTCAGAAAAATAAAGCGGATAGACAGCAAGGAAGTTACTCTGGACGACGGCACTGTGCTTCCCGTCAGCCGTACAAAGGAAAAGGAGCTTCGTGAGGCCCTTTTCCGCCATGTAAGGGAGGCGGCAATATGAAAGAACTGATTATACACGCCATCATTCCCGTGATTATCTCCACCGTCAGCTCCTTCTACACCGCTGCGGCTGCCACGGTCTTTCTCCGCAGCTTTTTTGATCAGGGTATAACATGGGGCAGAAAAAAGGCCATGATTCTGGGAATCTTCGTAATTATTGAGGCGGCTCTCAATATGTTTTTCCCCGGGAACGCAATAATAACTTCCATTCTGTTTATTGTTTATGTTTTTATACCTGTTTATGACTGCAAGGGCAAAAAGATACGCCGTGCACTGAAGGTTGCAATCACATATATGACCTTCGTCCTGTGCTGCACCTGTATTTCTCTTTTTTCTTTTCTCTATCTTCTCCCCGGCTTTGATATCGATGCACCTGAAACTTCCTATACGGAAAGTTTTCTCATGTCTGTTTCCAGCTGTATTTTTGCCGCATTTGTATTTCATTATCTCAAAAAACGGATACTCTCAAAGGAGCTGTTTGTCCGCTGCGGAGCAAAGATACGCATTGCTGTTATTTTCTATGTCATCTTTCTGTTCTCCATGTACATAATCGCCATTATATCGGTGCTTTTTAAGGAAAATGAATTTGAAGCGGAGGTGATTCTTGCCTCGGTTTGCATTCTCTTTATGGTCGCCTTCCCCATTATTCTTTTCCACAGCCGCATAAGCAGCCATTACCGCCGCATGAATGATTTAAGCGATACCTATCTCCGTGCTCAGCTTGAGCATTTCAGACAGTACAAAAGCGCTCAGGAGGAAACCGCCCGTTTCCGCCACGATATACGAAACAATCTTGTCTGTATCGACACCATGCTCGACACGGGCAAAACCGAAGAAGCTGCTGCCTATCTCAAAGAGCTTCTTAATGAAGTGCGCAGTCTTTCTCCTGAATATGTAAGCGGCGATGAAATGCTGGACTGCATTATTTCCGCAAAGGCCTCTTCAATGAAGGAAAACAATATAGAGTTTTCTTTTGACGGCGTTTTTGCAGGCGGGCTTTCATGGAGTCCCGTTGATATCTGCAGTGTCTTTGCAAATGCACTCGACAATGCAGTTGAAGCCTGCTGTCAGCTGCCTGAGGGTGAGCGGAAAATCTCAATGACAATCCGCTCGGCAGATCAGTTCTGTCTTGTAAATATTCAGAATTCCACGAAAAACAACGTTGACATCCGACATCTTTTCGACAGCCGAGGCGGTTACACCGCCAAGGAAAAACGTGAAAATCACGGGCTTGGTACATACAATATAAAAAGAACCGTCGAAAAATACGGCGGAATGGTCAGTGCAAAATGTGAAAACGGTATTTTCACCCTGGAGCTTATGATAAAGAAAAACACTGTTGCGTAAAGCTTTCCGATTGCCTCCCTCATCTCCGAGGGAGGCTTTTTCTGCAATTCACGACAGAAATTTATCCGTTTGCGACAGATTTGTGTCACAGCGCAGAAACTGTGCTATTATCGGCACATAACAGAAACGGAGGAAAAATATATGGAACTCAATGAACGCAGACAGCTTCGCAAGGCTGTAAAAAAAGACGGCAGCAAGGTTGGCTTTTCACTTCTGCTCTACACCGTTATCACTATAGTCGTTACAACCGTCTGGCTCGTTGCACAGCTCATAATCTTAAATCTCACCGAGCTTAAGGGCGTCACCGACCCCGATGTTATAAAGGCTGCAGAGGACAGGGTTATTAATCAGTTTGATCAGTCGGGCACTTCAATGATTGTCGCTGTACTTATAGGACTTGTGATCCTTTTCCTTCTCTTCCTCGGACGCAAAACTCACAGAGAAATTTTCAAAAAGGGCGAGTCCATCAGCTTCGGCGCTCTTGCAGGAATAACCTGTGTTTTCATGGGCGTTCAGTTTGTTATCCAGTGGGTTTTCGAGCTTATGGAAATGGGACTCAATCTCATCGGCTACAGTGCCATGAGCTCCATGGAGGCGGCAAGCTCAGGCAGCACCACAATTTCCATGTTCATTTACGCAGGCATTGTCGGTCCCATTGTTGAGGAGCTCATCTACAGAGGCTTTGTAATGCGAGCACTGGAAAAGCACGGCAAAACCCTTGCAATCGTTGTTTCTTCCATTCTCTTCGGCGTCATGCACGGAAACATTCCTCAGGCAGTTTTCGCATCCGTCGTAGGTATTGTCCTCGGCTACACCGCAATGAGATATTCCATTGTCTGGAGCATCATTCTCCACATCTTCAACAACCTTGTAATGGGTGATCTTTTATCCCTTGCAATTTCCGGTCTCAGTGAGGATATACAGAATATTATCTTCTGGGCTGTAATGGGCGCATTCTTCCTTGCAGGACTTATTGTTCTTATCGTAAAGAGAAAGAAGATCCGTGCATATTTCAGAGAAAACAAGACCGAAAAGCCCCGCATGAGATGGATTCTCTGCTCCGCAGGTATGATTATTTTTATTGCTCTCAACCTGTTACTGGGTATTACCATGATTGAAAAGATCGGATAAAGACGTAAAACCTCCGCTTATGCGGAGGTTTTCTCTTTCTGTTGAAAAAAACGGGCTTTTATGATATTGTATTTTAAGAATATTTATCTGCAGGTGAAATCTATGACAGTGAAATTATATGATGACCAATCCCATCTGAAAGAATTTGAAGCCACTGTAATTCGGTGCTTTGAGGAAAAAGGAGCATACTTTGCAGAGCTTGACCGCACTGCATTTTTTCCTGAAGGCGGCGGTCAGCTGCCCGATACGGGCACTCTGGGTGATGCAAAGGTAACGGATGTGCAGATTTCCGGCGAAATTATTCTGCATAGAATCGACAGACCTCTTGCAGAAGGTCAGAAGGTTACGGGAAAAATCGACTGGGACAAGCGATTTGACAGAATGCAGAATCATTCGGGCGAGCATATTCTTTCGGGCATTATCCACAGTGTGTACGGATTCAACAACGTAGGCTTTCATATGGACGAAACCGTTACAATGGACGTGGACGGTATTCTCGATATGGAGCAGCTTGCAGAGGTTGAGCTGAAGGCAAACGAGGTTGTTTACGAAAACGTGCCCGTCACGGCATGCTATCCCGACGACGAGGAGCTTGCAAAAATGACCTACCGCTCGAAGCTTGAGGGTCTTGAGCACACGAGAATAGTCACCATCGAAGGCTATGACCGCTGCGCCTGCTGCGCTCCCCATGTAAAAAGCACGGGTGAAATCGGCATAATCAAGATTCTTGAGTGTCTTTATATCAGAAAGTGCACCAGAATTGTCATTGCCTGCGGCAGCCGTGCTCTTGCAGACTACCGCCGCAAGCACAGCATAAACAAGGAAATAATGGGTATGCTGTCGGCAAAGCCCTATGAAACGGGGGATGCGGTAAGCCATCTTCTTGACAGCTTTTCCGAAGCAAAACGGACAATCAAAACCCTTTCTGAGGAAAAGGCAATTCTCGGCCTTGGTGATATTTCCGAAACGGAAATCGGATGCTCCTTTGTCTTTACCTCATCCCTTGATCCCGATTCAATTATCTGCTGCATAAACCACTGCAAGGAAAAAGGCCACGAAAGCATTGCGATTTTTTCGGGCAGTGACGAAAAAGGCTATCTCTTTGCCCTTTCTTCTCCCGACAGCGCACTGCGCAATCAGATAATCGGACTTATAAAAGAGCTTGGCGGCAGAGGCGGCGGTCAGGGAGATTTCTTCCGAGGTCAGATAAAACGCCTGCGCTGCGATATTGAAAATGCTCTGGAGGCTCTGCGATGAAAAGCAACGAAAAATGCGGCAGATGCCACATTCTGCTTATACTCACGGGCGGTACAATATGCTCCTTTGCCGACGAAAACGGCGAGCGTGACTCCAACGCACAAAGGGCTCTGTCACTCGTTGTAAAGAATTTCAGGGAAGGCACTTCTCCTTTCAGAAGTGAAGAAGATATAACCTTCGACATAGAGATGCCCCTTGATATTCTCAGCGAAAACATGACCACCACCCACTGGAATACCCTTATAAAAAAGCTTCGCACATATGACTATTCAAAGTATAACGGGGTGATTATCCTTCACGGTACCGACACCCTCGCCTATACCTCTTCCCTCCTTTCCATTCTCATGGCAGGTACGAAAATACCCGTAATAATGGTGTCAAGCCAGCTTCCTCTATATGAGGAAATGTCCAACGGCAATGCCAATTTCAGAGCCGCTGCGGAGCTTATCGCCAACGGCATAGAGCCCAATGTCTATGCGGTGTACAGAAATTCCGAAAACGTCAACGGCACCGAAATCCGCACAATGTACGTCCACTATGCCGCTCATCTTTTCCAGTGTGCAAACCGCTCGGATAATTTCCATAGTATTGACATGATGGAAATAAGCGGTGAAAACGCAGTGCTCAAAGGAAAAAGCAGCGGTGAAGGGGAAATGCAGCTTTACACCTGCGCACTTCTGACTCCTTGTATTCTGCGCATAACCCCCTACGTGGGCATAAGCTACGACTGGTTCAATCTCGACGGCGTACGGGCTGTAATGCACGGCACATATCACTCCAGCACCATGTCCGTCAACCCCTACGGCGATTCCGACAGACACAGAAGTCACCCTGTTCTCTCCCTTAAGAAGCGGTGTGACGAGCACGATCCGCCTATCCCCTTCTATATCGAGCCCTGCAACGAGGAGGCTTACAACTACAAAACCACGGGAATAATCCTGCGTGCAGGAGCACGCACCATCTGGCGCATGACTCCCGAAATGGCTTACGTAAAGCTGCTCATCGGCTGCAGCGCAGACTTAAGAGGTGCAGAGCTTGAAAAATACCTCAACACCGAGTTCAACAGCGAGTTTGTATATTGATTAAAAACCCCCGATTCGCTGAATCGGGGGTTTTGTGCTGTTAACGTTTGTCGAATTTCTCAGAAGCTTCGGAAAGAAGCTCGATTATGGGAAGATGCTGAGGGCATACTGCCTCGCACTGACCGCAGGCTATGCAGTCGGATGCCTTGCCGCTGTGGTCAGTCAGACCGCCGTAGAAGAAATGAGGACGTCCGTCCTTGGGGAATTTGCGCAGGGTGTTGAGAGCACGGAAAATATCGGGGATTTTAATGGACGAGGGACATCCGTCGGTGCAGTATCTGCAGGCGGTGCACTGCACCAGAGGTACAGACAGCATTATCTCCTTTGCTCTGTCAATTACCTTTTTCTCCTCCTCTGTAAGAGGCTCGAAATCGGTAAAGGTCTTAAGGTTGTCCTCTACCTGCTCCATATCGGACATACCGCTGAGGATAACGTCGATACCCTCAAGGCTTCCCACAAACCGCATTGCCCATGAAGCTGCAGAATCATCGGGACGTACGGATTTGAAAAGCTCCATAACCTCATCGTCCACACGTGCCAGCATTCCGCCTTTTACAGGCTCCATTACGATAATGGGTATATTTCTTTCTCTGAGTATCTCGTAAAGCTTTCCCGAATGGACAATGGCATTGTCCCAGTCAGCGTAGTTGAGCTGAATCTGGACAAACTCGATTTCAGGATGAAGGTCAAGCACTTTTACCAGAAGCTCGGGAGTGCCGTGATAGGAAAAGCCGAATTTCTTTATCTTTCCCTCTGCCTTCTTTTCCATTCCCCACTTGAAGCAGTCGTACTTCTCATAGGCATCGTAATTGTTGCCGTCCTCAAGGCTGTGAAGCAGGTAATAGTCAAAATAGTCCACTCCCGCACGCTCAAGCTGCTCGTTGAGGATAAGGTCACGGTCTTCCTCGCACTTCATTGACCATGCAGGCAGCTTTGTCGCTACGGTGTAGCTTTCTCTGGGATATCTGCCCACAAGAGCTTCCTTTACCACCGACTCGGACTTACCGCCGTGATAAACATATGCTGTGTCAAAATAGGTAAAGCCCTTCTCCATAAACTTATCCACCATCAGGCGGACTGTTTCCATGTCGATTGCTCCATCCTTTTCGGGAAGTCTCATAAGACCAAAGCCAAGACGGGGTACAGAATTGCTCATTTCGTTTCATTCCTTTTTATTATTTTTCTTCAAAATAAAGATTTATTTTATTATATTATGGGGTTTTGTCAGAGTCAATAAATGGGCGATTTATTAAACAAAGGCAAAAAACAGAAATTTGCGTATTCCCTTTTCCTTCTGACGCAATATGTCGGAGAATGTTGACTTGCGTCGGCTTTGACAATATAATAAACTCGCATGGATATCAGTATTATTGAAGAAAAGCGGGTATCGGTATGATAAGAATTAAAACAGCGGCTGCGGTGCTGATTTTCATTACTGCCGCATTGATATTTTCCGCCTGCACAAACAAAGAAACACCTTCTGCAGAGAATACTGTTTCAAGCGCCTCAGATACTGTCAGCACTTCGGATGAAACTGCAGTATCGGAAACGGAAATAATTGAGGACATTCGCTGGGCAGGCTGGCAGAAGGCAAAGACAGAAGTGAAAGTCCCTCTTTATGCGGAAAAAGACTTGTATGCAGAGGCTGTATATGAAATCCCATCGGCAACAGACTGCGTTATAACACAACGTGAAAATGACCTTGTATATGTAAGAAGCCTTAAATACGAAGGCTGGGCAGACATTGCACTGCTGACCGTTGAAAGTGAGCCTTACATTGCAGACACCTGCGTCAGCGGCGCAGACATTTCCCCTCTCCCCTCTGAGCATTCTGAAAAAATCGAAAAAATTGCAAAGAAATACAAGGCAACGGGTCTTACCCTGGCCGTCATTGACGACGGAGAAGTGGTTTACACCTACGAATACGGCTACGCAAACAAGAAAAGCAGAAAAAAGATGACCGCCGACACCAAAATAAGAATCGCCTCTGTTTCAAAGGTGTTCACCATGATGAATGTCATGACAGCCCGTGATCTGGGTGCTCTGTCTCTTGACGATGATATAGGCGAAATTCTGGGCTATAAGGTCAGAAACAGAAATTATCCCGACACTAAAATCACCATGCGTCATCTTATGACTCACACCTCCTCCATGAAGGACCTTCTTGATTACAGCAAGGTTAAAGAGGGTCTTACAAGCAAATCCACTTATCTTAAGGTAAAGCCCGGCACGGCGAAAGCATGGGAATACAATAATTTTTCCGCAGGAATAATGGGTGCGGTGGCTGAAAAGGCACTAAATGAAAATCTCGTGGATTTTTCAAAGAGATATTATCTCGACAGAATGAATATTGACGCCGCATTCCGTGCCCGATGCATAAAGGATCAGGATAAAATTGCCGATCTTTACATGGGCGAGAAGCTTTATCGCACCGTAAAGACTCAGGTCGGAAGAACATATTCAAAGACTCCCGGCAATAACTACATACCCTATTTCGGCTCTCTTACCATAAGCTCAAAGGATATGGCTTCACTGGTCACAATTCTCATAAATGACGGTCAGTACAAGGGCGAATACTATATGTCACCCGAATCTGTTGCAGAAATGGAGCAGGTCTGTTTTGAGTTTGAGGATTTTGATCAGTGCGGTATTCTGCGCAGGCAGACGGATATGTATGACGGACGCACACTCTATTACCATACGGGAAATGCCCAGGGAGTCCGTGCTTTCATGTCCTATGACAGCGAAAGCGGCGACGGTATGGTAGTAACTGTTACAGGCATGGACAGCAACAGCAAAGATAAAAAAGGAATATACAAGGTCTGCGGAGAAACTGCAAATTACTGTTATTCCGTAATTCTGAAAGAGGAGAGTCAATGAGCAGAACATATTACAGAAAACTATTTGCAGCGGCTATGGCGCTGCTGATTGCTATTCTTTCACTCTTTACGGGGTGCAGTGCAGCAACCATGCCCGAAATTGAATACGGCAATCTGGAAAGTGCCGTGGAGCTTGTCACAGATTTTAAAATGGTTATATCCCCTCTGCCCGACAGTATTTCTGCAGGCGAACAGATTCAGTGCGATCTGAGAATGTCACCTGAAGATGCATCTGCAGAGCTTGTATGGGAAAGCTCTGACGAGAGAATTGCATCTGTTGAAAACGGGGTTATAACTGCTTATACGGGCGGTTATGCGGAAATCACCGTTTCCGACAGATTGTCGGGTGTTTCTGACACTGTGAGCATAAGCGTTACAGACGATTTTGCAGAAAATACAAAGGCCGCTGTTGAATATATGGCATCGTCATACACCGACGCAGAAGCCCTTGACAGACTTCTGCGCCAGCAGGAGATTCTCGGAAGATGCACTTCTCCCGAGGCTGTTGAAATCCGTGATGCTTTTGATTCTTTTCTGGCCTTTGCTCAGGGCGGCGAAAAATGCGACCTTGTTTCAGCTTCGGATATACTCGGCGTTGATAAGGACACTCTGCGCTTTGCTGCGGAGTGCATCAATTTAAGCAGTCAGAAAAGCAGCGACAGTGTCACTGTTTCCTTTACGGGCGACTGCACCTTCGGTTATATGGACGATGATGATTCAAAGGATAGATTTCCGGCTGTGTACGAATCATCAGGCAGTGTCACCTATCCCTTCGACAGGGTCAGGCACGTTTTCCTCACTGACGATATCACCGTTATAAACTACGAGGCAACCCTTGCCGAGGCAGGGATGAAAAAAGCCGATAAGAAATACCATTTCAGAGGCAATGCCGATTATGTGGATATCCTCACGGGCTCATCCGTCGAAGTGGCAAATCAGGCAAACAATCACTCCCTCGACTACCTGGAAGAAGGCAGGGCAAGGACAGAAAAGCTGCTCACTGAGGCAGGAGTTGCGGTGCTTAATCAGAATACCCCCGTAATAAAGGAAATCAACGGCATTGAGGTTGTGTTTATCGGTGCAGGACACTGGAAATATCCCCAGAGATTCAATGCGGCGGCTGAGGCAATGCACAAGCAGATAAAAGAATATAAACGTGAAGACAATATCGTTGTGGTCAACCTGCACTGGGGTGCTGAATACGGCACCGAGCCAAACAGCAGGCAGATAAAAGAGGCTCATAAAATGATTGACGAGGGTGCAGATATCATAGTCTGCCACCACGCCCATATTCTTCAGGGCATTGAGGTTTATAAGGGCAAGGTCATTGCCTACGGTCTCGGAAATTTCGCCTACGGCGGAAGAATCACTCTGGAAGAAAAGGAAACCTTCATTCTCCGTGCCACATTCACAAAGGACAACGGCACAGCAAAAATGAAAAGCTGGTGCGTTGTGCCATGCTATATTTCAAGCACAGGCACACTCAAAAACAATTATCAGCCCATGACTCTGTACGGCAAGGACGCAAAAAGAGTCATGTCACTGCTTACCAAACGCAGTAAGCTCATTAAAAACGGCTGCAAGGATATCCCTTATTTTTACTGTGATTAAACTTCTGATACTAAAAACCCCCGCCTTATACTTAATGCGGGGGTTTTTCTGTTCAGTCTTTTTTCGGCTCCAGAGTATCCTTTACCATGAAAACGGTGCTTATGATCATTATTATCAGCGCTGCATAAAACTGCAGCCCCGGGCGCTCTCTGAGGAATATCATTCCGAATGCACCGCCGAGGAAAGGTGCAATTGAATAATATGCGCTGGTCTTTGCCGCACCAAGATCCTTCTGTGCCATTATGTAGAAATGTATGCTCAGCCCGTATGCCACAAAGCCCAGTGCAAGCACGCAGAGAAGCCACTGAACCGGCGGGAATTTTTCACCCATTACAAGTGCAACTATCAGGCTTCCAAGACCTGAGAAGATTCCCTTTATAACAACGATTTCAACCGAGCTTTTGTTGCTTATCATTCTTGTGCAGTTGTTTTCCATGCCCCAGCAAAGACACGCACCAAGAACAAACACGGATCCCATATTGAACCTGAATGCGCCTGCACCCTCAAAGCTCAGAACAACACTTGCGACAGTGACCAGAGCTATTGCGATCCACAATTTTGCGGAAATGACTTCTTTGAAAATCACCAGGGCAATAATGGAGGTTGCCACGATTTCAAAGTTATTCAGCAGAGAAACATTGGCTGCATTGGTCATGGAAATTCCGAACATGAGCAAAATGGGTGCTGCAATATCCAGCAAGACCATTGCCGCAGTGTAAGGCAATTCCTTCCTTGTCAGAGGCTCTCTCTTAGTCTTTTTTCCGCATATTTTTTCAATTATTCCGTATATGAGCAGTCCTATGCCTGCTCCGAAATACAGAAACGAAGCGATCATTGTGGGCTGGACATAGCCAAGCAGAATTTTGGAAAGCGGTACATTTATGGCGTACAGCGCAGCCGCCAGGACGGCATATATGACGGCGATGCCTTTGGCTTTCATGATATTCATCCTTTAACAGTGAATTGATGTGCCGGTAAAAGTTCAAAATACAGGTGCACTAAGCACTCTTTTTTCTTTTTATATGTTCCCAGAAGCTTTGCAGCAATATGCCGCCTACGATAAAAACAAGGGCGATTACTGCACGCAGGGTGATTTTTTCACCCAGTACAACAGCGGAAAAAATCACTGATAAAAAGGGAGTCAGATATGCCAGATTTGCAATTTTTGCAGTGTTTTCAACACCTTTCAGTGCCAGCGCCCACATCAGATAGGCTACTGCATCTATAACTACTCCCAGCCAGACCATGCCCAGCCATTGCATTCCTTCTATGGGCTTCCATTCCTCGGTCACCAGGCCGAGAGCCGCCGAGCAGACCGCCGCAACAAACCATATTACCATCATTGCAATGTTCTGATTGTAGTCAGCTTTCTTGTTAAGCACGGAAAAAAGACCGTAGCAGGCCGCCGCAACAATACAGCTGATAATTCCTGCCGCAGAATTTCCCCGGGCAATATTTTCGCTGCCTGCGGATAGGATTATGATACCGATAAATGAACAGAGCATTGCAAAGCCTTTTATCGCCGTAAACTTTTCCTTTAAGATAATGCAGGAAAATACCACCAGCATGACAGGCCAGAGATAATTCAGAATGCAGGCTTCCTGAGAGCTGAGCTGTGCCAGACCGTAATAATACAGCGCAGAATACATGAACAGCCCCAGAAATCCGAGTCCTGCCATAATCAGGTAATCCTTTGCGGAATACTTTTTCATTTCCCGTATGCTGCCGTTTTTTATATTGAGCAACAGCAGGAAAACAAAAGCAAGGGCACTGCTTACAGACAACGCCTGGAGATTTGGAATGTCAGACAGAAGCAGCTTTACAACAGCCGCCATCGTTGCCCATATAAAAACTGTCAGAAAAGCATATATGTAATTTTTCTTCATATTTACTCCTCCCGCACTGATTCAGGTTTACCTGAATCAGTATATCATAAGCCGTGGATTTTTCAATCTGCAATAAATAGTCCCCGACAGCCGCTTTGACTGTCGGGGACTGGCACCCGGTAGCGGATTCGAACCGCTGGCCTTCCGCTTAGGAGGCGGACGCTCTATCCGGCTGAGCTAACCAGGCATCTTACTTTGCGAGGGCTATTATACCATTCTGCCCCTTCTTTGTCAATTATGCAGAAGGCAAACTGTGTGTTGTTTTCACACTGCGTTCATTGACTTGTTAATAAATGAATGGTATAATTACAAATTGTAATAACGTAACAGGGAGCGAGCACTCAATGCATCATCTTCTTAAAATGCTTGACACCAATGCGGTTGAGATTGCCGAGATAATCAATCTTGCCGATCAGCTTAAATATGAGAGAAATCACGGTATTACTCACCGTACTCTTGAGGGCAAGACCCTCGGTATGATTTTCCGCCGTCCTTCCACACGTACCCGTGTTTCCTTTGAGGTGGGTATGTACCAGCTTGGCGGCCACGCAATCGTCCTTTCCGAGGACGAAATCGCTGTTGCAAGAGAAGGCGACGAGCAGACAGAAGACATGGCACGAGCCATGTCGAGATATGTTGACGCTCTTCTCATAAGAACCTCCAATCACAGCGAGGCTGACAATCTGGCCCGTTACGGCACTGTGCCCGTTATCAACGGCATGACGGATTACGCACATCCCTGCCAGATTCTTTCCTATCTCATGACCATCCGTGAGTACAAGGGTCGCCTTGACGGGCTCAAGGTAGGCTTTATCGGCGAGGGAAGCGCTATTATGAACTCCCTCATCATCGGCTGTCTTAAGTGCCGTATGCACGTTGCCGTCGCCTGTCCCGAGGGCTACGACCCCGACCAGTCGGTAATTGATTTTGCCGCTCAGGTAGGACATTTTGAGATGTACCGTGACCCCAGAGGCGCTGCACGTGCTGCCGACGTTGTCATCACCGATGCATGGCTGCCTGCAGGCAAGGAGGACGAGGCTCAGGAAAGACGAATCGCCTTCGGTATGTTCCAGATAAACGACGATCTCATGCGCTACGCAAAGCCTGACGCACTTGTTTTCCACAGTATGCCCATCAACCGTGGCGAGGAAATCACCGCCGCCATCGCCGAGCACCATTCAGGCGAGATTTTCGACGCAGCGGAAAATCTGCTCCACGTTCAGAAGGCTATACTCATAAAGATTCTGGGCGACAGGGAAATAGAACAGAATATGGTATGATTTTAAAGGGTGAGCACTTTTGTACTCACCCTTTTTCTTTTGCACAAACAGATTGATTGATGTTCAAAAGAGGTAGTGCAGAAGTTTGTTCTCAAAAACAATCTAAAGAAGATGCAATAACCCCAGTTTATGATAGCGCCCCGCAGGGGTATTCCAAAAGGGGACAACCCCTTTTGGTCGTTTAGGGAGGGATTTCTTAAAGGGAGGGGGATCGAAACCCCTCCCTTTAAGTGCCCTTTCTTTGCGTACCGTTTCTTTGGGCAAGCAAAGAAATGGTACATATATGCGCTGAGCAAGTCAAAACATTCAAAATATATGCCGTTTTTTAAATAACCTATGGTTCAAAAACGGGCGATTCGTGAGAGAGCATTTATGTTCTCGACGTCCCTACGGTTTATTGTTTTCAGTCTATGATAAAAACGGACGTACAATGCACGCCCCTACGATGTGGTGCCGGGCTTGTTGGGAATGTAATAAACGGGAGAGGAAGTCCGGCTCCTACGCTACGTTAGGGCTGTCCGATTAGGATTATTCAAAAAACAAAGCCGAGTTTTCCCTTTCGGGAAACTCGGCTTTAATTCATCATTTTACCAAGAATTAGTTGTTCTCGGTGGTGTTAGCGTAAGTAACCTTGGAGGGGTTGATCTTAACGCCGGGGCCCATGGTAGAAGCGATGACACAGGACTTGATGTACTGGCCCTTTGCTGCTGCGGGCTTTGCCTTGTTGATAGCGCCCATGAGGGTCTCAAGGTTCTCGACGAGCTTGTCGGTACCGAAGGAAACCTTACCGATGGGGCAGTGGATGATGTTGGTCTTGTCAAGACGATACTCGATCTTACCGGCCTTAGCTTCGGTGATTGCCTTAGCGATGTCGGGGGTAACAGTACCAGCCTTGGGGTTAGGCATAAGACCACGGGGACCGAGGATCTTACCGAGACGACCAACCATACCCATCATGTCGGGAGTGGTGATGAGAACGTCGAAGTCCATCCAGTTCTCCTGCTGGATCTTCTGAAGGAACTCGTCGTTGCCTGCAAACTCTGCACCTGCAGCCTTAGCAGCCTCTACCTTGTCGTCCTTACAGATAGCAAGAACGCGAACGGTCTTACCGGTGCCATTGGGAAGAACGATAGCACCACGGACCTGCTGATCTGCGTGACGGCCGTCAACGCCGAGCTTTACATGGATCTCAACAGTCTCGTCGAACTTTGCGGAAGCGGTGTCGCAGACAGCCTTGCAAGCCTCAGCAACATCGTAAAGGTTAGCTCTGTCGTACTTCTTCAGAGCGTCTGTATATTTCTTACCGTGTTTCATTTATAAACCTCCAAAATAGTGGTGATGGGTGAGCATTACGCTCCCCGGGGCGGAATATATCCTCCCACTTTTTCTTGGGGCAATTAGTCCTCTACGACTACGCCCATGCTGCGCGCGGTGCCTGCGACCATGCTCATGGCAGTTTCAATGTTAGCTGCGTTGAGGTCGGGCATCTTGATCTCAGCGATCTCTCTGACCTGTGCCTTGGTGATGGTAGCAACCTTGGTCTTGTTGGGAGCGCCGGAGCCGGAGTCGATTCCGCACTTTTTCTTGATAAGAACTGCAGCAGGCGGAGTCTTGGTGATGAAGGAGAAGGAACGGTCTGCGGAAACAGTGATAACGACGGGGATGATAAGACCTACATCGTTCTTGGTACGCTCGTTGAACTCCTTGGTGAACTGCATGATGTTGACACCGTGCTGACCGAGAGCAGGACCAACGGGGGGAGCAGGAGTAGCCTTACCTGCGGGGATCTGAAGTTTAATATAACCTGTTACTTTCTGAGCCATTTGAAATTGCACCTCCAAAATTCGTGGTAGTTATCGGAAATTCCGCACTCGGAATCTCCTCCCACCTGTGCCTTTTATAACAGCCAAAGGCAAAAGCCATCAGTCGAGTGCTACTACAGACCCGACGGGAAGCTCGACCGGGGTTTCACGGCCGAACATACTTATACTTACATTTACAATTCCCTTGGCAGCATCGATTTCGGTTACGGTTGCAAACATGCCTTCAAACATGCCGTCAACAACCTTAACGGAATCGCCCACCTCGAAGGGAGCTTCGATCTCAGCCGAACCGACACCCATACGGGCGACTTCTTCATCGGTGAGGGGGATAGGCTCGGAATCCGGACCTACAAAACCGGTGCAGCCTCTGATATTGCGCACGAGATACCAGGTGTCGTTGGTGCAGATCATCTTGACTAAGACATAGCCGGGGAAGATCTTGCGCTCAACTTCCTTTTTCTCTCCGTCCTTCAGCTCGGTTACGATCTCGGTGGGTACTCTGACCTCCTGGATCATGTGCTGAAGTCCGCGGTTCTCAACCAGCTGCTCTATGCTTGTTGCAACCTTGTTCTCATAGCCTGAGAAGGTGTGCACGACATACCATAAAGCATCGGGTGAATAATCTCTGTTGTTGTCTGACATTCGCTGCGCCTCCTTTTACACGCTTTTATGTACAAGGATAAATTATTCAGCGTCAGTGTTGGTTGCTGTCTCTGTTTCTGAAACGGTGCCTGCGTTGTCGAAAGCACCATTCAGCTGTGCAGCAATGTTCTTGTAATTGGCAATGTAATTCTCAACAACGTCAGAGTTGGAACTGACGCAGTCGGTGTCATACTTGCCGTTTACAGTCATGACATAGTATTCCTTCTCAGGATACAGATCGGTGATGCTTGCCTCGGAAAGTCCGGACTCTGCAAAGATATCGCTGGTAGAAGCGAGTACACAGTCGAACTTGAGGTCGCTGTCGGAAGAGGTTTCGATCTGAGGTACATCTACCTTGTCAGTCTTGAGAATTGCGTCACGACCGAGGGTAAGGACTGTATCGACACCCCAGATGAAAAGACCTACGATAGCAACTACAGCGATAGTTACTAGGGAGTTCTTGATAACCTCAGGGAGAGTCGGCCAGGAAATCTTCTTGAGCTCGCTCTTGTACTCACGGAAGAACTTGGAGATCTTCTTTCCGAGACCGGGCTTCTTGTCCTTCTTGGCGTCCTTCTTTTCGAGATTCTTGTTATCTGCCATTTTTCTTTTTGCCCCCTTATTTGCTTTCCTTGTGCAGGGTGTGCTTTCTGCAGAACTTGCAATACTTGCGCATTTCAAGCCTGTCGGGGTTGTTCTTCTTGTTCTTGTTGGTTACATAGTTGCGCTGCTTGCACTCCGTGCAGGCCATGGTGATTTTAACTCGCACTTAACGGCACCTCCTGATTATACCGCATTTCGCGGCATTTTTAGCCTCCCTCGCTGTGAATTTGAGGGCAACACAAAAAAAGCCCTCTGCGAGGTAGTAAGAGTATAGCACAAGAGTTCCCTTCAAGTCAAGTGTTTTTTGGGCTTTTTCTGCGGTTTTCAGAGGTTTTCTATCCCTTGTGGTCATGCATGAAGAACGGGACAAAATGTTGGGCAAAATCACTTCTCTCAGACGAATAAAATATATTGTACATAAAACAATTAACATCCGATCACTTTATCATTCGCAAGTCGGAGTCACGGTCGTCTTCCTATATTTATATATAAATCCTGCTTATTTCTCGCAGGTGTGCTTTAAATTCATTTAACACAGATTTAACTTTACGCCTCAATCCTTAACCGACTCTTAACTTGAGTTCAGAGGGTAAAAAGTGGTATAATGAAGTTGAAAAGGAAAATTATTCAAAAATCTTTTTTCTTTGAAAGGAATGATAAAATGTCACTGTCCTTAATGGATTACATCTCCCAGATGGTCCAGTATCCGGCACTTATTGTAACAACCGTGCTGGTGCTTGCCGTTATACTTGTAAACGGCTGGACTGACGCACCCAACGCTATCGCAACCTGCGTATCCACCCGAGCAATGAAGCCCGGCGCTGCTATACTTATGGCTGCTGTGTTCAATCTGCTGGGTGTTCTTGTAATGACCTCCGTCAACCAGAAGGTCGCAATGACCATATATAACATGGTCGACTTCGGTGCGGAAACAGACAAGGCTCTTATCGCTCTGTGTGCGGCGCTGGTCGCAATAGTCCTCTGGGCTACGGCGGCATGGTGGTTCGGAATCCCCACAAGCGAAAGCCACGCCCTCATCGCAGGTATCTCCGGTGCTGCAATCGCTCTGAACAACGGCTTCGGCGGCATCAACGGCGGCGAGTGGATGAAGGTTATCTACGGTCTGGGTCTTTCCACCTTCCTTGGCTTCGGTATGGGCTTTATCACCGTAAAGATCGTTGAAATCTGCTGCCGCAGAGCAAACAAGCTCAAGACAGATAAATTCTTCCGGGGCGGTCAGGTAGGCGGTGCTGCTGCAATGGCATTCATGCACGGTGCTCAGGACGGTCAGAAGTTCATCGGCGTATTCCTTCTCGGTATGTTCCTCGTTCAGGGACAGTCCGATACGGGAAATGTTGCAGTCCCCCTGTGGCTTATGATTCTCTGCGCAGGCATTATGGGTCTCGGCACCTCCATCGGCGGCTACAAGATCATCAAGTCCGTCGGTATGGACATGGTAAAGCTTGAAACCTATCAGGGCTTCTCCGCTGACCTTGCTGCTGCAGGCTGTCTGCTTATCTCAAGTGTCACCGGTATCCCTGTTTCCACCACCCACACCAAGACCACTGCTATCATGGGCGTCGGTGCTGCACGCAGCATCAGGAAGGTTAACTGGAGCGTTGTCAAGGAAATGGTGCTCACATGGGTACTCACCTTCCCCGGCTGCGGACTGGTAGGCTTCGGTATGGCAAAGCTGTTTATGTTAATATTTTAAGTAAATATTACTGTTTGTATATAGGAGGAATATTAAAATGGCAAAGAAAGCTGTATATAACTACTTCAACTTCTTCACTGAAATGGCAGAATGTGCAAAGAATGCTGCAGATTATCTCAAGCAGAGCTTTGCTAACTACGAGAACGAGGATATCAAGGTAATCCTTGAAAAGATGCACGAGATCGAGCACAGTGCTGACCTCAAGAAGCACGAAATGAGCGAGAAGCTCTTAAAGGAATTCCTTCCCCCCATCGACCGTGACGATATCATGGAGCTTTCCGCTGCTCTTGATCAGGTAGTTGACGGCATCGAGGATGTTGTACTCAGACTTTATATGTTCGACGTCCGCTCACTCCGTGATGAGGCAAAGCAGATTGCTGACATCGTTGTTTCCCTCTGCGATAACCTCACTTCTCTTCTCGGCAGCTTTGAGGGCTTCAAGAAGAAGCTTCCCGAGATCAAGGAGCAGATTATTGCAATCAACAACCTGGAGGAGCAGGCTGACAAAATCTACATCGAGGCAATGCATACCCTCTACACCGGCACTGCTTCCGCTGCAGAGCTCTGCGCATGGAAGGAAATCTACGATTTCCTCGAGCGCTGCTGCGACCGCTGCGAGCACGTTGCTGACGCTGTTGAGACCGTTATCCTCAAGAATTCCTGACAGAATTCCGAATATGCAGAAAAGGCAGAGAGTAAAACTCTCTGCCTTTTTGAATTTCTCGAAAAGGTCCGTTCTTGGCTCCCCTTGAGAGGGGATCTTTGCCATGCAAACATGGCTGTGATGAGGTGGTTTTGGGTTTGCCTGGTTTTTTGGGGCTTGTTTCATGACACCTCATCCGCTTCGTTGATTTCGCAAATGCGAACTCTCCTCAGCACCTTCTCCTCGAGGAGAAGGCTTTCTCTCCCTCATCAGAGGGAGGCTTCAATCAGTTTCTGTTTTTTTATTTCCCGAATCCTTCACGGTAGATCTCAATATCGCAGCCCTCACGAAGCATTACGGGAATTACGGAAAGAGGTGCGGGGACGGTAATTCTCTGTCCGCCCTCGTAGGTTTTCTTTGTAAATGCATCAACCCAGCGAGTGCCGCTCGGCAGATATACCGACCATTCTGTAACGTTTGGCTCTGTAACGGGAGCCACCAGCATATCGGGGCCGAACATATAACAGTCTTCGATTTCCCATGCGGTTTTATCTTCGGGAAAATCGTAGAAAAGAGGACGCATAATGGGCGCACCCTTTGCGCTTGCTTCAATCATGAGAGTACGAACGTAATCACGCATTCTTTCACGGATGAAGAGATATTCCTTCATTATCTCGTAATTCTTTTCCCCGAAGCTCCAGATTTCATTGTCCTGACCGCTTGTAAGCTGGCGGACGCCGTTTATGAATTCCTCTTCCCTCTCGTGCCAGGGTGAGCGCTCGCCGTGCATACGGAAAACGGGAAGGAAACAGCCCCATGCAAACCAGCGCACCAGAAGCTCATGGAAATCGGGGTCGTTGAAATTACCGCCCATAAAGCCCCCAAGGTCGCAGGTCCACCAGGGAATACCTGCCATGGCCATGTTTAGACCTGCAGGAAGCTGCTCCTTCATTGCACGCCATGTTGAGGAAATATCACCGCTCCATGTGAGTACGCCGTACTTCTGACCCCCTGCCCATGTGCATCTGGCAAGGGACAGAATTTCGGTTTCACCCTCGGACTTCAGTCCGTCATAGAAAGCTTTTGCATAGCCTACGCAATAGGTGTTGAGACACTGATGTGCAGGGCCTGCGTGGTAGCGGTAGAGGTCGAAATCGTAAGGACCGTACTCCGGTTCGCTTTCGTCAAGCCAGAAACAGCGGATTCCGTGCTTGTAGTAGCCCTCTCTGCACTTTTCCCACACAAATTTCTGAGCTCCCGGGTGAGTTGCGTCAAAGAATGTGGTGTTGCCCATCCATGTCATTACTATATTATTGCCGCGGTCGGTTTTGACAAGATAACCCTTGTCAGCCATTTCCCAGCTGTTTTCGCTCTTTTCGTCAACGGTAGGCCACACGGAAACAACGGTTTCAATGCCCATTTCCTTTAATTCCTTCACCATTGCGTCAGGGTCAGGCCAGTCACGCTTTTCAAACTTGAAATCACCCTGCCTTGTCCAGTGGAAAAAGTCGATAACTATGACATCAAGAGGAAGTCCTCTCTTTTTGTACTCCCTTGCAACATTGAGAAGCTCCTCCTGATTGCGGTAGCGAAGCTTGCACTGCCAGAAGCCAAGACCGTATTCGGGCATTTTCGGCGCTCTGCCCGATGCGGCGGAATAATGCTCCTCGATTTCGGCAGGAGTGTCGCCGCAGGTGATGAAGTAGTCCATCTTGCGTGTTGATACGCTGTGCCATTCTGTCACATTTGCGCCGAAGGTGACACTGCCGTAGGAGGGGTCATTCCATAAAAAGCCGTAACCTCTGGAAGAAACAAAAAACGGCACCGTAGACTGTCCGTTGCGGCTTGCAAGCTCTAAAAGACAGCCTTTTTTGTTGAGTCTGCCGTCCTGATACTGACCCATACCAAAAATCTTCTCATCGTCGAAGGCTTCAAAACGTGCGGTGAGTCTGTAGTCTGACGAGCTCATTATGGGACGCATTTCTCTCGCTTCGATTCTCAGAGAAGTCGAATAGCGGTTGAGCCTGTCACGGTTGCGCCAGTATTCGGCACAGAGAAGCTCGCCCTTCTGATTGTAGAAGCTCAGCCACCCTTCTGTGCTGACCTTTACCGTAAGCTTGCCGTTTGTAAGACTCGCCTGAGTGTCTTTTCTGTGGTACTGTGACCATTCTTCACCCTTGTACCAGGGGTCGGTGGTGTCCACTTCTTCAAATTTTATCTCTACGTCTGTTTCGGGGACTTCTTCTGTCAGTACCCAGTTGCGGTTGTCCATTTCGGGCTGCTGAGTCATGCGCACACGCACTGAGCTTTCGCCCCATGGGTCAATCCAGAGCTTGCTGCCCCATGCTTCAATTATAAGTCTTTTTCCATCCTGAGATATTCGCATTTTATATACCTCCGGTAATATTTATTTGTTTTATTACTTTTTGTATGCAAATTATCAATCTATACAAAAGCCTCCCTCATAAGAGGGAGGTTGTATTATGGGGTGATGTGGTAAAGTGTGAACTTAATCAGGCACTTTCAGCACGGTTTTTCTTGTCCTCCTCAGCGCAGGCGATAATATCCGCAAGCTGCTCACCGAGGGTGCTCACCATGTCAAGGTCACATTCCTTGTCACGGCGGGTGTGGATATTGGGGATGTACAGCGGTCCGAAAGTGGAGCGCTTCATACGGGCAAGCATGACTCCGCCCTTGAAGGAGGCGTGGTCACTCATATAAATCATAAGGCTGCGCTTGCGGATAAGCTTTACATCACGAAGTGCAAATTCCTGCTTTAAGAATTTTGTACCCTTGCTTCTTGAGTTGGTTGCAGCGGCAACAAGCTTGTCGCCCACACCGATGCAGTCAAGATTTATAAGCAGCGAGCGCTGCACATCATAGCCGCCTTTTTTAAGCCACGAGGAGTAATTTGCAGAGCCTAAAAGACCCCATTCCTCATTGTCAAAGAAAACAAAGCAGCACTTGTCACGCAGCTCGGGATTCTGAGAAACTATCTCAGCGATTGCAATAAGTCCCAGCACACCGCTGGTGTTGTCGTTTCGGTTTGTCTTGTTGGGGACAAACATGGGAAGGAAAACAAGAAGTACCACAACAAGTATTTCAATAAGATAGACAAGTAAGGGAAGGAAGTTCATGGAAGGACTTGCAAAGCGGTCGATAAAATAGTCCGTGATTTTCTTTGCGCCGAATCCGCCGCCTGCAAAAACTGCCGCCATAAGAAGCAGGTAGACTATATTTGCACCTGTCTGACCTACGAAACGGGAAGCAAAAAGGAGAAATCCCGTTTTGCCCGGTGTATCGTAATGAGCGGTGAATATGTAGGGTGCGTCGGGTCTGCCGACGACAAAGTTGTGACTTTTTCCGATGCCCTTGTGCTTGAGAGTTCTTATCTGGGAGCCGTCATAGCCCAGATCTCTGAACTTTTCCCTCAGCATGAGCAGAAGCTTGTTCTTATCACTGCGCTTGAAGCGTTTCGGACATTCCGTAAACACTCTTTCGGCAAATTCCTTATCCATTTTTCAATCTCCCTTTTATCTGTATCTTCTCACTCTTCGTCTGTTTCGTCCGCCGCTGTTGCCCTTGCCCAGCATAAGAGCCCAGACAATATAGCCGATAACGGCGATGATCACAATAACAAGGATAACCTTGAATACGGTGGAGGAAACCACATTGTCGGCAATGCTCAGGAGATAGAGAATCTCACTGCGCTCAACAGATTCGCTTGCAACAAGGTTTACCTTGCCGATTTCCTCGCCTGCAAAGGTAAGGGTCATTTCTGCCACAACATCGCCCTTCTTGACGGGTGCGGTGACTTTTATATTTCCGTTTTCATCGGAATAGCCCGGCATGGGCTTGTAGCTTTTCATAACAGCGGTGCCCGTTACAGCCGTAGGCAGAAGGGTTGTGAAGCTTTCTTCGGGAATAAGTGTCAGCTCGTCCTGATTCCACGCAAGGTCAAGCTCGACTGTCTGGGCTACGGTGTTTGCCTGAACAACCTCTTTCAGGGCCAGATTATTGAAGCACCAGTCGAAAAGCTCACGGCATGATATGAAGGCAGCATTGAATCGCACGCCCGTTTTTTCGCTTACTATGGGTGCGCCCATGCAGACACAGATATAATTGTAGCCGTTCTTTGTGGCATAGCCTGCAAAGCAGTTGCCTGCCTTGCTTGTTCTTCCTGTTTTGATGCCCTTGCAGTAGGAATAATAGTAGGTGGAGGAATAGTTTACGTTCATCAGGTGGTTGGTGTTGTAAACATATCGTCCCTCGTTCTTGTTTGTAGGCTCAATCCAGTGAGCGGTCTGGCTTACGATGGTTGCAAAAACAGGATGCTCCATTGCCTTTGCTGCAATAAGAGCAAGATCATAGGCGCAGGTATAGTGATTTTCGTCGTGAAGACCGTGGGGGTTTACGAAATTGGTATTGACGCAGCCAAGCTGCTGGGCACGCTCATTCATAAGAGCAACAAAAAGATCCTTGTCGCCGTCGCCGATATAATAGGCAATGCCGAGAGCGGCATCGTTACCTGAGGGAAGCATCAGACCGTAGAGAAGGTCAAGCATGGTGATACGCTCGTTGGGCTTGAAGCCTGCCTTGGTGGAGTCGGTACCTATAAGCTCCTGCTCGATGCGGTCATCAAAGGTAATGATGGTGTTCATATCAGGGCAGAGCTCGATGGCAAGAAGTGCGGTCATCATCTTTGTTGTTGATGCGGGGAACATCTTGTCATAGGCGTTTTTCTCGTAAATTGTAACTCGTGTGTCAGTATTGAACATGAATATGGAACCGCACTGCTCAAGATATGCGTTGTTCTCCTCAAGGTCGATACTGAATGCCGCCTGAGCCTTTGCAGGGGGCTTTATCATCATTGCACCAAACACAAAAACAAGTGCAAGCAGAGCGCAGATTATTCTCTTTTTCATTCTGTAAAGGACACCTCCGTGTTGAAAAGAATTCATATAAAATCAGTTTAACATAAATTTAATTGTAAATAAAGACCTTATGTTGTATTCTCAGAAAAAAAGGTATATAATTATATAAAAGTTTACAACTTTCCCGAGGAGGTCTGTCCCTTGATTTTTGTAACAGGCGATACCCACGGAAGCCTTGAGCGCTTTCAGGATAAAAAACAGATGAGTGCCCTTATGCGAGGGGACTATCTTATTATATGCGGTGATTTCGGTTTTATCTGGGACGGCGGCAGAAGAGAGGAGCGTATGCTCAATACCCTTGCAAAGCAGAGGTATACCATTCTCTTTGTTGACGGCTGTCACGAAAATTACGACAGACTGTATCAGTATCCCATCCGTGAGTGGAATGGCGGAAAGGTGCGTTTTATAAAGCCCAATATTATCCACCTCTGCCGTGGTCAGGTTTTCAATATTGAAAACCGTACCATTTTCACCATGGGCGGCGGTGTAAGTGAGGATTACGAAATCCGCCAGTCAAGAGGTACCCGCTGGTGGCCTGAGGAAACTCCCTCCACCGAGGAAATGCGTGAGGCGGTAAACAATCTCTACAAGCACGATCTGAAGGTTGATTTCATAATCACCCACGAGTGCCCGACCCACGTAAAGAGCCTGCTTGTGGAAGGTGTAATCGACATTGCAAATGCCGCAACACTGTTCTTTGATGAGCTTGCAAAGCAGGTTAAATACAAGCACTGGTTCTTTGGCTTTACCCATAAGGACAAGCATATTTCGGGACTGCATACCGCAGTTTTCAATAATGTACTGCCTCTGGAAAAGCCCACGAAAGTGTGGTAAGTGAATATGATAAAAGCCCACGGTAAAACCGTGGGCTTTTTCTTCGCCTCTTCCCTGCTGCAATTTATCGTGAATCACTTTTTCTCCGTAATTTCGGCTGTGCTATTATTCAGTTGCAAAAGCAAAACGCAAAAAATATTACAACTTTACTTAACGGAGGAAAAAATTATGAACTGCAGATTTTGTAAGAATATCATTGACAACAATGCACGCATCTGCCCCGTCTGCGGAGCTTCCCAGGATCCATCTGTCGGAATCATGACACCTCAGAATTCCGCACCAAGCCGCAATGATCAGGTTTCCGCTTCCATTGCCGCTTCTTCTCGCCGCAAGCTTACCACCATGATGATTCTGACCTATGTCACCATCGCAATTTCTGCTCTGGTTTATTTCGGCGACTGGTTTGCTTATCAGAATTACACCTATCTCAGCAGCGGTGTAGGTCTTGCCACAGGCAGAGAAACCCTTTCCATCTACGACCTGAGGGATATGATTGACACGATGGGCGAAAGCTCCTATGCCAAGGCTGCAGGCTTTCTCACCTTCTTCCATACCGCTGCAGCCATAGTCTGCGGTGTGCTCATTCTCTTTGCCGTAATCGGTCACATAAGAAAAAAGACCTCCTGCGGCAATGCTTCAACCTTTATTTTTGTACTCCTCATTCTCTATTCCGTTGTTTTCCTTATTACAGTTTCCGCAAAGCTTGACGGTATGAGCGAATATGTATCCTTCAGCCCCTATCTGCTTATTGCACTCAGCATTGCAGGTATCGTTTTCTCCAGAAATGCCGCATCCGCTGCCACCGCAATTGAATTTCACGCAAAGGCAGCAGGCAGATAAGGCAGAAAATCCAGATAACTTTACAATTTCGGAGGAATTGATATGAAGAAAAATATTATCGCTGTGCTTCTTTCCGTTATTATGATACTGCTGTGCGGATGCTCAGGTTCAAACAGTGCCTTTCCGAACACTGTCGGCGGCAATTCATGGGAGCTTGAAGGCGAAAAAGAAGGTCCCTTCGTTTCCGAGGACGGACTTTATGAATATTACATACAGAACAATAAGGCCACAATTTCAAAATATCTCGGCAGCGCCGCCGACCTGTCCATACCTGAAAAAATCGACGGATACAAGGTATATTCCATCGGCGAAATGGCTTTTTACTGGGGTGAGCTTACTTCAGTGGTCATTCCTGACGGCGTGGTAATGATCGGTGATTCAGCATTTGATACCTGCCGCTCACTTAAAACTGTCCGTTTCCCCGACAGCCTTAAGATGATCGATGAAAATGCCTTCCGTTATTGCAATTCTCTTGAAGCAATAGAGCTTCCTGACGGTCTGGAAAGTATCTGCGCCGGCGCATTTCTTGATTGCGAAACCGTAACATATGTCGAAGTGCCTGACAGCGTATCCTTTCTCGGAAACGGAGTCTTTTACGGCTGTGAAAGCCTCAAAACCGTAAAGCTCCCCGAAAACAGGAACATAACCTCTCTCAGCGATTGTCTGTTCTCAAATTGCAAGTCGCTTAAAGAAATAGAATTCCCCAATACAATAACGGCAATAGGAGCAGAAACCTTTTATGAGTGCCATTCACTGAAAAATGTAGTAATCCCAGAGCACATCACATCTATTGGTGCCTTTGCGTTCCGCCGATGCCATAATCTGAGAACGGTTACTCTTCATGACGGGGTTACTTTCATGGGCGAATACTGCTTCGCTGAATGCGACGACCTCAAAACTCTGACTATTCCCCGAGGCGTAACCGAAATAAGCAATCATATGTTTTATGGCTGCGACACTCTGCGCACGGTGGAATTCCACGATAATGTAACAGTGCTGGGCGAAAGTGTATTCAGCTATTGTGAAGGCCTTGAAAGCATCAGCCTTCCCGACAGTCTTATTGAGATTAAGGCAGGAGCATTTACATCATGCGGCCTTTCTCATATTACCATTCCCGACAGCGTCAGAACCATCGAAAACGAAGCGTTCATTTACAAGCGAATTACAGTCACCGCTCCTTACGAGGCAAGCTATTACGGTTATACCTGTGACGAAAAGGTCACCTGGAATATTGAGTAAATTTACCGAATAATAATTTTTCCTTCACTTCTTGCTTTCCTCATTATCAAAAACAACCCCTGCAGGAAAAATTCCTGCAGGGGTTGTTCTGTTTACATCAGTTGTAGTAATTCCAGCATCTTGCAGCTGCCTCTGCCTCGTCCTCGCCGCAGATTATAACGTCGGGCTGTACGCCTCGTGCGTCAAAATCCTCAGAATCGTCGGTGAGGATAAGTGCGGTGCTGTAGTAGATGGAAATTCCTGAGTTGGGAAGATAGACATCAACGTAATAGTTAGTGCCGCCTGAAATAAGACAGCCGTTGCTGTTTGTGCCGAATACGACTACGTTTTCAACGTCCATGAGCTCTAAGATAAACATCTCGCCTGCGGAGGAAACTGCCTTGTCGCAGAGGACAAAGATTGTGCCGTCGTACTCATTCCAGGAGTCCTCGGTGTCATATACATAGCCTTCGCCCAGCTCGTCTTCCTCTTCCTCGCTGAGAAGCTCTTCCTTCTGGTCGGGGTTTTCATTGAAGAAATCAAACTTCAGCAGTGCGTCGATTATCTCCTCGTCATTTCCCATTGTGACGAGATAATTGAGCATACTCATGTAGTAAACCATGGTGTACTCACCTTCGACTTCCTTGCCGTTTGTCAGGTTGTACATCCACATATAGCTTATGGTGGAAAGTCCGCCGCTGTTGCCTCGAAGGTCAAGGATGAAGATTTCCTCATCTCTCAGCTCTTTTGCTCTGTTGACGAAGTCGTTCATCTCTTCGATGCAGTTGTCATCGTCAATAGCCATCATGCCGATGCCTGTAAGAGGAATTCCGTCCACCTCGTCCTCCCATGTCAGGTTGTAGGTGTAGTTGTAGGGATTTGTCTTCCATCTGATATCAAGGATAATTTCATCATTCTTATCGGAAAGAAGGGTGAATTCTCTTGGAAGTACAACGGAATTTTTCTCCTCGCACATTGCGATGAAGGCATATACAAGCTCGCCGCTTTCGCCGACGGTAAGCTTCAGATACTCTTCGTCACTTTCATCGACATAGTATTTTACGCCGTCAACTACAAGGAAATAGCCCTTGTCATCAGTGCGAAGCTCTCTTTTTTCGGAATCGTAATAATAAACCTGCTCGGCAAAATCAACACCTGAATACATATTCAGAGAGAAATGTGAGTCCATCATGAAGCTCAGGTTGTCCATGATTATGCTCTCAAACTTACCGGTGCTTATTGCGGTATAGCTGTGGACTTCGTTCAGGATATCTTCCTTTGCCTTGTTGAAAACCTCGTCGCCGCCGAAATATTCATAGGGTGCATAGGAGGTTTTCAGGATTCTGAAAAGATAGTCAACGTCGTTTTCGATTTCTTCCATTGTCAGGCTGCCTGAATCCTCATAGTTGGGGGTTGTGAGAAGGTCAAGCTCCTCCTCGGAGAATTCTATTGCCTGAAATTCATCGGACTCATAGTCGGGAAGGAAGATGTCGGCATCGCTGATATTGGTGCGCACATCGTTCTTTCTCTCCTCGTTGAGATTGGTCATAAGCTCATCCAGTGTGATTCCCGATTCGGGGAGATTCTCCGTATCACCTGTGATAACGGTGTCCTGCTCTGTCTGGAAACCAAAGCTTAAGTTATCACTGGAGGAATAGAGATCCTCAAACATTGCGTTGAGTGTGTCAAGATCCTCAGGTGTGCAGGCTCCAAGTACACCGCAGAGCATTACGGTGACTAAAAGAGCTGCAATGATTCTGCGTAAATTGCAAATCCTCATGATATACTCTCCTTTCAATATATGTAAATAATAGCCTAATACGTCTTTTTCGTCAAGTCAGCGGATATCGAGCCTTTCGACGCTTATGCATTTTCCCGTTTTCTCGTCTATTTCAAAGAGAATGGCGTTTATCATCTGCTCACCCTCTGTTTCGTAAAGCAGGCGGGTGGGCATTTTTGTCATCATCCGTTCAATGGCCGCTTCGGCCTTTACTCCCAGACAGGATTGTACAGCGCCTGTCATGCCGACGTCGGTTATATAGCCCGTGCCTTTGGGCAGCACCTGGGCATCGGCTGTCTGGACATGGGTGTGGGTGCCGAAAACAGCACTGACCTGACCGTCAAGATAGAATGCAAGTGCACGTTTTTCCCCCGTCGCCTCGGCATGGAAGTCGATTATCTTTATCCTTGCATCGGACTCGTCCACAAGACGTTTTGCCGTTGCAAAGGGACAATCGAGAGGCGGAAGGTCCACAACTCCAAGCAGATTTATGACTCTTACTTTAAGTCTGCCCATATCCACGTCACAGAAACCCACTCCCGGTGCTTTGTCGGGATAATTTGCAGGGCGGACGACCATGGGGTTTTCTTCATAGAGGTCGTAGCTTTCCTTGCGCTGGAAGGAATGGTTGCCCGTTGTAATAACGTCAACTCCGCAGCGGAAAAGGGCATCTGCCGAGTCGGGTGTAATGCCGTTTGTGTCGGCGGAGTTTTCGCCGTTTGCTATGACAAGCTCAATTTTTTTGAGCCGTTTGAGTGAGGGAAGCTTTGAGCGGAGAAAATCCGTTGCAGCGCTGCCCGTTACGTCACCTATGCAGAGAATATTCAAGCCTTATTCCCCCTCTGCCATGAAGGCGGACAGAATTATATCAGAGCTTATGTGTGCGGTGTAGGTGCGAAGCTCCTGATATGTCATGCCGTCCCCTGCATCGTCGGAAATGCAGCGCACTGCGGCAAAGGGCACACCTGCAACGAAGCAGACGTGAGCTATGGCTCCGCCCTCCATCTCGCAGGAGATTGCACCGAAGGTATCGGCTATCCACTTTGCCTTGTCACGGTTTGCTATAAACTGGTCGCCTGTGGCGATTCTGCCCTCTCGCACCTTTGCTTTGCCGCTCTTTTCTGCAGCGGTGAAAAGCACCTTGCGCAGGGCTTCGTCGCAGGGGAAATCAATACGGTTTATGCCCGATACAAGTCCTATGGGGTCGCCTAAGGGAGATGTATCAACATCATGCTGGACAAAGTCCTTTGCGATTACAACCTCGCCCTGATGCAGGTCGGGTGAAACGGAGCCTGCGATGCCTGTATTTACTATTTCGGTGACACCGAAAACACTTATGAGTATCTGTGCAGTCATGGCGGCGGCAACCTTGCCTATGCCGCAGATGACTGCCACTGCCTCGGTTTTTCCGAGAGTTCCTTTTTTGAAGGTAAGTCCGCCTACGGTGACTTCCTCCTCTATTTTCATCGCAGCGGTAATGAGCTCCAGCTCAACATCCATCGCAGTAATGATTCCAAGCATAGTTATCTTCCTTTGTATATTGTTTTCCTGATTGTACTACAAAATACCATATGTTGCAATGAAAAATTGAAATGAGAAAAGAAGGGTTGATGTTCAGTGTGAAGGTTTAATGCGGGAGGATAATATCTTCCCCTGCGATGGGAATAACATCTGTGCAGCGTTTGCAAAGGTACGGCGGCAAATTCTTAAAACAGTTCAGATTTCAGAAAACATTACAGGCGGCATCCTCCGATTGAGGATTCCAAAGGGGGCAGCGATACAATGTACCTCTGTCGGATGAGTATATACCCCTTTGGTCATTGAGAGTGGGGATTTCAAAGGGGAGAGAGAGTTGAAACTCTCTCCCCTTTGAGGCCCTTTCTTTTGGTGCTTTGCTTTGGGCAAGCAAAGAAAAGCACATATAACCGGATAGAGTTCAGTTATTAGAGAAGATCATGATTTTTCTGACTACCCCTCCGTTGACTACCCCTCCGTTATTGCCTTACGGCAAAGCCACCTCCCCTGACAAGGGGAGGCATGGGTGTGGGGTGAAGCTCTTCCTGACAAGGGGAGGCGAGTGGTGGTGTGAAGTTCTGCCTGACATGGGGAGGCGAGTGGTGGGGCGAGGCATTGCTCTGACATTGGGGAGGCAAGGGTGTGGTTTGGTTTTGTCACGCAGAGCCTTCGATTGCAAAAATGCAGGCAAAGCGAAAGCAGGCTGTGCCATCTGCACAGCCTGCTTTCTTAATCGTTCCGTCCACATCTGCAGGTCACACACCTGCTTTTTTGTATGGGTCAGACTCCTTACGGACCGCCTTTTCCGAAGGATGTCCCCCTTTTCGGATCATTTCGAGAAATGCCTCTGCATATGTGCGGCTTCCTTCCGCACGAAGAACACAGCAGGGTCGCTTACCCTCAACAGAATACACCTTTATTCCGAAAGGCTGTCCCTCTTTCCGGGGACTTTCCAGCATACAGAAAACTTTTTCCATTCTGCACTCTGCCCGTCTGTTTTCCATCTGTCATTCCTCCGTTCCTCAGATCCGTTGAGATTATACCATCGGTCTGCATTTTGGACAATGGGCATAAATCACAAGATATTGTATTTTACACTACATCGCAGCACATCATATTCCGTTATTTTCAGGTGAGTTGTGGTGAATGCTGCACCCTGTCATCGCAAAGAGCCGTTATGTGTCGCATCATGCGGCCTCTGTGCCCTATATATTGTGGTTTTACGCCTGTTTACCCCATCATAAACCACAATATACCCATCTTCACTGCGAAGTGTAGAAAATATGAAAAAGCTCCGATGAAACCCATCGGAGCTTTGATTGATCTGTCTGGTGAAAAAGGTTGTTTTAAATCAGAAAGAAGTGAACAGTATGATTCCAAGCACTGCGCCGAGCACAATGGCAACAAATGCAAGAACGCCAACGATTATCCAGTATTTTGTACCTTCGTTTGTTTCCGCATTGACAGTATCATATTCAGAAATGGGAGCATACTCATCGCCCTGATTGTAGTAATCATTTCCGTAGTCTTCCTCATAATTATGATTAAGTATTTGTGTGTCGTGCTCAGACTGCGAAGGCTTCTGAACCTGCGGCTGAGGAATCGGTGCAGGCTCTATCTGAGTAGGCTCTGCATATACAGGCTCATTTGCAGGCACTTCTTCTTTCTTTGCTTCAAGTCTGTTTCCGCAGGCAAGGCAGAACTTTGCTCCCTCTTTATTGTTTTTTCCGCAATTAGCACAAAACATTGTATTCACTCCCTGAATCAGTAAAATTCACACAGTACGACTATTAATAATAGTCGTCCCAATCGACATCATCCCAGTCGAAATTTTCCAGATAATCTTCAAATTCCTCTTCGGAAATGCCGTTTTCCTCCAGCATTTCACTCCACTCTTCATTCATTGCGTCTTCCCAGTCATAATCTCCGTCACCGTCGTAATCGGCATAATCATCAGAGGGATCGTGATCATCATAATCGAAATAGGTATATTCGTTGTCATCGTCGTCATAGATGTAACTGTTATCATATGAATCATCATATACGTCCAAAACATCGTCATCATCCCACGAATCGGCGATTACTGAGTCATCATTGTATCCAACGACATAAGAATGGTCCGAAGATTCACTTTCTTTAATCGCTGCAGCACAGTACGGTCTTATTAACAGAAATGCTATCAGAATTATAATCAGAACTCCCACGCCGATTGTTACACCAAATACCACTCCCGGTGATAATGGCTTTTTTGCTGCAGGCGCAGCGGCTTCGAGCGCATATGCAGGTGTTTCTGCATAATTTACAGCAGCGGGTTCTTTATTCGGCATTTTATTACCGCAACAGGGACAGAATTTTGCATTTTCCTTTTGAATTTCATTTCCGCAATTAGCACAAAACATTGTATTCACTCCCTGTTATTCGTATCGGTTATTATTACCATCAAGCATCTGTCATCGATACATCAGCAACATAATAATCGTCGTAATACCAATCACTGTCGGACATCATAATATCTGCTCCGGTCACTACTTCCCAGTACTCATCCTCTGCATCATCAACATAGGAGGATATTTCCTCGTCAGAAGGCTTGTCTGCGCTGCAGCTGTCGGCTGCAAGAATTATGATAAGCACACCCAGAAGCACAACAACAGCTGCAAGAATTGCAATTACTATGGTTGTGATGGGCAGTGACTTTTTCTCGCCGCTCTGTACCTTTGCAGGCTTAGGTGCAGCGGGAATTCTCTCTGCGGGCTTCGGATCGATGGTTGTCACCTTATCCTCTGTCACCTGAGTCTGGTTGTCATGAGCATCGCTCAGCTCTCCTGTGCTTACAGCCCATCCGCAGCTTGCGCAGAATTTTGCGCTTTCCTTCAATTCGTGTCCACAGTTTTTACAGAACATTATAATATTCCTCCTGTTATGGTTTTCAGTATTTTATCCGGCCGCCGCAATTATCGCAAAACATTCCGTTCCCTCCGATTTTTTCATTGATTACATTCCATACAGGAATTATATCGTATCTTCCGATATATTGTCAAGGCTTGCGTCTGCATCCGTAGTGCAAAGTGTTGTTTTTGTTCTTTTGTCAGGACGGCAAAAATACCGGACTGACAGACAGCCCGGTATTCATTATCAATACTCAGATAAACTTGATGGGCGAAATGATTGCTTCCCAGTTGTCAAGAAGTACCTTGGCAATGGAGGGGTCATACATGACGCCTGCATTCTTCTGTATATCTGCCTTTGCTTCTGTTACAAGCATATTCTTTCTGTAAGGACGGTAGCTGAGCATTGCGTCCACGGATTCGCACAGCGAAAGGACTCTTGCTCCGAAGGGAATCTGATTCTCCTTCAGACGTGCGGGGTATCCCAGTCCGTTCCAGCGCTCATGATGGTGTCGAACGATTTCTGCAATATCATCAAGACCTGCAAACTTTTCAACAAGGTCTGCACCGATGTTGGGATGCTCGCAGACTATCTTCCATTCGTCAGAGGTAAGCTGTGCATTCTTATTGAGGATTGCAACGGGAATTCCGATGTTTCCGATATCGTGTACCATTGCTGCAAGAGCAATAGCACTGATACTGTCCCTCGGAACATTCATTGTTTCGCAGATATTGATTGCCATCTGCATTATTCTCTGAGAATGATTCTCTGTGTACTGATCTCGTGCGTCAAACATATTGGACATTGATCCAAGCAGCTCGGCACACAGTGTGAAAGTGTCCTGTGCAGGTTTATTCTTTGCCATTATGTTCTCCCCCTTTTGTGTTGGAAGCGCTTACTTTCCATTCTGAAATTCAGTATATTACATTGTTCTTATTATTTCAAGTGTCATAAATGTTGATTTATTGTTCTTCTTTTTGTGCAATGTGATGCTTTTGTGTGAATGTACTGTTTTTTCTGAATGAATTGATAAATGCTGCACAATGTATATATGAGGTTATTATTCGGTAATTATGTGAAAACCCGCCCCGTATCACGGGGCGGGTTTACTTATTCGTTTTCTGTCGTCAGGCTGCTTATCAGTTTTACCAATTCTTCTTCGCTGATACTTTCTCCTTCAATATCATAGTATTTTCCGCCGCTTTCAAAGCAGGTGAAATAGCTCTCGCCAAATTTGTATATATACAGTTCTGTGTCGTTGATGTATGAAGGCCTTGCGTTATCGCAGACTATAATGCAATCCCTCAGCGGATTGTCCTTGCAGCAGACCGCCAGGCGGATTCTGCCGCCTGCAGGAGATTTTATCTCCATTCTGTAGTCGTAGGGTCGGTAGTCCTCGTGTCTTACTCCGTTTTCATCATGTCTTGCGAGATATGACCACAATTTTGTAACTGTGAAATTCTCAGGCAGGCGTGAGAAAAATGCTTCAGGGGATTCACCGACTCTGTCTTCAAAGCTTTGTTTTACCTCATCGCTGATGTTTTCAATCTCGTACCATTCAATCTGAATGTCCATGTCAGCCATGGCCATGCTTATGTCATCAGTGTTTATGCAGATGCCGTATGATGAGTCAGACTGAGAAAGCATTTTCGGCTCATTCCCTCTGCCTGCAATAATAATCACACCCACAACCAGCGCCAGCACTGCCGCACTGACCGCTGCCGCTATTTTTATGATACTCTTTTTTCTGTATTCTGCGGCTTCTGCTATGTAATTTTCGGAAATGTCGTTCAGAGCTTCTGATATTATCTCCTTTTTCATATTTCAAAACCCTCCTTTTCAAGATAACTGCGCAACTTTTCCCGCACTCGATGGAGTCTTACGGAAATGCTGTTTTTGCCTGATTTCATTCTGCGGGCAATAGCTTCAACCGAGTCACCAAACCAGTACCTGCGCAGAAATATTACTCTGTTTTCCTTGCTGAGAGTGGCAAGAAAAGCATCAAGTGCTTTCGTCAGCTCCTTTGCGGATATGCTGTTATCACTGTTTACATCAGAAATACAATCTGCAAGCTCATCAAGAGCTGCGTCGTAATGGCTGTTTCGCTTCTGTGCAGTGTTTTTGTGATAACGTGCTGTGCTGATATTGCGGACAATTTTACAGATATACGCTGACAGCGGATCGGGTTTCTGCGGAGGAATGCTTTCCCACGCACCCAGATATGCATCGTTAACGCATTCCTGAGCGTCACTTTCATTTCTGAGGATGTTCCGTGCAATGCTCATGCACAAGGCTCCGTATTTTTCGCCAAGGTGATTTATTGCATCCTCCGACCGCAGGTTGAACAAATCAATTATCTTTTCGTCCTCCATGCTGTCACCTCCTTCATTAATTTACTATGAAATCAATGAGAAATCTTACATATAAAATGAATTTTGTTGAATAAAAAGCTCCCTCTGACGAGGGAGCCAAGAATTGATTTTACTCTTTTTCTGCTATTTGATTCAATTTCTCCATGTCACGTATCAGCAGAACAATATGAGCATACTGTTCTTCCGTCAGACCGCTTGCGTCGATAGCACTGTGAGCGCTCCTGCCAAGAAGGAAATCGGTGGAAACCTTGAAATAATCTGCGATCTTGCACAGCATCTCGATAGAAGGCAAAACATTATCATTCTCCCAGTTTGATGCACATTGCTTTGTCACGCCCATTTTCGCCGCAAATTCCACTTGGCTTATGCCATGCTGAGCCCGAAGCTGCCTTATCCTTTCATTCAATGCCCACACCATCTTGAGACCCCCGACAGTCAATTATTTGTATACATAGTAAAGTAATTATTGACATATTTTAAATACATTAGTATACTTATAATTGACTAATGGTAGGAGAAATATTATGGAAACATTGAAATGCTCAAGCTGTGGTGCTGTTCTAAATGTTGATTCTGATGAAAAATACATTATTTGTGAATACTGTAATTCTACAAACGTCAATCCTCACGCTGCACCTAAAAATCATGTAGAAGAATTAATTCAAAATATAATAAACAAAGCTGAAGCATATATCAAGTTTGGTAACTATGATGAAGCATTATCTATATATAAGCAGCTTGCAAATGACTATCCCAACGATTACAGAGGACACTGGGGAAAAGTTTTTTCTACAACTAAAAACTTTACTTACTTGGATATATCTGACTCAGCACTTAACGACGCTGAATTCGACTGCGAAAATGCACTTACGACCGCACCTAAAAACAAAAAATTCGACTTGGCGAATACATGGAATTCCTACACACAAAAGGTACAGGCATATAGAGTTGAAGATAGTATAAGGAAAAAAGAAATTGAACATCAAGCTATGGAAGAATTAGCTTCAATTCAAAAAATTGAGATACGAAATAAAAATATTAGAATTGTTGCGAGGATTGGATTCCTTCTGCTTTTTTTAGTATATAATTTCTTTTATTTTAGGTATGTAATTACAAACAGCATCAGTTACGAAATATTAAATTCTTCTGGTTCTGTTTTATCATTTTACTTATTGCTTTTTTTAGACGTTACTTTATCCACTATTGGAGCTTTGGTTTTTAAATCAAAAATATATGCATACCTTCCACCTATAGCATCTATCCTTGCCAATATAATATTTGTATTTTTCTCAACAAAGGGCTTGTGTGAATTCGGTAGTGCTGTGGGTGACGATTGTTCTGCCGGCGTGGCATTTGTAATTTTCTTTGCAATAGGGTATTTCATTTCTTGGGTATGTACACAGATTACAAGCAAATTAGTCATTTACATCAATGGACGACCATATTAACATATTCAATTACCTAATACATTAAAAAGCAGGTAAAATATTCACTCGTCAAAATTCGGTCAATAGGAGCGTATAATATGAATAATTATTACACTTATAGTGATTTCTTATTAGCCAAAAATGCTTATGTAGATGCTAGAAACGGCGTAGGAATTCCAGAAACTCTTATGAGCTATCAAAAAGAAAAACTTAAAGAAATCCATATAAAGA